>JANQRV010000527.1 GCA_028284395.1 Saprospiraceae bacterium
GATGATCTTACCCGGCAGATCAATCGCAATGAGTTGAAAGTAATGGATCGAATTTGGGGCATTGATGCGGTATCTAAGAATGGAGGGACTTCGCCCTACGGTACGATTGTTGCTTTTTCTGAATCCCCGATCAATGAGGATTTGTTGTACGTCGGTACGGATGACGGTCTCATTCAAGTTACTACCGACGGAGGGGGGAGCTGGAATCGGATCAGTGCTTTCCCGGGAGTTCCGGATCGCACTTACGTTTATTCCGTATATGCCTCGCGGCACGATGTGAATGTAGTGTATGCCGCCTTTAATCATCACAAATACGGCGATTTCCAACCTTATCTCTATAAGAGTACCAACCAGGGACGTTCATGGGTTTCGATCACCGGTAATTTGCCGGAACGAGGATCTGTCTATGCCATCGAAGAAGATCACATCGATCCCGACTTACTTTTTGCCGGCACTGAATTTGGTGCCTTCTTTTCTAATGATGGCGGCGCTCATTGGCAACCCATTAAAGCGGGGCTGCCCACCATAGCCGTTCGGGACATGACCATCCAGCGAAGAGAAAATGACTTGATCCTGGGAACATTCGGAAGAGGCTTTTATGTGTTGGATGATTATTCGCCGTTGCGCAATCTGCAGCAGGATGAACTGGAAAAGGAAGCAAAGTTATTCGCCGTTAGAGATCCGCTGGCTTTTGAGAAAAGCGTTCCATTGGGACTGCCGGGGAAATCCTTTCAGGGAGACAGCTATTACTCCGGGGAGAATTTGGGCCCGGTGGCTTTGTTGAGGTTTTATCTGAAAGAAAACATCAAAACCAAACGCGAACAGAGAAGAGAACTCGAACAGAAGCAGGCCAAAGCCGATGAAGATCATGCCTATCCTACCTATGAGGCCTTAAAAGCAGAACGGGAAGAAGCTAAACCGGAATTACTGCTTACGGTCACCGACGCTTCCGGTATGGTGGTTAGGAAATTGACAACAACCCCCAAAAAGGGGGTACACACCATAAAATGGGACTTGCGGTACGCTCCTAAGACCCCGATTAGATTCAGGAACCCATCCTTCTATAACGCCTTTGCCGGAAAAGAAGAGGGGACACTGGTAACGCCCGGAAAATACCAGGTCAGTCTTTCAAAAATCATCGATGGCGACGTTACTCTCCTCGACGGGCCGGTCTCTTTTGAAGTCAAGGCCCTGAATAATACGACACTGCCGGCTGCCGATCGCTCCGCGAAAGTTGCCTTTCAAAGGGAAGTGTCGGAGTTGGAGCGGGCAGTCGATGGCGCCCAAGGTACATTGACTGAATTGAGCGATCAAATCAGATACATCAAAAAAGCTATTGGACGGACCGAAAAACCACTGGCGACGATGCTTGCTGCGGTCCGCGCTGTCGAAATGAAGATTGCTGAGATTCGACTAAAACTGAATGGCGACCGAGTCGCCAGTCAGCTGGATCTGGGGCGCCCGCCCTCTGTCAGCCAACGCATTGGTAGGTTGAGTTACGAACAATTTTATTCCACTGCTTCACCAACCAAGACCCACCTGGAAAGCTATGCTATTGCAAAAGAAGAATTTCAGCCCCTGTTGCAACAAATTCAGCAATTGCAGGACCAAGAGATGATGCAATTGCAAAAAATGCTCGAGGAAGCGGGCGCGCCCTATACCCCCGGTCGCAAGGTCGAGTACGGAAAGAACTAAGGCCGGGAAACTTCCCGGAGAACATAAGATCCCCAAGGGCAATAGGCCTCGATACGGATGTACTCATCCAAGTTCTCTTCGACGTACTGTGGGTTTCCATCGCATAATTCGATGGAAAAATCGGCCATGGACCATTCTTCCGGAACGAAGTACCAACTCCAATTTTTGTTGGAGTTGCAACCCTCTGGTAAACGGTCTATCCTTCCATTGATGTGTTGTCCCCGCTGAGCTTCCGGTAGGGATAATTGGTGTAGAACGAGGTCGATCACCTCCGCATTGCTGGTCCAGGCAATGAAATTACCCTTCTCGTGGGCAAATTCAAAAAAACGTAATCCCTCCTGGTCCAGATTTAACGTGCAAGGAGTTATGGGATCTTTTTCTTGGCAACTGGATGCCAGCATTAGCAAGGAGATCAACAGCAAAAAATGTGTTTTCATTTGTTCGAAATTTTGATGATTCTTTGAACACAAAGTGAAATCTATTTTGATCTCGGAGGAGACGGGCCGCTGCTAAGGCGTCGGGCTTATGAAAGTCATAGGCTTAAAATAGACTCCGGTTCATTTCTTAGGTTTTCTATTTTTTGGCTGTTGAAGTAAGAACAGGTTACCGGCCGGTAAAAGTTGCATACCCGAAAGATTTTAGAAAAAATTAACAGTCCGACCCAACCTTTTCACAAAGCGCTTCTGTCTATCCCATCGAATCCCATTTTTAATAAAAAATAAATCATGAAGAAGCTAGTTTATGTTTTCGTTTTCTTGAGTACTTGCTTGTCTTTTTCCGGATGCCTGAAAGATGATTGTGAAGCAGTTCGTACTTTTTATGTTTGGGAACCGATTTGGGTTACACCGGGTGAGTTTCGAGTCGATGCCAATTCTATAGCAGCCCAAGCCCTGGAAAACCCGGGAAAGATTTATTTCTATGACAACTATGTATTGATCAATGAGGTACACGAGGGCATTCACGTGATTGACAACCGAGACCCTGCCAACCCTACTTTTGTTTCATTTATTGAAATTCCCGGCAATGTAGATATGGCGATTAAGGACAATTTTTTGTATGCCGATAGTTACGTAGACCTGGTAACAATTGATATCTCTGATCCACTAAATATACGACAGGAGTCCAGGACCGAAGAAGTATTTCAACTCAACGGATTTGATCCGCAGCGAGGATACCTCGTTGGGTTTGAAGAAACAGAACAGACGATGGACATCGACTGCAGCAATCCGAATTTTGGTCGCGATTTCTGGTTCGATGATTTCGGTCGTGTTTTAAGTGCGGAAGCCAATGCCTTTGATGCAGCAAGAGCGGGTGCTCCAACCACCAGTTCTGCCGCCAGTATCGGAGTAGGAGGGTCGCTGGCGCGATTCACGATTGCCTTCGAACGACTTTATGCAATCGATAATATGAACCTAAAGGTATTTGATGTGGCCGTAGCTAGTCGCCCAAGATTATCCAGCGACGTCTTTGTAGGGTGGGGGATCGAAACCATCTTCCCCTACGGTGAAAACCTATTTATTGGTGCCAATGATGGTATGTATATCTTTGACAACAGCAATCCCGATGCGCCGAGACAATTGTCGAAATTCGAACATGCACGCGCCTGTGATCCGGTATATGTGAATGGCGATCGCGCTTACGTAACGCTCCGTGACGGAACCGAATGTCAAAACTTTAATAACCAACTCGATATCGTAGACATCTCCAATCTTACGAATCCTCGCTTATTGGTCACTTATCCTATGCATAATCCACACGGAGTTTCTTTTGCGGACGACCACTTGTTTATCTGTGAAAATGATGAAGGACTGAAAGTTTTTGAAGCAAGTGACTGGCGAGGATTGGATGAACGTATGACCGCCCATTTAAAAGGTTTTACTACTTACGACGTAATCACTATTCCCAGCCGCAAATTGGCCATGGTCATCGGGAAGGACGGTTTCCATCAGTTTGACTTCTCCGACCCTAGTAATTTACAAGAACTGAGCGTCATTCCGGTCGCCAACAAATAATGGAACATGAAACAATTGATCATCATCTTTTTTCTGATCTTCGGCCTTGCTTGTTCGCTATCGGCTCAAGGTAAATTAAAAGGACCACTGGATGTAGTTTATTTAAAAGACGGGAGTGTATTGAGAGGCAAGGTCCGCGCTTACGAAATCGGTAAGATCCTGCGTTTGCAAATTACCCCTACTTCCTCCGTTGCGATTACCGGTGACCGGATTGAGAAAGTTGTACAACAGGAGGCGCCAGCCAAAAAAGTAAGAGGCCCGAAAGCGTATCAGCCACTCACTTTTGATGGATGGTATAGTACGACTCGCTTCTATGGTCTGGGAGGATACTTTGCCGAAGAGTTTCAAGTGGGCCTGGGAATTCAGACTACATTTGGGCGCGACTGGAACCAATGGTTGGGGACTGGATTCGGCGTTGGTTACGACAATTACTTTCTCGATGACCGGGTCTCCCTCATTCCGATTTTTGTCGAGTTGAAAGGACAATTTTCGCCAAAACATTTTTCGCCGGCCTACAGTTTGCACTTTGGTTACAGCTTGGCCAATAAAGACGAGGACCTGAACATCCATGAAGCTCGGGGAGGTTTTATGGCCCATGCCGCGATTGGTTTTGTGAAGCATACAATGGAGGGCAATGCCCTTAACTTTGATATTGGATACCGTTTTCAACGTTTGAAATATCGACAAGACTTTTTTAACGTCAAAGACTTTGAAGAGTACAAGATACTTTACAAGAGATTAGCAGTTCGATTTGGATTTACATTTTAGTGTTTTCCCAACAGACTACGCGTGCCGCGATCCCAAGCGCGGCACGTTTAACGTCACTTTTTCTTAGGATTGGACTTGCGACCGGAATTTTTAATTGCTATCATACACTTGCTACGTTGCTAAACCCAAGAAGTAAGGGAACATAAAACATGCAGCACGGAAAAAAATACAACGACGAAGACCTGGTAAAGGGGTGTATCGAAAACGATCGGTATCACCAGGAATTGTTGTATCGAAAATACTTCAGGTCCATGATGCGTATGTGTTTGCGCTACACGCAGGATCGCGAAAATGCGATGGAGATCGTGAACAATGGATTTTTGAGGGTTTTCAAGAAGATCGACAAGTATACCGGGAAGGGATCTTTAGAGGGGTGGATTAGGAAACTGGTCTTCCATGCACTTTCCGATTACTTTAAGAGCAATTCGCGGACGATCCATTTTCTCGAATTGGAAGACCGGGATAGCACAAAGTCCGAAACAGCGCTTGATCATCTGTATTTCGAAGATTTACTCGAGCTGGTCCAGGAGTTACCGGTGGCAACCCGGAGGGTATTTCATCTCTATGCCATTGAAGGGTATTCTCATCGCGAGATCGCAGAAATGACCGAGATCAGCATTGGAACCTCTAAGTGGCATCTTGCTGCAGCGAGGAAAATTTTGAAGCAACTGATTGTAAAACGAAATAACATCAAACAACATGCAGGATAATAGGATAGATGACGGGTTTGTCGATGGCGCATGGCAGGAAATGAAAATGCTGCTTGATGCCGAGTTGCCTGTGAAGTCTAAGCGTCGCAGAAGGTTGCTGCCTATTCTTTTGTTGTTTGGAACAGGTCTACTCATTGCAACAGTTTCTTTTTCCTACTATGGAAAGAGATCTAAAATAGCAGATGATAGTAATTTAATTGTAATCCCATCAACTAAGACTGTCTCCGGACCGCATGCGACACATGTGGAAGATGAAGATTGTGAAGGGGACAGTCCTTTTGAAACGCCCCAGCTCAATGCTACGAAAAATGTCGAAGTACAGGCTGTTGAAGAATATGCAGGATTTTCTTCAAGAAAGGAAAAATCCTGGTTTTTTGAGCGATTACCGGCTATCGAGCCGGTACAATTATCGCAAACTGCCCCCCCGGTCCGGGAAAGGGTTGAATGGAGGATCCCTTTACGGTCCTTTGCAAGGATTCCGTCTTTAACTTTAGCGCTAAAGGATGCCGGTCAAGAACCCGTTATTGCTGCGTCCAGCATGAATCAGAAACGATATTCGATGGGGATTGAATTGGGCTACCAAAGCCTGGAAAAAACTTATCTTACCGGTACGTCCGCAAATGTCTTTCTACGGTGGGATTTGGGTAAAAGCCGGCGTTGGTACTTTTATTCAGGACTGGGTTGGCAGTATCTCCGATACGATGGTGCACGCAGATCTCTCGGTGGTTCCGGCAAGGCCCAACTGGATGCCGCTTCATCTGCGCCCGAAGAATCCCAGAGGGCAAGCGATCCTTTGTCGGCTTCTTTGGATACATCCCAGGTCGGGGTCTCGGCAGCAGATGCTATTACCGGCAATTTCACTGCGGGGATGCATTTTCTTTACTTGCCGGTGATGGTTGGCAAAAGATTTGGGCATCGTTGGGAAGCCGCTGTCGGTGGAGGGGTTACATTTCGCATTGCCGACAACATTCAGTTCTCGGACGAGTCCGCTTTTACTTTAGATAACTTCGTACTTGGTCAGGGACCCAACCGATATACGGTGGCTTTGGACGAAAACAGCAATCGCTTCGATTATACCTTACTGGGTCAGGTTTATTATCGCTTCGATCCGTCTTGGAGTATCGGCCTCGGGTATCAATATGGTTTGCGGTCGGTGCTCCGTGATCAAGATCAGAAAATCCGACGGAGATTCTCCAACCTTTCCGTGCGATACAAGTTTTAGCAGGGAATATCGACAAATGAGCTATATTTCGGTTTTTCTCTAAAATGCCGCTATGTTAGCTTGCCAGAAGCAATTGTTTGATCTTCCCAATGATGTATCCTATTTGAACTGCTCCTATATGTCACCGCTATTGCGGACGGTTGCCGATGCCGGAGTCGAAGGTATCCGAAGAAAAGTCCGACCCTATGAGATCAAGGCCGCAGACTTCTACACATCCTTGCAATCCTTGCGTCAGGCCTTTGCCGGTCTGATCAATGCCTCGGATGAGAACCGGATCGCCATCATTCCTTCAGCTTCGTACGGAGTGGCATCGGTCTGCAGGAATTTGAGTCTTCAAGTGGGAGATGAAATTCTGGTAGCCGAAGAACAGTTTCCCAGTAATTATTATTCTTGGCAACGTTTGGCGGAGGCTTCCGGAGCTGTGATCCGCAATGTCAAATTTCGGGCGGAAGAATGGACGCCAGATCAGGTGAATGAGCGTCTTCTGCAAGCCATCACCAACAAGACGGCAGTTGTTGCTCTCGGACAGGTACATTGGGCCGACGGCCTTCCATTCGATCTGTTGGCAATTCGGCAGCAGACACGGGAAGTAGGTTCCTTATTGGTGATTGATGGAACTCAGTCTGTAGGAGCTTTACCGTTTGATGTCAACATGATTCAGCCCGATGCATTGATTTGTGCCGGCTACAAATGGCTTTTGGGTCCCTATAGTTTAGGATGTGCCTATTTCGGCCCTTATTTTGATGCCGGTACGCCAATTGAAGAAAACTGGATCAATCGGTACAATAGTGAAGACTTTTCCCAATTGGTGAACTATGAAGATCAGTACAAACCATTGGCCTGGCGTTTTTCGGTGGGGGAGGGAAGCAATTTTATTCTTTCGCCTATGTTGGAAAAAGCCATCAAACAAATCTTGGAATGGGGCGTGGTGCGAATTCAGGAATACTGTCGAAGCATTTCCAGACCATTTGTCGAGGAGATGAGATCCTTGAATTTCCGGGTTCATGAAGAACAATACCGTTGTGGTCACCTATTTGGTGTCCTGTTACCCAAGGAATTTGATCTTCCAGCGTTTCAAAAGGAGCTCATGCGACATCGGGTATTTGTTTCGGTGCGCGGCAATTCGGTTCGGATATCCCCGCATTTGTACAACGACCAAAGAGATTTTGATAAACTACTGACCTGTTTCCGAACAGTTTCTGATTAAGACTCGATTCCGTTTTCTTACATGCAAAGCAAATTTCCTATCTTAAGCAGGTGAACAAATTTCACAATTCAATTTGATCACCTGCTTAACTGATCAAATTTAAAAGAGGGATATCAATGGAAGAAACAGGTGTTTTGGGTATTCTGCTGTTAGTCTTCACCGGTTTATTTACATACAAAGGACTGACGGATCGGGTTTATTACGAACGTTACCTATTTGAAGTAGACGGAATTTTACTTCGGAAGGAATATACGAGGTTGATTTCTTCCGGATTTCTTCACGTTGGTTGGCTTCATTTCGGTTTTAACATGATCGCTCTGATGTCTTTTAGTGATGAGATCGAGCGATTAATGGGCGGTCCAAAATTTCTGATCCTGTATTTTGGATCTTTGATCGGTGGTAATTTACTAGCTCTGTACCTTCACCGAAATCATTGGAACTACCGGGCGGTAGGTGCCTCCGGTGCCATCAGCGGAGTGATTATGTCTTTTATCATTTTTCATCCAAACAGCGAGATTGGTTTTATCCTAATTCCCTTTCAACTCAAGAGTTGGATTTTTGGACTCTTATTTGTGGTAGTATCCATATTCGGAATCAAAAGCCAAGGTGACAACATCGGCCACGAAGCCCATTTGGGTGGCGCAATCGTTGGAGTGCTGCTGACCATATGCCTTTCTCCTGCAGTTTTATTGGAAAAAGGTTGGATCATCTTGGCAATTTTATTACCGTCATTCGTGTTTTTATACTGGGTTATTCGAAATCCGGAAATACTCATGATCCAGGAATATTGGGGGTTCAACACCAAAGATCTTTGGAAAAATAGCCGCATGCAACCAACCAAAGAAGAGGAAATGAACCAGTTATTGGACAAGATCCGGAAAAATGGAATCAAAAGCCTGAGCAAGAAGGAAAGGGACAGATTAAAGGAACTACGCGACGAATTATTGTAGCCATCCTAAAGTTAAATAATTCAAAAAAAAACTAATATTTGCAATTTTTGTAGTTTGAATGAACGTTATTACGAGCATTGAATCTAACTTAAGCGAAGATTCTTAATGAACGGTTGATCACTTGCTTAGGTATTGTCATTACTAAAACAAAAAGAGACCCAATGAAATTTAAACTCCTCTTTATTGGACTTATGCTTGCTTATGGAATCGGTTATGCCCAAGAGGACACCATTGTAAAAACGACGAATAGCTGTGGCCTTGAAGTGACATCAGTGGCCATCCCCGCACTGTTTGAATTTGAGTCAAATGCTGAAGCCAACGCAGTCATGAACGACATTATGAAGGTGGTTGGGCTTCCCGCCAATTTTCGAATTCAGGCAGCGGATGTGCCGAATGCAGCAGCGGTGGTTTTAGGTACGACTCGTTACATTCTTTACAATCCTAAATTCATCAAGAAAGTCAATAAGAATACCAATACCGACTGGTCTTCAATTAGCATTTTGGCTCATGAGTTGGGTCATCACTTAAGTGGGCACACATTGACCAGTGAGGGGAGCCGGCCCGGCATGGAACTGCAGGCCGATGAATTTTCTGGGTTTGTACTCCGGAAGATGGGGGCTTCTCTGAAGGAAGCTCAAGCAGCCATGAATCTTCTGGCAAGTCCTTTCGGGTCGATTTCGCATCCACCGAAAGCCAATAGGTTGCGTTCGATCGCCAAAGGCTGGTCTGAAGCAGATGAGCAGATCAAGGCATACGGTGGCGGTCCCGTAGTGGGCGGACGCGATCCCGTTCAGCAGGAAGTCGAGCCCGAAACGAATAGTAATCCAGGATCTCGAAATGATTATCCACCTAGGAGCAGACAGGAAGAAACCGGGCCTATTACCGCACCCCCAATCCCCGATGTTAAAAGACATCCTTCTTTTGCTAGCTATAAGGTAGACCTATTTGCCAACAAGAAGAGTGATTACTACATCACCCGGTCGAATGAGTTTGTGCTCGTCAGGGGAAGTTCGGTAAGAGCCCTCGGTCGTTTGACGAGAATCAATGATCCGAATTATACTTCAATGATCAAAATGAGCACCAATGGACTTGATCTGTTCATCGCCAGAGGTGGTCATCTCTTTACTGAAAGAGGGAACAAGGTTGGTTTGGTGAAAAAAATCCGTTGATCAACTAGATTCTTCTCATACGGAAGCAAGAACGATGGCAGTGGGCGTGAATGCTCGCTGCCATCGTCATTATTTACCGATTGGTTCGGTGAGGATCGCAATAAAGGTTTTGACGCCTTCCACAAAGTTGCCCAAGCGAATGTTCTCATTTGGGCTGTGCTGGTTATTGTCCCGATTGACGGTCGGTACCGTGACTGCCGGGATGCCCAGCGAGCGGACAAATGGCGCAATTGGAATGGATCCGCCGGAATTCCTAATTTTGATGGGTTCTTTTTGAAAGGCCCGGGTAAGAGCTCGATCCAGCCAAAGACCGACCTCCGAATCAAAAGCTGTCCT
>JANQRV010000577.1 GCA_028284395.1 Saprospiraceae bacterium
AGTCACATGATCTAACGAATTTATGCTTTCATGTGTTCTAATCAAAGCGATAACGTACTTGGTTCCGGCCTCGGTCCGGTACCATTCTCATAAAGCCAATAGATCTATGGTAGCAAATTTTTTCAGGCTTTAGCTACTTTCTTCTTTTTGCTTTTTGTTATTTGCTTAGGCGGTGTTGGGTGATTGTCCTTGCGTACGCTTTCGCATTTCCAAACGGGATTAAAGTTTTCATCCTGGTGGCTGTACTGACAGATTTGGTAAGTTTCTTCAGCCGGTGAAGTCATTACATGAAACGATTTTTTAGTATATAATTTATTCGTGGTCAGCTCGGCGTGGAAAACCCGCTGCAGGCCTTTCCCGTTCCAATAGAAGAAAGCGCGTTCGATGCCTGCATCGCACCCAATGGTAATAGTGCTGGCTTCGATTACAATCTGTCCATTCAAACTTTGAGAGGCAAATGTACGCAACAGTGGGCTGGAGGCACAATCTTCGAATATACATAGACCGGGAAGGTTTTTTTGGAAATACAATTGCTGGTCTTTGACAATTCGAATCTCCGCATAAATATCTTCTGGCTTAATACGGGGGATCGAAGAAACTCCTAACATGACTAGTTCTGGGTTGCCATTGCCAGTAATTTCGGCCTCTCTCCATCCTTTGGCAATATCTGCTCCCCAGATATAACCCTTGATGGTCGTTCCGTTTTGCTCTTGCACTTCTACATGATACCAAATGTCGCCATAACCGTTGATTTCGTCTTCCGGTAAAAAATAATCCGGATAAGCGATGTTCTTAACACTTTGGCCGATCGGTAGAATAGTTAGAATCTCCGAAGTGTTGCAGGGATCGGAAAAGACCTCCGTGTTTTGTGAAAACGCATGCAATATCGAAGCATCAGAATAGAGCGCTTCTACCTGTGAGTGCTGATGGAACCATTCGAAGTAAGAACTGTAATCATCAGAGATGAAACGATCCTGAGCACTCATCATGACTAGGTTGGTCGATAGTACTACAATTAGGGCATTTTTCATGATCAAGCCTATTTTGGGTGTTTATGATTAGAGTGTGTTTTCTCTTATTTTGGTCAATAACAATTTTGCTGGTCGAAATATTGTGTTTGGTGCCGTAAAACATTCATTATCAAATTGAAATACTGATTTTGCAATACTCGCAACGGCGCTGAAACACGATTATTAGACGGTGGGAATCTGAGAAGTCACATGCGATCGTCTTAACATTTTGCAACGCAACATCTGAATGTTGTAGTCGTTTAATTCACTATCACCTATGATAGCTCAACTGGATTTTACCTAATCTATAGCAACATTTTTTTGCTCACATCCCCATTCCCATTTGAAGAGACAAGAATCGTTCCGAACGGCTTATCCCGTTGCGACCATCTATTTATTGAACAAAAAAAAGCTTCATGAAAAGGTTTAAGTTTTTAAATAGTCCCAATAGAGTAGTACGGACTGAGATGGAAATTCGTAAAGATGAGATCGAATATAATTGTCCGGATTGTGGTCAGAAGGTCATCCATGGGATTAATGGAAACAAGAAACTCTCGGTCTCCTATCCGAAAGACACTTCCGTCGATAAGAAGTTGGATCACAGTCATGTATACCCTACCTACATAGATACCGAGTATTTTGCCAGTAGAGGTTTGGAAATTCCTGCGATTAGTTTTGGCCAGAAAATGAAGGATTTCAAAGAAAAGATATTCAAAGGCTTGAAAAAGAGCTGATCTTACAATAATCAATTCCTTTTTTGTACTTGCCGGAGGTGCTTTGACGGCCTCCCGGAAAGTGGTTTATACCATTCCAACATAGCGAATCCTGATATGTTTTTGCTTTTTTTATGCAATAACTCATTGCTTTTAAATAATAAATAAGCTGAAATACAGTTAAATGTTAAAATGATTGGCAATTATCTTAAAGTCGCTACATTTACAAGTCTTCTCCCCGGTTTTAATATCTCCATAATCTTGACCAACTAATCTACTTATTTCCAAAGGAATTTAAGATGACCTACGGATCCAACAGGATCTCGAGCAACTTCATACATACTATAGAGGGAAAACTTTACGAATTGATTTAATAACATCAAAATCCCCCTGTACCCATGAGGTTCATTAGTTTAGCGTTTTTAGGTTTCCCATTGATAGTACCCTTATTTTCTCAGGAAGCGTCTATCCAGGATTGTCTTGGAGCCATTCCGGTTTGCCAGGAGGTATACGTCGAAGATCGGGCTCCAATTGGCTTTGGGAACACGATGGACTATGACGGCGAGAATGTTTGTCTCGTCAATGAGAATAATTCTATTTGGTATACTTTCACCGTCAACCAAACCGGGCAGTTTGGTTTTGTATTGACTCCCACTAATCCACTACAGGACTACGACTGGATCCTGTTTGATATCACCGATGCGAGTTGCGGTGACCTACTAGATGATCCTTCTCTGGTAGTGAGTTGTAATGCTGCCGGAGGAGCGGGATGTAGCGGAGCAACCGGAGCAACCGGAGCAACCATATACAATGATCAAGGGCCCAATTGTGGTACGGATCCACCCAATCAAAGTGCAGGACTGAGTCCTTTTAATGAATTGGTCGATGTGGTTGCCGGCAATACCTACGTGTTGTGCATTCTAAATTTTTCGGCCAATATATCAGAAGGCTATACGCTCGATTTTGGACTGTCTGCAGATATCGGCATTTTTGATGAAATCAGACCGACTGTAACGGACATCAATTATCCGGAATCTTGCAACGGTAGCAAGATTACCGTTTCCTTTTCAGAATATATTCAATGTACGACTTTAGATGCGGATAATTTTCAACTGGTTGGAGACAATGGACCCTACGATATTGGTTTGAACGCTGCTAATTGTGATGCCGGTGGAAATTTTAGCAAGACTTTTGAATTAACCATTAATCCTGCGCTAGAGGTAGGGAACGAACACACGATTTCACTATTGGTAGACGAAGTTTCAGAAGCTTTGGATTTGTGCGGAAATCCCTCAACGCCCGGTGCCATTGTATTTGGCGGGCCGGTGCTAGACATTGATGTCGATCTGGGGCCTGATACTTCAATATGCCAGGGTGAATCCCTTACATTGCAAAATACCGAAAACATTGCCGGCAGCTATAATTGGAGTGATGGTAGCTTTTTGCCTACATTGGAAGTAAATGATGCCGGGATTTATTCCCTGACCATAACAACTGCTTGTGGAGCCATCAGTGATTCGGTGACCGTCAGTCTGTTGGGAGGCAGTCTGCCGGAGCAACTGCTTGGGGCGGACACGATTATTTGTGAATCAGCTACTTTGTTGTTGGACCCAGGTGTGGTCGGGGCTGAATATTTGTGGCAAGATGGTTCGACCGATCCTACTTTTTCGGTGGATATGCCTGGTTTGTACGCTGTGACAGTTACGAATGAATGTGGAGTACGAGAGGACGAAATTCTGGTGGAAGCAGGCACAGCCATTACGGCAAGTATAGACAACGGCTCGATCTGTCCCGGTGGAAGTATAGAATGGGATGTCACCACCCTAGGGGCTAGCTATGAATGGAATGATGGCGCTACCTCGCCGACTTTTACTGCTACGGCACCGGGCGAATACAGCGTGATCATTACGACTGCTTGCGATATGGTAACCTTAAATGCCACGGTAAGTGAAGGTGAGGGAACCGCGGTTTCTGTGGATTTAGGAAATGATACGATCTTATGTTCCGGAAATACGCTCGAACTCCAGCTCGAGGTTGGCGATGCGATCATTGCATGGCAGGATGGAACCAGTGATCCCAATTTTACCGTTACAACCCCCGGATCATATGGAGTGACGGTTACCAATGATTGCGGTACGATTCAGGATATGATAGAAGTAGGTTTCGCTGAACCGATCACTGCTGAAATCAGAGACACCATCCTATGTGAAGGCCAAGAAGTAACCTGGGACGTATCGACTCCCGGAGCCACCTACTTGTGGAATAACGGGGCTACCGATCCCGTGTTGACAACGGGAATGCCAGGTGATTATTCCGTCGTAGTATCCAATGCATGTGAAAGTCAGGAGTTTAATGCAAGTCTGACTACGGGCGGAGAATTACCATCAGTTACCGAGCTAAACGGAGATACAACGCTTTGTCCTGGGACTACCCTGACAATTGACTTACCGGTTCCGGCTGACGTAACGGTTCTTTGGCAAGATGGCAGTACTTCCACCAATTACGAAATTAATTCTGCAGGAGAATATAATGTGACATTACAAAATGGCTGTGGGGAAGCTTCTGCTTCCTTCGCCGTGACGGAACAAATTCCGTTGGAAGCGATTTTGACGGACACCACCATTTGTTTGGGAGAGACGGTTTTATTTGATGTGACGAATGAGGGAGCGACCTACATTTGGCAAGATGGTTCGACAAACTCTGTATTGTCGGTCTCTGAGGAGGGAGATTATACGGTGGATATCAGCAACGCTTGCGAATCCATTACGAGGATGGCATCGGTGAGCCTTGTGGACGCGGAGGTGCCCACAATAGCTTTGGGGAGTGATACAACCTTATGCGATGGAGATATTTTGTCCTTCGATCTCAGCAATATCGCGAATACGGATATCATTTGGCAAGATGGTGAAGTAGGACCCTTTTACAGCATTACTGAGCCCGGTACGTATTCGGTGATCGCTTCCAATGAATGCGGTTCTGTGGCAGACTCCATCCGGGTAAATTATCAATCGACCCTCGATCTAACGCCTTTCAGAGATACGGTGCTTTGTGCGGGCGAGTCTTTACTGTTAGACGCTACCGTCGCAGGAGAAGTGACTTATCTATGGCAGGATAACTCTACTGAACCTACCTTTATCGCCCGGGAACCTGGAATTTACTCCGTGGTGGTTAATTCCACCTGTGCAGAGCTTTCGCAATCCATTACGATTGATAAATGCATCACCTGTGAAATGTTTTTGCCGAATGCCTTTTCTCCTAATGGAGATGGCCAAAATGACTTTTTTACTCCTTTCTCCGAATGCTTGGTCAAGCGATTTACGATGCAGATTTTTGACCGCTGGGGGAACCTGATTTTTACAACGGAATCCATCGAAGACTTCTGGGATGGTAGGTATGGGGATCAAGCAGTTCAAGCGGGTGTCTACCTCTATTCCATTGAAGCGGAAGTGGGCGTGGAGAATGGTCCTGATCGGACCTTAAGTTTAGCTGGTGATGTCGCAGTTATCAAATAAACCGGTGATCTAAGGTAATTTTTAACCCAGAATTAATTGATCTTTAAGACAATAGTGGCAGAGATTAATTGGCTATTAATTTTTTTTTAGTCTCTTATGGTATTCAACTGACCCATGCCACTTGAGAAAATAATTTCCTGACACCGAAAGAGATTTTTTCGTCGAGTTTTCCAATTGGTTATCGGTCATTATTTCTTTACTAAAGAGAAACCAAATGGCTAATAGAAAGGCACTAAAATTCGAACTGGAGAATTTCAAAAACGAGATGGATAGTCTCCACTATTATCAGTTTAAAGACCCAAACGGTGAAGTCATGTTACTTAGCAAGGGGTATCAAAGCGCTCGAAAACGCGACAATGCTCGTCTTAAACTTCCCGACTATGCGGTAGATCCTCAACGGTATAAAGTTATTAAAGTGGGGCGCAAATATCAGTTTGTGATCAAAGCTGGCAACAACCAGGCCTTAGCAGCTAGTATGCAATATCCTTCCAAATTGAAGGTAGAGGAGGCAATGCGCACCATACAGAAGTCCTTTTCTTCAAATGCTAAGCCCAATAGAGTGCAACCGATTAACAGATTGATCCCCGTCGTAACTACGGAAGAGGAAAAGGTCGAAACAAGGAAAGAATTGAAGCAATTGAGGTTCAATTTTGATCTTACCTTCTACCAACGGGAAGATGGTAAAAAACTGCTCGGTAAAATGGAGTATCCATTGACTAAAGACCGGGTCTCTTTTGAAAACATCGATCTGGAAGTCATTCGCGATTTCTTATTGAAATTTATGCCTGGTCATGATCTGCAGAAAAAGCCGGAAGTTGTGCAGAAAGCCAAAAAAGAAGTGGCTATACCCAAAGTAGCAACCGTTCCGCTCCTGGTTCAGGAAAGCGGTAAAGTCGTTAACAAGATTGTCTTCAATCAATATTCCGACATTCAATTCCTGATAGATGTGCCTTCCGATAAGCTCGAAGTGAAGGATCAGTTTTATAAAGCTTCGATTTTTGCGAAATCCATGCGGAACAAAACCAAGACCTTCGTTTGTCGTTGCGAGGGGAAGTTGCACAATAGTGCACCCCAGATCCAGATTCCTTTGAGAGCTGCTGTACTTGCACCAGACATTTATCAATTCTATCTAGAGGTAAACCTCTATGAGGAAACAGGTACCCTGAAGAACCACGAATTAAAAGGCAATAGCCAATTGCTAAAGTTCGTGAATGGTAATTACTTGAAAGTTGGATTGAATGCAAGAGCTACCGGATAACTGATCCAGACGGATAACGGTCAGTTAATCGCAATAAAATCCTTGATATTAGGCCAGCGGGTTCTTTGAAACCAGCCCCCTTTATCAAGGGTTTTTTTATTGCTCATCCATCGCGGCTGCCTTGCACAGCCTACTTGTTAAAACAGCACTGTTTATCGCCGCTGAGTGACGGAAGAGGTTTTAAAATGTAAACGGTTTTTATCGATTGAAACTTTAGAGACACCTATCTGATTCGAGGTATAAGTCAAAACAAAAAAAGGCTGGAATAAGATATTCCAACCAGTTTTTGGGCGATAAATCACGCCCGGCTACTTCGCAATGAATACTACTTAAGCATTGATGATCTTGACGTTGCCAAGTTCTGCTAAACCAGAAACTGGTGTAAGACCATTTTGATCAACCAATTCTAGTTCTGCATACAACTTGTAAATGCCCACGGGTACTGTTCCGGCAGGGATATTGATGGTTTGATCAGGATAAACGAAAGGCGTACCAGCGTTTACAGCGAAGGTGATTGCCAGTCTGCCTGGTCCTTCTCCTAACCCAATTTGCTCGAAATAGAGGCGAAAATGCCACTGGTTGCCAGTCCAAGCACCCCAAATCGGTCCGGTTTGGGTTAGCTGTTTTAGCTGAACGAGCCAGTCTTGGTCATCGTGAATGATCGTTGGATCAGGGGCTTGAATGACTGGATCCCAGTCGCCGCCAGTTGCTGTTTCATACCAATTAACATTACCAGTAATTGTACCCGGGATAGTGGTTAACTCAAACGTGAAACTTGCCATTTGTAAGAGATTTTTAGCTGGAAAAGAAAACGATGATCGGTTTGTTAAAATCAGGGTCTCTTTTCAAAGCGTATTAATTAAGGAAATATTTGTTTTCAAGTGATTAACAAACCTGTAGCAAATTTGCAGATATTGAATTAACCCCCGCTTAACATCAAGCCCTAATGAATTAAAAGGCAATTAATTATCGTTTAAACCTCAATTATTTTGTCTGACGGGCGTTGGCTAGAAGAATATTTCGTTTAATTTGTGATTAACTATTAGTTAATATGTAAAACTGATTAAATCATTGAGATGTGCATAAAAAAGAGTTTACAAAGGAAAGAGATTGACGACACTATATTATAAAGGTGCTATCCAAGGGCTGTATATAAGACAAATGCTCTATTGATTTGTATTCCTTTTATTCAGTATATTTACAATAGAGAAATAAATAGCCACTTATCAAAACATACTAACCCAACCCCAACTGGATTCATCAGCTGCTGTCATCTTCGCCAAAAAGTTTCAGTGGTCGATTCTCCACTTCAAAAAACCAAGAAATGAAAACTTGTGAATCAACACTTGCAAGAAAACCTGTCTTATACATCGAATTCTGGAATACTTCGTGACCTAGGAACCGATTTTTGTAATAGCAACCGATCTATTTACTTGGAACCGTTTGCATTTTTAAGCCCCCATAAGACATGAAAAAACCAAAATTAATTTTCTTTAGCTCAGGTGTACAACGAAAAATTTTTAGTCACTACTTATTTGATAAAAGCCAAATTGAGACCTTTCCCATCCATTATGTACTTCGGAAAGAAGATGTAAAGCCGGGTCGAACCATCGCGATTCTCTGGCTCTCCAATAATGAACGGAGTTGGTTGAAAAAAATCGAAGATCTTTCTCAGCATTTCCCCAAGTTGCCTATTTTTTTAATTGCAGATGATCCACGGCCGGAAGACCTATTAGCGATCATTCCCTTTCGGATCAGAAGGGTATTTACACTCCCACTGGAAGAAAGTCTATTGTCGAATGCCATTAAAGAGGAGGTATGTCACAGATCTTATATCGATATCTGGAGTAGAGGTATGAAATTATTTAGAACGGCTCAAAAATTTATTGGCTCAATAGCCTTTCCAACATGGCACAAGCCAAGTCAACAAAGCCTTGCCATCGTACCGCAGACCTTGAGTAACCTAACGGATAAAAGGTTTGAGGAAGAAAAGGAGATTGATTTGAAAGTACAGTTCTTTGGGAAGTTTGAGATTACCGATAAGGATGGTTCTACTAAGGCATTTGGAAATACAAAAAATGCCTCTTTACTGGCCTTTTTATTTTATCATCACCAAAAGCCGGTCCATCGTGAAAAACTAATGGAGCGTTTCTGGGGAGAAGTGGCTCCTTCCTCCGCAAGAAATTCATTGAATGTTGCGATACACGCTATCCGACGAATTATGTCAAAAGCGTTTCCAGGACAAGAGATTATTGTCTTTGAGAATGATTGTTATTCGATCGGTTCGGATCTCGAAATTGTCACGGATGTCGAAAGGTTCAATTATTTTTGGCAAAAAGGAAAGGCCATTGAACACAATCAGGGATTGGAAAATTCCCTTGGCCCATACAATAAAGCTCTCAGCATTTACAAGCGTGATTTCCTCTATGAAATGCCCTATGAAGAATGGTGTGAATCAGTCAGAGACAATCTAAAAGAAACTTATTTATTTATTCTTAACCGACTGAGTAATTACCACTTCCAGATGGGGGGATACGATGCCTGTATTAACATTTGTAAGCAGATGCTTGAAAAAGATCCCTGTCTGGAGGAAGTACATCAGAAATTGATGCAATGTTATTGTAAATTGGGACTTTCCGGACTAGCTAAAAAGCAATATCAGAAATGCTGCACGATCTTGGAAGAAGAATTGGAAACCCGTCCTTCGGAGCCAACGCATGTCCTGTATGAAAAAATCATGTCGGGACAATGCTAGTTGATTTTGTTGAAGTAGTCAAATGATAACAGACCTTTGTTGGCGGCATGCTGCGCTGCATATCGATAGTTCTTGACAAAACTAATATCAATGTCTGGATTTTCATCGATGATTTTCCTGATCCGCTTGGCTCGTTTATTGCAATTGACATCTCGAATGTAGATGGCCGAGATCTGATGTGGAAAAGAACGTGCAATGTCCAGAAAAAGATCGATGTCTTTTTCTCCACTATCTCCGATTAAGATAAACGTCATCTCTGGATAAGTTTGCAGAATCCGCTCTATGTTTTCGTGTTTGTGTCCCTTATAATCTTTGGGGCGCTTCTTATAGGGTAAACCATAATCGCGCAGCATCATAGGCCCTAAAGGCAGATTGTTGATCTTAAGAAATTCTTCCAGGAGATCATAAAGATTCCAGGGACTCTTGGATACGTAAAAAACCGGGTTGTCTGACTGACCGTCTCTCCCTTTCTTAAGAGCTTGATAGAAAGCCCCGACTTCATTGATTGCCTTTCGTTTACGAGCATTCTTGAGCAGAGTGAGATAGAACATTTTTAACCGCAAAAGGGAAGTGACTTCCGTCCGGATAATGGTATCATCGATGTCACTAATGATACCAAAGTCAGCTTTGTCTGGTATCAGGACAGAAGCTTGAACTTCCAATTCCATTTTGCGCCATGGAACGGAAATTAAATTCAGGTCGATACTATTCCAACCGCTTCCGGCGCTTTTCCACGGGGCGTCTAAAGGTGCATCAAGGCGAAAATAGCCTTCTAAGTCTGTAGTGAGCCGAAAGGGATTGGTCCCGATTCTAGTTTGGAGGACGGCTTGCCGAATTTCTACTGTAAAAAGCCTTTTGAAATTATTGATTAAATCCCTCCAGTCGGAATCACTGTCGGATGGGTTGGCGGGAAATCTGCGTTTGCGCAATACTCGTCCTTGCAGGAATACATAATCTTTTCGGCCATATCCACGATAAGTGAACACTGCAACCGGGGATTTATTCCCGATTTTGAGCTTTCGCCTAAGCACGTAAAATGCTTTGTCACAGGCTAGGTGAAAATGTCGAACTAAAATACGAAACACACGTTTCGAAGAAGACATCTCTTTTTTTGCCCGCAAAATAAAAAACTACTAACTGGCAATCCAAAAAATAGTAGTTTTTTTGTGAATTACCGAATACTGATCAGAAGGAAGTCGAATTGGTGTTGTTGACGGCCGGGAGCATAATCTCGTTCGAAAAGGTAACTATACCGAACTCCGAAATCGATGTCTACCAACCGAATAGCACGAACATCGAAGCGCAGTTCTACGCCCGTTGAAGTCATGCTTCCGTTTAGAAAGTCATTGTTATCGAATGGAAAACCGGTTTTGAGATCGCCGTAATCGAAGAAAAAGTTGGCTTTAATGCGCTTTATGAAAGCTAAAGGCCCAATGGCAAGATCGGGATACCATAAAGGCAAGCTATAATTGAACCCAATGCGAAACACTTCATCACTTAAAAAGCTATCATACCCTCTTGGATAAAAGAACAAATTCGAAAATTTATAATTGTCCAGGAACTTTGAACGTTGATATCCACCTGATAGGTAAAAACTGTGATTACGGAAAAATCCCGGTAGATACAATAATCCCCGCATGGTGAGTACATCGCCTTCGAATGGACCGCTGTTAAATAAAGTCCGATAGCGGGCATCCAGGAAAAAACCAAGCCTCGGATTGAGATTTTGTATGGCTCTTCGCTTGAGAGAACTAAAGGTGAATTGAAGATCCAGGGCGTGCAGCTTCTCATCCCTCAGTGGAGGTAGGAAAAAAGAACTTAGCTGATCGATCCCCGCTTCACTGATATTTGCCGTATCCCGGTTAGCGGCAGGCCCATCGATCAAGTTATCAGAATTGGTTTGGATATAGTGGTAATTTGCACTGAGGTTAATGGCAGTTAGGAAATTACCCTGAGAAAGATTCAGTGGAATCGAGACACCTCCGCTGATGTTATTCTCTGTCCATTCTTCGGCAACCAGTGTAGTAGTGATGGTAGTATCGCCAATTTGATCGAACAGGAAAAAATTTGCGGAACGGTTCGCCCGACGGTAATCCACATTAATGATGGGAAAGAGTTCAGCATAAGAGAGACTTCCAATCAACGTCCACTCATTCTCATTTAAGTTGTAAAAGGCGCCGGCTTCAGACGAAAGTGTACTGAACTTATTGTCGGAAAGAATTCTTCCTCCGACTATTGGAGGTTCGAGCACTGGCAAAACACTATGAGGATTGAAGAGTCCCGAAAGTTTATTGAATTTTTTAATGACAAACTGCTCGCTGGGCAAATTCTGAAGAATACTTCGATTGTTAGAGAGGTCGGGTTTGTAAAATTGATCATTTGACTCAGAAAACCTTACAGGCTGCCACTTATCTTCGTCGATCACAAGGCTTTTAACATTGTACCCGCCAGAGGAAAAATCACTGTAAGCCAACTTTTGCCCATCCGGGCTCACCGATGGTTGAAAAGCACCAAGTCTTGAATTTGTTACCTGGTATACGGTGGCATTCGATCGATCGTAAACAAAAATGTTATTAACTGCCTGAAATCCGGCAGAAAAGTAGATGCGATCGCCGTGTGGGAAAGGGTGACTCAATGGAATCCCGGCAAAATCTATTAGGCTTTCACTTTCGCCAGTTTCGATGTCGATCAATTTTAAAGCATGCTTTTCCCCTGCTTTCGCCACCGCAACAATTTTATTCCCTTCGTCGGTCCATTTTGGATGACTGTAAAAAAGATTTTCGGAATTTGGGATTGTGTGCACAATTTCTCCTGATGCCACATCAATGATGACGATTTCATAAGAAAGATTGGTTGAAACTCTTACCGCTGCTATTTTTTCAGCATCGGACGACAAGGCTGGAGAAAACAGACGGGATTGACTCGTTATTTTGCGCTTTAGCCCCGATTGGATATCATAGATCTTAATGTTCGAATAATTCTTATTGCCCCATCTCGGATGAAACGCAGCCTCTGACCAGCAGAGTATGTCACGAGCTTGCGACAAGGTCGAAAGGTCGCGGTCGAGAAGGATACCGGGTTCGGTTAACCTCTTCTCCGAACCGTCCTTTTCTAACATATAATAACCGGCTATACGATCGAAACCTCTTTTCTGAACGATGGTTCGACCATCCTCAAGGAAGATGGGATTGTTGTAATGAATAATGGTATTCTTGGGAGTGGTGTTTAAAGACTGATCTTCGGTATTTTCTCGTAGAGTTGCTTCTTGCTTCCAAAGGCTGTCCATTGAACTTCTGGTCTTGGCGTAAAGCTCTTTGGTGCCCAATCCGGTGTGGTTTTTCAGGCTTCGACTAAAGGGAAAAAATAGTCCTTTGTACTGCACTGCATCCGTGACTACCTTTTCCCAGATATCTTCCCCGAAACGCTCCCTGGCATGGGTCGTTAGGTAATAACCAAGAGGATACCAACTGGGGACGAAGTCTTTCAGGGAACCCGCGCTAGCTTTCTCATAATTGTAAAGCTTGTTTTCGAGCACCAGAGATCTATACTGCATGTTAAAACTCGGGAAGCGGCCACGGCCGGAAGCAGTTAATTTTGTCTCCATATCTACCGCATCTCCTTCAAAGAACCATCTTGGCAATACGGTCGAGAACATTCCTCCCCAAGCCCAGGAACCCAGTATGGTCCTAACCAATTTTGTGATTCCCCGATTCGCATTGGCGAATTGCATGACGTGCCGATATTCATGGATAGCTAGTAGATCTACCCAGTCGGTGGTGATGTCAAATTGAGGGGGCATCATATAAAATTCGGACCGGAATGGGCCGACAGTCACAAAGCCATTTGAAATAGTCGTTTGGTTGTGCAATATAATAGATACTTTTTCTCTCTTCTCACCTATGGATTCCTGGGGCCGATCCCACATCCGGTGAACGATATTGGCAACTCTCTGACTTTGACTTTCCAAGCCATTCGGAAAGATAACCTGCACTTTATCTGTGTTGATCTGACTCCACTTAAGAGACGTCGGGTTTAATCCGAGTGGATTGCTGGGGACTTGTCCAAATAACATGAACAGATTTATGCAACAAAGGAGGGAAAGGCCAACTTTCTTCATTCTATAAAAGATTAAGGACTTGACAGCAAGTCTAATGGAAATGATCCGGAATCACTTTCAAATTCCGGTTTATTGTCGTTTTGGTTTCAAAATTAGAAAACTTCGTTTAAACGCAAAGCTGCTCGTAGTATGCCAAGATTAGAGGCTCTGCAGGAAGGCCATCGTGTCTACATCATCGGCATAGTCCCACAATTCTGGTTCCTGGGATTTGCCAAAGGGTATCGCTACGTTTTCCAGTAGAAAGCCCGGTTGCGCTATCAAACACTGGATTTCAGAGGAGCGGTTGGCCAGTTCTCGTTCCAAGGCTTTTTGATCGGAGTAGAATTCGTAATGGAGGCTGGCAATCCGAGAAGGGATGGCAGTGTTTTGGATCAATAGAATACAACCGTTGGCTAGGTAGGGTTCTTGGTTTAAGACATAAAGTGCGTAGTTGTAATCAAAATTATTTTTGTATTTGCTATGTAGAACAATTTGTCGATTTTCATGCAAAGCCTCCAGTAGGGAATCGAATTTATAGCCATCGGGAACATATATTTTTGAAACATTGCGACAACCTAATCCAAAGTATTGGAAAACATCTCGGCTCAAAGCTAGTAACTCTTCTTGCGATTCGTTACCCGTTAGAATGGCGACACCATTGCGATTCTTGCGAATGATATTCGGATGCCTACCAAAGTAAGCTTCAAAATACCGAGCGGAATTATTGCTACCGGTGGCAATGATGGCATCAAATCCCTGCAATTTTTCCACAATTTCGAAATAGGGGTGCGTTTCTGGATTAATTTCTCTCAGTTTTTTAATGATGTAGGGAACGAGGTACTGGTCTTTCTCCGAAAGCTTGATTTGGGACTTATGCCCGGCCACAAAGATGGTGATTAAGTCATGAAAACCAACCAACGGGATATTACCCGCCATTACCAGGCCCACGGTCTTTCTGCTGGTATGCTTGGCCAATTGATATGACTCCAACCATTTTCTAAGTTTGGATGCATCCAGAAAGTTCCCTGCAATCGCCTGAAACATAGCCTCCTGATTTTCCAGGCTGAACCACTGGTTATGAAATTCGGCACGTTTCATGACCGCCTCACGATACTCATCTTTTTCCGTTAGAACTTCACCAAGCGTTACGAGGGCGGATATCCTTGTTGCTAACTCCATTTTTTTAAGTTGTGGGAGAACGAAAATAGGGAATTTTGTTTTAAGTCGATGAGTAGAGCTTTCGCAGGAGGCTGATGTTTCGAGTGGGGATTACAGAAGTGTCACCGTAGCTATCTATAGCCCTACTTATACTTGCTTCACGCAGGAAATGTAACATGGGATAAGGCGATTGATTTGTTCTGTTGGCTGGATCATTGACTTTGGAGTCGGCAAACTGGTAATGTGGGTGAAAAGAGGCGACCTGAATGATGCCATCTAGCTTTTCTTTTAACAGTAAGTCATAGATGATAAAAAGTGCTTCATTATAGTCCTCAAATTGTGTAAGAAGATATGGATGGATGAGGAAAGATGTTTCGATCACCGAAGGCCGACAGTTTTTTAGAAAACTCAATTCCTCCATTATTTGAAGAAACCATTGTTCCAAGTCTTTTGTTTGATGAACTCGATAACGGATCTTCGCGGCATCAAATACACCTTTCGCGAAGGGACATAAGTTGTGACGGATCACAAAGTGCTCGACCCATGATTTTGTAGTGGCAATGATTTCGGCTGAAGAGTGGTTCATCTATCAAAGATTCTTGACGGCCGCTTTTCGGCCTCTAAGGTATTTTCGCCAGGCTTCGAGCGTCTCTTGGAATTCGATTGGAAGGTCGGTTTCAAAATACATTTCTTTTCCCGTTCGCGGATGTACAAACCCCAACGATTGTGCATGAAGAGCGTGGCGGGGAATCAAATTGAAAGTCCGTTCTACAAAGAGTTTGTACTTGCTGAAAACGGTACCCTTTACAATCCGGTCACCACCATATTTTTCATCATTGAATAAAGGATGGCCAATGTGCTTCATATGGACTCGAATCTGGTGTGTTCTACCCGTTTCCAGATGGCACTTGATCAAACTAATGTAGTATAAGGGCTCAACCACCTCGTAGTGAGTGACAGCCCATTTTCCTTTATCCTCCTCGGTAAATGTAGTGAACTGCTTGCGAAAGCGGGGGTGGCGGCCCACATTTGCCTCGATGGTCCCTTTCGGAGGGTCCGGCTCTCCCCAAACAATTGCGTAGTAAGTTCTTTGAGTCGTATGATTGAAGAATTGTTTTGCGAGATGGTGCATGGCATACTCGGTTTTGGCCACGACGAGCAGACCACTCGTATTCTTGTCAATTCGATGGACCAATCCCAACTTGTCGGCATCGTTTCCATGTAAGACCGGTAGGGATTCAAAGTGATAGGCCAAAGCATTTACCAATGTGCCTTTACGATGGCCAATCCCTGGATGTACCACAAGTCCAGGAGGCTTGTAAACGATCATCAGGTCGTCGTCTTCATAACGAATATCTAGTGGAAGATCCTGAGGAATGATCTTGGTGCCCTCACCTGGAGGGCGCGGTAGTACGATGGAAATCTGGTCTCCAGGGCGAACTTTATGATTGGGCTTTACTTCCTTGTCATTGATGGTGATGGCACCGGCCCTAATTGCTGCCTGGACCCTGTTTCTGGATACTCTGTAGAGGCGATCCATCAGGAACTTATCCAATCGGATCGGTGATTGTTTGACATCAACATCAATAACCTGACGCTCGAGTAATTCTTCGTTATTGGTTTCTTCCGGTGTTGCATTTTCTTCCCGCATACTAATACTGCTTTTCACTCCTTTGTTCACCAAGTTGCTCCTTTTGAGATAGGAAACTCTTTGAACATCCAATTAGTTCAAAAGAGCGCTAAAGTCGAAGTCTAGGATTCAAAAGCAAAAATAATTAATTTCTTTATCTTAGGGCAAATAACCTAGATCCTCCTTCGTTCATCATTGATAAAAACAGTATGGATTTCTACACGGGCCTCGGCAAAAGAGAAATGCCGGATTTTATAGAAAATAAGCGCTTAAAAGACAGGAGTAAGTACATCGTTTCGCCACCCCTACAAAAAGCTGTAAATGTAGCCATACTCCTAGGCCAACCGTTGTTGATCACAGGAGAGCCAGGTACTGGCAAGACTCAATTGGCGCACCATATTGCGGACTTTTTTGATATGGATGGGTTTGAGGACAACCTATTTGTTTTCAATACTAAGTCCACCTCCACTGCAACAGACCTACTGTATCGTTATGATTCCCTAAAGCACTTTCAGTATATTCAGAATAATGATAAGGAACTGACGCCGGAACAAATAGAATCCCTGTTTATTCAATACCGTGGGTTAGGAGCTGCCATTAAATCAGGAAGACGCTGTGTTGTGTTGATTGACGAGATTGACAAAGCACCACGAGACTTGCCCAATGACATTTTAGATGTTTTGGAGGAACTGGCTTTTGAAGTCCCTGAAATTGGCCGAGTGGGAATGGATAAAATCCGAACGGATCCGATCAATCGCCCCATAGTTTTATTGACTTCAAACTCAGAAAAGAATTTGCCGGATGCCTTCTTAAGGCGTTGTGTATTTTTCCACATTCCGTTTCCCGGCGAGGAAATGTTACTGAGGATTTTGAAAAGCAAAGTATCGGATCTTGCGCCCGCTCAATTGGATATTGCCATCCAACATTTTCACGTGATTCGGGGAAAATGCAAACGCAAACCCCCGGCTACAGCAGAATTACTGCAATGGGTTTCGGTATTGGAACGTTTGCAGCAATTAGGCAAGTTTACGGTCGATAAACTTCTTTCCGTAGACAACTTATCGTCAGATGAAATACAGGAATTACAAGCTACTTACGGATTATTGGTAAAAGATAAGGAAGATTTGAAATCCGGTATGAGCGACCTTCTCGGGATTCCAAATTACCAATGATATCGATCCCTTTTCTTCCATATCGCTATTCCTGGAAGCTTTACAAAAGGAAGGCTTTGAAATTGGTGTTGATACCCATTTGAAAGTAGCTGAAGTACTGCGACATATTCCTGCCGGAAGCACGGTTATGACCTATGGTGACTATCTAGCGCCGGTTTTAGTGAAAAGTGCCAAGGAACAGGATAAGTTTGCCGTCGTTTTTCCAAGACTCGCCCCTTGGTTAGGATTGGACTTCCCCACAAATTCAGAGCCCGTAATTGCCAAACCATCTAAAACGACATTACTCCCACCCAGAAAAAGACACTATCGTTGGGTTGGAGCTCTCTTAGCCATGTTATTGGCGGGATGCGCTTATTTTGGCTATTTTCTCCTGAACCCCATTGTCAAGGGCTGTATGGATGAAACATCGGTGAATTACAATCCAAATGCAAATCGGGACGATGGATCCTGTTCTTATCTTCCGCCAGATTCCACCATCGTAGGATGTCTTGATCCGGCGTCCATTAATTTTAATCCCGATGCTACTAAAGGTTGTGAAGATTGCTGTAATTATACAGGATGTATGGACTCTTTGGCATTAAATTTTAATGTCAAGGCCAAGATACCCTGTGAAGGTTGCTGTGAATACAATGCGCGTTCGGAACAAAACCTGTCTTCTGTTGCTAGTCTCGTAGAAACGGATTCCACCGTTTTTCTAGTGCCGTTTGGAAAGCAAGAATTGACGAAGCCGCAATTGATTGCCATTGACCGGGAATGGACTTTCCTCGTTTATCAATCAAAGGACCTGTTGGTATGGATCCTCTCCGGTATCCTGATGGCTTTTATTTTATCGGTCTTACTTTTTAACCGTGCTCAAAGAGGATTTGCTGCTCGCAGAGAACGAGGTGAAGAACCTCCTTATTTACTACCAATAAAGGTTTCTGATCATCAAGGTATACGCTTTAGGGAAGGATTGAGTCCGGTCTTAAATCGCTTTCGAAGCCGAGAATCCAGCCAGAGGCAACTCCTCGACATTAAGAAGACGATTAATGCTACCATCAAAAAAGGAGGGGGATTGGATTTTAAATTCCGCCACTATTCGGCACCAACAGAATACTTGCTGCTGATCGACAAGCCCGCCGAACAGGACCACCAAAGTCATTTGGCCAATCAGTTTTATGCCCAATTACAGAGAAGTGAGATTTATGCCGAGCGCTACTACTACGACGGCAATCCCGCAATATGCTGGAATGAAGCATATCCCACTGGAATAAGGCTCGAACGATTGATGCAGAAGCATTATGGCGCTCGATTGCTGGTGTTTGCGGATGGTCATAGTTTCATCAATCCAGTTGCGATTTCACTAGAGCCTTGGCTCCAAAAAATGGATGTTTGGTCCAAGAGGGCTTTGGTGACGAACACTCCTACGATGGATTGGGGATATCGGGAAAGACTTCTAGCTGACTTCTTTTACATTTTACCCAATAACCTAGATGGACTCAGGACGTTAGAAGATCACTTTGCAGAAGGTAAGCCAACTAATTTAGCTAAATGGAAGTACAAATATGGCCAGGCTGATCAGGTAATCGAACTATCAGAAGATCAACTTCCGCAAAGTATGAGAAGTTATTTTCCCGTCCCCATGTGTAAATGGATTGCGGCTTGCGCGGTTTATCCAGAATTGCATTGGGATCTTACGGTGGCTTTGGGGCGAGTCATCGAGAAAGGACAATCTCACCAGTTAGTGACCTATGAAAGGGTTCGTCAGTTGTCTCAACTCGAATGGTTTCGCAAAGGAGAAATTCCCGGTGCTGCCAGGGAAAGACTAATGGGGTTGCTGAGTAATCAGGAAAAACAACAAGTGAGAAAAGCTTTGCTGCGAATTTTGGAGCAAAATGTGCCACAGAATCAAAGTAGCTTTGCTTTTGAAGAACATCAACTTCACTTAGCGGTCAATAAACTATTGGTGGAAAAAATGCCCGCTGAAAGAAAGAAATGGATCGAAGTTTACCGAAATCAATACGAGAAAGGGCTGCCCGAAGATTTCGTTGCCATTCGCGAATTGGACCAACAATTCAATAAGGTACTGGATTTTAAATTACCCAATACTTACTGGAAGTTGTTCTATCGGGATGGTCGTAAGCTACTGGGAGAAAGAAGGTTGGTTATTCCGGTGGTGGGACTTATTTTGATCGGTCTTCTTTTTTTTGGGAATTGGTTATGGAAAGTACCGTGCTTTGAACGGAGCAATCTCGTATATATCCCTGGAGAAGATGCCCGGACCTGCGTCTTTAGTGTTGAAGATTCGGTCAATTATTTCACTCTGAAAGCACTGTACCACATCGACCGTTCAGAAATGGATTCAATGGGCAAAGTCGAAAGATTCATGTTTGCCCATGACCGGAGTGCAGAGTTTAGAGAACGCGTCGACGATGTGTTTCAACCGGCTATAGCGCGGGCTTATTTCAACAAAGCACGCGACCACTACAACGCGAAGAATTTTCAAAATAGCCAATTATTTCTGCAAAAACTTTTCGAGAGTTTTCAGGAAAATCAGATCGAAAACGGAAATTTCAGAGGAAATGCTCTTCAGATGCTGGGGCTGTGTTATTTCTATCAGGGGGATTACGAGAAAGCTAATTCCTTTAGTGCCGTGATAGAAGAACGATCAAACTATATGGAAGAGACAGGTGTCCCTAATTTAACTCATTTCACCAGATATGATTTCGTCGATTCAATGGTAATGGGGCACATTAGAATTCGCAAAGAGGGGAAGTATGGCTTTCTGGATCAAAAAGGGGCTGAAACCTGGGCTACCAAAGATGGACTTCCTCCTTTTGATCATGCTTTCAATTATACAGAAGATTCCACCGCATTGGTTATGGATAAAAACCTCCAATGCTTCATAGATTGGAATGGACTCCGGCATGCAGCTAACTGCTTTGCAAAGCTGATCCCCTTTAAGGATTCGGCTACACAGAAGTGGGGGTATGAGAACGGTAATGGGATCATAGTCATCGAGCCGATTTACGACCAGGTATCCTCATTTGGTGAAGAGGGGTTGGCAATAGTTCAAGCCAACGGACAATTTGGATTTGTCCGAAAGAATGGGCAACTCTTGAATGCGGGACTGGTCTTCGATGGTGCTGATGCCTTTAGCGAGGGCCTCGCTAACATCCGTAAGGGAGGGAAATGGGGATATTTGAAAGCGGATGGGAAATTGGCAATTCCCTATCGCTTTGACGTTGCAGAACCATTTGGCAAAGGAACGGCAAGAGTTGAATTAAACGATGTTGGGTTTTACATCGATACCAATGGTGACTGCGTTAGCGGTAATAACTGCCCAAGAACATCCTTTATTATTACTGTCTTGGATGCAACAACGAAGGAACCGATCACCGGTGCTGTAATCTCGCATGAGAATCGCGTTTTCAAAACTACGGAAACCAATAGTCAAGGAATGGCAACGTTGGATATTTTTGAACATGAACTACCTCGATTCCCCACTTTTAAAGTGGAGGCCGAAGCCTATAATTCCTTGTTCGTAAGAGTCCCGCTGCAGTATGGCAAAAACATAGACCCAATTTTGATGGTACCGTCCGGGCAAGTTATTGAAGATCGTGATGGCGATGGCATTGCCAATACTGAAGATGCTTGCCCAGATGCTGCCGGACCCAGATCTACTTTTGGTTGCCCGGATAGTGATAAAGATGGCGTCATGGATCGCGAAGATAAATGTCCTACGGAAAAAGGTAGTAAATCAAATGGAGGATGCCCCAAGACGCTAACGGAAAAGACGGCCCAAAAGCCTAGCCGTCAACGGGTTCAATTGAATGAAATCGATGGCACTCAATCCGAATTCAAGGCAAAAGACGGACAAGTATATTTGGCGATCTCGTATGCTGGCCAAACCTGGTTGGCAGAAAATTTATCCATCGATATACCAGGAGCTACCTGCTACGAAGATCAAGTGAATTATTGTTCTTCGTTGGGCAGGCTTTATCCATGGGAAGCAGCGATTGAAGCTTGCCAGGAATTGGGTATGGGTTGGCGGCTACCCTCTGTAAAAGACTGGGAGGACTTGGCTACACGTTTTGGGGGCAGAGGTAATCCAGCTTTTCTAGGACTTACAAATGAAAATAACGGTTTTGCCGCAAAACTGGGTGGTTACAGGACTACCGATGGGGATTATGTTTATCTGAATACCTATGGCTACTTCTGGACCAGCGATCGTTATGGCAAGGAAAGTGCCTGGTATTACAATCTTGGCAAAGCTACCGAAAGGTTGGATCGATATTATAATCAACGAACTTATGGTTATTCTGTACGTTGTATTAAAGATTGATCCTAAATTGTTTAAGTGCAAAATGCAACTCTTTTGGCCATCAGTTCGTTAAAAGATTCTTAATACTGCTGACTTGATGCGCTTCTAAGTACGAAATCCAGTCTTACCGTCGTTGTCATACCATACTCTTTTCTTTCGGACAGGGTACTAAATATAATGTGAAATCACTAATAAGCAGGCACGACAACTAGTCCAAGCGCAGGAATCGAACTTTTCCTTCAATGACCACTTGACATTGATTTACCTAACAACAATTAACTAAAAATTCAGATGAACCGCCAGTTCTATTTCTTTTGCTTTATCATTTTGTTGCCCCTATCACTTTTCGCTCAAAAGAAAGGGACACCTCAGTACTTATTGGAAAGTTCAGCTAAATTTGGCATTAGTGATGCCAGTCTATTCGATCAATTGATGGGAGTGGTCCCTGGTGTTGGTAAGAGTTCAAAGGCCTTGATTCAGCGACAGAGTGTCAAATCATATATGATGCCCGTTAGAGATATTGGTATGCGAGGAGAGAGCGTCGCTTTTATTGCCGCGAATTGTATGGAATTTTACGTTAATCTCGATCGAAATTACAAAGTTAATTTAAGTCCGGATTACATCTCTCTTAACCTGGCCAATGTAGGACAGAAAGTCAACCCCGCCGGTGTCTTCCAGTTTTTGGCCTCCGATGGAACCGTTAGTGCAGCGATTTTGCCATATGGATCTACGAAATTGACTAGTGGTGTCTATGCCACTGAAAAATATAAGGTCAGAAATTATTTACACCTTTTTCGAAATATGACGAGGGGACGGCAGCGAATTTTCGAGACACGAAAGGCACTTCTTCGTGGCCATCCCGTAATGGTTGAAATTCGGGCTAGTGAGAAATTGAAGAATACCAAGGGGGATCGGTATTGGGAGCCGGATGCTGGAGAAACCCAAAAATATCCATTGGTAATTGTCGGTTATGACGAGTTAGAAGAAGCTTTTGAGGCTACCAGTTGCTGGGGAAGAAAATGGGGTGATAATGGTTATATCTGGATTCATTATTCTGACTTTGAAAAATATGCCGAAAACGGATATGTTTTAGTAATGGATCACTAGATCATTGACTCCCTTTAATATTCAGTCCGTTAGATTTGCAAAAAATTAGAATTTTTGTAAATCTTGCAGGCATGTTAAACGCTTTTCAAGCACATATTTCTGAGAAAGAGTTATTTGCTGAAGATCATCGCGTATTGCTGGCAATCAGCGGTGGAATCGATTCAGTTGTCATGGCTGACCTTTTCCATGCCTCCTCTGTTCATTTTGCACTGGCGCACTGTAATTTTAAGTTAAGAGGTACGGCGTCGGATAGCGATGAACGATTTGTCCGGGAATTGTCTCGCGAACTTGGTGTTCCATTCTTTAGCCAGCATTTCGATACCGATACCCATGCTAAGCGCATGGGAGCCAGCATTCAGATGGCTGCCCGCCATTTGCGATACGATTGGTTGGAAGAAGTCAGGAGTAAAGAAGGCTTTGACGTCATTGCCACAGCCCATCATCTCGATGATGTCATTGAAACTGCCATTTACAATTGGACCAAGGGCTGTGGCATTAGAGGTTTACGAGGTATTCCAGTGAAAAATGGAAAGATCATCCGGCCTTTATTATTTGCCACAAAAGAAGAAATCCTTGCTTATAGCCACCAGAGAAAACTACGCCATCGGGAAGATGACTCCAATCACGAAGATAAATATGCCAGGAATAAAATTCGGCACCACATCATTCCCGTGCTGGAAAAACTGAATCCTGGTTTGCAAACTACCATGGCAGCGAACTTTCAGCGATTGAAGGAAAGTGAATTTTGGTTTTCCTATGGTCTCGAAGAAATCAAGAAAAAGGTTTGGCGGGAAGAAGGGGCTTCCATTAGCATCAATCTTGCACTTCTGAAGCAATACCCTTATCCACTGACTCCGCTGTACGAATGGTTGTCCCCCTATGGATTTAACGCGAGCCAACTTTCTCAACTTATAGATAACGAAAAGTCAGGTACAGGATGCCTTTTGTTTGCCAAGCACCATAAGCTTTTAAAAGACCGCTCGGTTGCTTATCTAGAGGCAGTAGAGGGAGATGCGTTGGATAGCATAACACACCATATTATTCCCAAAGGAACCCGGAAAATACTGATTGGTGACCATCAACTGATTATTCAAGAAAAGACCGGGAATATTGTAGAGTTTCCCTCCGACAATTTTTCTGCCTTTCTAGATGCTCAGAAAATTACTTACCCAATGCGATTGAGACATTGGAAACCCGGGGATATTTTTGCGCCTCTTGGTTTGAAAGGCAAACATCAAAAGTTACAGGATTTCTTCTCCAATCAAAAAGTTAATCGCTTCGAAAAGGAAAGAATTTGGATCCTCGAAACTGCTGCTGGAGAGATTTGTTGGATTGTCGGCTACCGGATAAGCGAGTACTTTAGAATAACAGAAAGGACTAAAAAGTACCTCGAATTGGTATGGATCTAATATTTATATTTATATTTTTGATTTTATTTTCTGCGTAGTATCGTCCATTGAAGTCGTTCGTGGTAACCGTTTCAACTTATATATACAAGTTTTCAAATTCTCAGAACTGATTTTCTCCAATTTCTTAAAAAGAGCTTTTATGAAGAACATTGTACTTTCACTTATCGGTATTTTCTTTGCCCTGGGACTTGCCGCACAAACAGAAATCGATATTCCAGAAACCCAAATGTCGCTTATTACCAAACGCACGGCAGATTGGTGTCCATTTTGTGGTGAATGGGGTTGGACTCTAAAACAAGGACTGCTGGAAGACAATAGCAGGGACGCCTTGGTGATAGTGGCCCATTTTAGTGGAGATTTACAGACAGAAGTAGCATTCGACATCACTTCCAATTTTGGTGGATTTGGGCAACCGCGTTTTTATTTGGCCAATGAAGATCAGAGAGCTTCTTCCGGCAATCATACTGAAGTTAGAGAATCAATCAAAGCAAAAGTTACCATGGCAGCGCTTGAGAGTCCAGTTGCGCAAACAGGTATATTAACAACTTTTGATGATCAAAACCTTTTGGTCACAACCCGTACACGTTTTTTTCAACCTGGGTCCGGAGATTATTACCTAGGCATGTACTTGATCGAAAAAGAACGCATTGCTCCACAAGCAAGCCTGGGGCAAAATGCACAACACCGAAATTTAATCACGAAGTCGTTAACTGAGAGTAGTTTTGGGGACCCAATCGCACTGGGAAGTATACCTTCCGGTAATGAAATCGAATGGGCGGCCGGCATCGCTCTAGAGGATGCTCCTGACCTTGAAAATTTGATCGTAGCAACCATACTTTGGAAAAAAGAGGATGATCAGTATTTTTTCGTTAACACCAACTTTTCCGACGTTTTTTCCAGAGTTTCTGAAACAACTGCTATTTTAACCACAGAAGAATTGGCTACTTTTAAAGTCTACCCAACGGTGGCGACTGATTTTGTCACTGTTGAATTGGATCTTAACAGAAATTCTGAGACAGCGGCAATACAACTTTATAACATGAATGGGCAACTGGTAGAATCCATTTATCAGGGGAATTTGTCAGAAGGTCAACACCGTCAAGTGTGGAATGCCAATAAGGGATTGCCGGCGGGATTGTATCAACTCCGTTTGGTCTTAGATGGTAAATTTGCAGTAAAGCCAATTGTTCTTAAGTAGTATTTATTACGGCATTCTACAGAAATAAGATGATCCGGATAGATCTTATGAAATATAAAGACCGGCTTCGGTTGAAATCCGAAGCCGGCAAAAAATTTGTTTTCAGTGAGGTTCGACAGAAATGGTTGGTTCTGCAACCGGAAGAACTGGTTCGGCAATTAATCATTCAGCATTTAATCACCGAAAAGGAATACAATAAAAATAAGATTAGCACCGAACGGTCCATTAAAGTAAACAGGATGGATCGCCGTTTTGATATTGTCGTGTACAATGACGATTTCAATCCCTATATACTCATTGAGTGTAAAAGTCCAAAGGTGAAAATCACCCAGCAGACCTTTGAACAGGCCGCATGGTACAATATGTCTCTGAAAGTGGATTACCTTGTAGTCACCAATGGAATTCAAACCTATTGCTGCGCCATGGATTATGTTAAGAAGTCTTATCAATTCTTGGAAGACCTACCCAGACCTACCTAACTTTCACCATTCGCTTGGTCTTCAGAAAACCATTCGACAATTGCAAGCGATAAAAGTAACTCCCGGCTGGAAGCTGACCTGCATCCCAGCGGATCTGGTGATTGCCTGCTGCCAAATCACCATTAACCAAAACTTTAATCTCATTTCCAATGGCGTCAAAAACACTTAGTTTGACCCATTCGCGTTTGGTATGGAAAGAAATCGTAGTCCAATTTTCGAATGGGTTGGGATAATTGTACAACTCGACTTCCTCTTCAAGGGCAATATTAGGACCGACAGAAGTTACAGTTTCACAAGGACTGACAATTGGGATGTTTTGATAATCTTCGTACAACAATGCTTTTACGTTTTCTTTGTCTAATTCAAACCAGTCTTCGAGGATAGAACCATAAACGTCTCTGAAGTCATATTGCATGGGCACTCCTTCCGATGGAGAAACATCAGAGGAAATGTCCGGGTTATCACCCGTTACGCCCGGACTGACACACGAGCCAAATAGCATTAGGGGGGCAGCGGTTCCGTGGTCAGTACCGAGACTGTCATTAGCCTTGATCCGCCGACCAAACTCGGAGAATGTGATACCGATTACCTTTTGATCGATCCCAAGCATTTCCAGGTCTTCCTGGAAAGCCGAGATAGCATCTGATAACGTGCCCAGCAATTCCGCATGATCCCCAATAGCAGGATCCGAACCAGAAACTTGGTTGGCATGAGTGTCAAAACCGCCGATGCTGCAAACGTAAACTTTCGTGCGTAATCCGCCAGAAACGAGTAGGGCAACATTACGCAATTGTGATGCCAATCCGTTACTCTCCGGATAGGTTGCCATGTTGTTTCCAGCTTCTGCCGCTTCGGTAATCGCTTCGGAATAGGCATTGGTCTGGGCGATCGTGGTTCTGAGGAAAGCCAATTCGCGACCGTAAGGCGTATCCGGGAGATCGCTTCCTGCTCCCTCGGTCAAAGGGGAAAGTGAAAATGGATCGTTTAGGGTCATACTGAAATTCGCCGCAATTCCTTGGCAGGTCTCTGACACAATACGTCCCATTGTAATGGCGAATGGATCGGGATAATCTGTATTTGGATATTCATCCGGAAACCCTGGATACCAACCATCAAAGTTACGACCTAACCATCCGGTTGTCCAGAATTGATCTGCCGGAGATCCACTTGTCCATATATCTGTAGAACGAAAATGAGACCGGTTTTGATTGGGATAGCCTACGCTTTGGACGATTCCGACTTTTCCTTCATCATACGACCACTTGAGCCCTTTCATAGCTGGATGCAATCCCACATTGTCTTCAATCTGCATGATGGTGTTTTCGGGGAGTAGCAGGTTTTCCCGAGCTTTAAATAAATTACTGTATTGATCGATTGGTATGACTGTATTGAGACCGTCGTTCCCTCCATTCAACTGAATTAGAACCAATACCCGATCAATATCCGGATTGATGGCACTAAAGGCCGATCCAGCCGGCGCAGCGGATATCCTCAATCCATTAAGTAACATTGGAAGCGTTGCTGCTGCTCCTGCGGTATGTAAAAAATGTCTTCTCTTCATTGATACAAATTTAGGAATTATGAACGAACTAGCTTAAATGATATTCGGGCATTACCAACATGTATTGTAGCAAAGTCCGAAGTTTGGATTCAATTGATATCGCCAAGTCGGAATTTTCCGGGTCCGTCTCGAACTGACCATATTCTATAGTCCACTCGTAATCGGGTAACCCAGGGATCAAAATGTCCTTTAGAACCGTGTGTTGTGCCTCTGTAATCGATTGCGGGAATAACACTTTTGCCAATCCCGTAATCACCGCATTGGGATCATCCGGGTCTTGTAAATTGCGCAACAATGTCATTACGTCTATTCCGTAGCGCTGTCCACCAAAAGAAATACCTCTGGTTGACAAGAGATCTGTCAGTTGTGTTCTGGCCGTTAACGTAGTGGCATTGATCCAGGTTCTATAATACTGCGGTTCTTGGTAATAAGCTTTCCATCCAGCCACATTTGGCGGATTGTAATAGGTCATTTCCATCAGACCAATAAACTGAAAAACTCTGCCCAAAAATGTGTACTTTGGAGTCAGTCCTTCCGGTAAAGTTACTGCAGTCTGTTTAAAGGCTGATACCGCAAAATCGATTGGGTTTTTGATCATTGGCCCGATGTTGAGTATGTCAAAAAAGTGCTGGCTGCCCAATAAAGCCCATAAAGCCGGTTTGATCTCATAATCATGGTCGATCAGAATTTGGGCCATGGGGCCGATTACATCGATTTCGGTTGCATCATCAATCTCGTAGTAAACAAACCAACGGTAAAGCTTTCGACAGATGTAACGGGCAACTGCCTCCTGCTCAAAAATAATATCAACAAGGTTTTTGTATTCCTGTTCTCCCGCATTCGGGATAACGGCATTGTTGAATCTTGCAGATAATTGTTTTGTACTGGAGTCGTGTAACTGAGGACGGAAAATTTGCCCCGGGCGTAATTCCGGGTTTTGAGAATAATAACCAAAATCTCTCCAACCGGTTAGAATTTTGGCAATTTCTGATACGTCTGTTTCCGTAAATGTTGTGTAATCGCCGGGGCCTGCTAAGTCTCCTTTACCAACGGTATAGAGTTCGAGCAATTCCCGGGCGTAATTTTCATTTGGGGCTCTGTTGGTATTTTGATTGCCATTGAGGAATCTCAACATGGCGGGATCGATGGTCACCTCTTTAACTAAGGTCTTAAAATTGCCCCAGGCATAAGTTCGCAACAAATTTATATGTATATAAACATAGGTAGGCTCAGGAATATTGCCGATGCCGAAGTGATTGTGCCAAAATAATACCATTTTTTCCCGGATCGAAACCCCTTCATCAAAAATGAGACCCAAAGTCCACGCCCGCAAACTGAAGTTTCGATATTGTTGAGTATTGATATCTCCTGTCCGCACGTATGGCGCATTTATCCAGGTTTCTCCGACCGGGACGTAGGGATCATTCTGATAATAAGAATTTAGAGGTGGTTCGGGCAGCGGAAGTTCTACAAACAATTGCTCGAGGGTGCCGGTGAGTCCCTTTTGGGTTGCATCTTCGATTTGAATGGGATTGGGGCCAAAAGTAGTCCTTCTGAGTAAGTGACCTGCTTTTTCGTAAGTCCACTCACCTGAGAAAGGGGCTAGCCCGGGTGAAGTGGAGGGTACTGCCAATGAAGTCCTTTTATCCATATCAGGGATTTTTTGGTTGAATCAATATTGGCTTAGACTTTTTGATATGGCAAAGGTTTAATTCAAAATAATTGAAACTCTGGTAGACTTAGAATGTGCAATAAGGCCCATCTCATCTTCTGAACCAAAATGGCTTCCAGGTTGCTTTCTTCAGGGGCAGCTTTATGCGCAAGCAGGGCTTCCCTCCAATCGACTTCCGACCAGTTGCCCAGTAAAATATCTTTAATTTCTTGAAGTTGTGCTGGAGCAAGAGAGTTGGGAAGCAATTGTTTTACAAAGGATGAGACGACTTTGTCAGGGCTGCCTGGATCTTTGCATAAACTTAGTAAGTTCAGAGGCTTACCTTGAATGGAGAAAGTTGGAAAATCAAAGCTTGATAAGGATAAATTATAAGCAAAATTATAACGTGCATGGAGCGTTGCCGAGTTGATCCAGAGTCGGTTATAAGAGGGTGCCTGATAATAAGGTTGCCAACCTGCGACTTCCGGCGGTTTGATATATTCGAACTGCATCTGAGGCATCCGAGAGTAAATTAGGTGACCAGCGAGGTATTTCTCATATTCCGTATCTGGTAACTCCACCTGGAGTTGATTCAGGATCGAAAAGCAAAAGTCGAGTGGACTTTTAATAATAGCACCACGAAATCCGGAGTAGAAGAAATGCTGGCTGCTTAGTAAATTTCTTAATACGGGCCTTATGTTATAATCCGCATCAATCAAGACCTGAGCCATCGGGAGAATGACTTCCCGCTCAACCTTCTCATCAATTTCGTAATAGACAAAGTATCGATAAAGTTTCCGACAGATATGTAGGGAAGTTGTTTCTTTTTGGAATACCAAGTCGACCAAATGTGCCATTTCGCCAGCGGCTAAGTCTCTGATTTCCTGATTGTTAAAACGATCGGAGAGAAGTTTTTTATTGCCATCATGGTTCTTAGCTACAAAAAATGATTTTACCGGTACATTCTCTTGTGTCGTTTTGAAGCCCTGCACCCGCCATCCTGTGAATATTCGCGAAATGGTTTCCACATCGTATTCGGTGAAAGTCGTATAGTCCCCGGGGGCTATTTGAGGTCCTTTACCAATTGTGTACAATTCTAAAAATTCCCTAGCATAGTTTTCATTTGGAGCCTTTGCATTGTTTAAAAAGCCGTCAAGAGCCACCAACATCTGTGGAGCAACACTAACGCGTTTGACTAACTCGCGAAAATTCCCCAAGGCGTTCGATCGTAAGATAGTATTGTAATCATATACAAAATTGGGGTCGTGGACAATGCTGCAACCGAAATGATTGTGCCAAAAGAAGGTCATTTTCTCTCGCAGGGATAGCCGTTCTCGTAATATAAGCTGAATCAACCAGGCATTGAAACAATTGAACCGATAGGTTAGCGTCGTTAAATCGGGAGTATTCGGCACGTTTAGCCAGGGTGAGCCGATTGGAACCTTCGGGTCATTGGGAAAATAGTAATTGAGAGGGGGAGATGGCATGGGATGGTCTTCAAGAAGCTGTTCAATGGTCGCTTCTAATCCCAAATTAACTGCCTCCTCAATTTCTATACTCGTTGGGCCAAACGAAGTTCTCCTCAATAGATGAGCAGCTTCTTCATAGCCCCACTTTCCTTCGTATCTCGGCAATTGACCCATCGGCAGAGGGGCTTGCCATCTTTGCTCGTAGTTCTGATTGATCAAATTCTCGCTTTTTAAAACGATGAAAGGGGCTCCATTGCAAAATTATGTGATCGTTTGTCTTTAATGGAAAACAGCAGTATTGGGAGATCAGGACCTTGTTTGGTTTTTACGCATTTAGCATAAAATTCCAAACATGAAATTCTAAACATGGAAAGTAAAATGACAAAAGCAAAAAAAATTTATCCTTCTGCTTATATAGACAAAGAAATAAAAAAAAATTAATTAAAAAAAATTACATGTGATAATTGTCTGTGCGGCAAATTTAATGCCAGTTATTAGAGTGCCAGTAACAACAATGAGCTGTTTTCAGGCGCTCTAATAACCGCTCCAGATAGCACGGGCTTTAACTAAGATGGAACTCCGGTAGCTGCATGACGATTTCTAGTAAATTTCTCAAGCGATCTTCTATTGACTCCGCTAGATCCGAATCTTCTGGGTTTTCAACAAACTGTCCGTATTCAACTGTCCATTCGAAATCTGGAAGTCCGGGAATCAGTATTTCTTTTAGTGCGTCGTGCTGCTCGTCGGTTAGAGGTAGTGGACAAAGCGCTTTTGTAAAGCCGCGAACAACCGAATTTGGATCCAGTGGTTCTGCCACTGCTACTTCCATGATCTTGAAAGGGTCGGCCTTCATCCGAATTCCGCGGACTTTTATGCCTGCCTTTGCCACCCATCGTGTATAATTCATCCTGAATCTCATGGTAATACCATTAATCCAACGTCGATAGTAGCTCGGTGCTTGATAATAGGAGCTCCATCCTGCTACCTGCGGAGGTTCGTAATATTCCATGTCCATGTGAAAGGCCATTTCATAGAACTCTTGAAGCGAGATATATTTTTCGTTCAGTGTTTCTGGAATAACCAAGTAGGTTTGACGAACCGTGGAAATGACAAAATCGATCGGATTCTTGATCATCGGTCCTTGATTCAGAAAGTCGAAAAAGTGTTCACTGCGTAGCAATAGTGAGATTACTGGCTTAATATCGTAATCATTGTCAATCAAAGTTTGGGCCATTGGGCCGATAATCATTTCTTCGACATCGTCCTCGATGACGTAGTAGACAAACCAGCGGTATAGCTTTCTACAAATGTGTTTAGCAGTGGCTTGTTGCTCAAAGATAATGTCGATCAATGTACTGTATTCCTTTTCTTCCTCATTGGAAATCACGGCATTGTTGAATCGAAGCGATAGCTGTTTGACACCGGTATCGTGGCGCTCTGACACATACTCCACCCCAACTGTAACTTCCGGATCTAGGGTGTCTTCGCCGATATCCCGCCAACCGGTCAGTACCCGGGCGATTTCGGCGACATCTTCTTCAGTGAAGGTAGTATAGTCACCGGGACCCGCTAAGGGGCCTTTGCCGACCGTATAGAGTTCGAGCAATTCCCTAGCGTAATTTTCGTTGGGAGCACGTTCCGTATTCTGGTTTCCATTTAAAAAAATGAGCATGGCGGGGTCAATGGTTACTTCCTTCACCAAATCTCTGACGTTTCCCCAGGAATAGCGGCGTAAGAGGTTGATATATCTATAAGCAAACTTTGGATCGCCGGAAGTCCTTAAACCAAAGTGATTGTGCCAGAACAAAGTGAGTTTTTCTCTAAGGTGTATTCCCTGCTCCAGAATGTTTTCAATGGTCCATGCTTGCATGCTTCCCCAACGATAGTCATATAGGTTGGTACCATCGATGTAGGGGGCATCGATCCAAGTCTCTCCGATTCCGACGTATGGATCGTCCTCGAAGTAGTTGTTTAAGGGTACGCCGGGCATCGGCCTTTCTTCGAACAATCTTTCAAATACACCTTCGAAACCCAGTTCGACCGCCTCATTGATATTTTCTACAGTCGGTCCGAAAGTAACTCGTCTCAACAAGTGACCCGCCTGTGCATATTCCCAAGGGCCATCATAGGGAGTCAAATCTTTGATGGAAGGTGGCAATACCATCGCATTTGCTGCACCGGAAAATTTCTTACTTGTCATAGTGTTCAAGATTTTGCAGTAGCCAAGAATCGGATTCGTTTAATATCTAACTGGGAAGGATTAAATCAATCCGAAGCACTGTTGATTTTTGTTGCACGATCCGGGGTTGTACTTCGGTGATGAAGAAGGGATAGATTATTTGATAATCTTACCTAGTAAATGATTTTCCAACTTCATTTATTGTGGAAATCTAATAAATTTGCGGCCACGTTTCAATTTTTTAGTAATATAAATTTTCTAATTTCCATGCTCCCAAAAGATATCGTGCTAAAGGCTTGTATCTTTGACCTTGATGGTGTCATTGTCGATACGGCAAAATATCATTACATCGCTTGGCGTCGGTTGGCCAATGAATTGGGTTTCGATTTTGACGAGACTTTCAATGAACGTTTAAAAGGCGTTAGCCGAATGGACTCTCTCAATCTCATTCTGGACGAAGGTGGGATAACCTTGCAAGAGAATGAGAAAGTGGAATGGGCCTCAAAGAAAAATGATTGGTATCGAGAATTTATCCTGCAAATGAAGGAAGATGAGGCTCTGGATGGTGTCATTCCGTTTCTTCGTGAATTACAACAAGACCGGATAAAGATCGGACTCGGTTCAGCCAGTAAGAATGCAGTTCCTATATTGGAACGATTGAAAATCAAACACTTCTTCGAAGTGATCATTGACGGCACCAAAACCACGAAGGGCAAACCAGACCCCCAGGTATTCCAACTCGGGGCGCAAGGCTTGGGAGTTTTGCCCTCTGAATGTGTAGTGTTTGAAGATGCTGCTAAAGGAATCGATGCTGCTCTCGCAGGTGGTTTTTGGGCAGTAGGAGTGGGTGACGTAAGACATCTGCCACATGCTCACGTTGTCATCCCCGGATTCGCCGATCTGACTTGGAAACAGTTGAAATCGCAGGAAATATAAAATCAAATCCGCTTCTTAAATTTGTATTTAGGAGCAATAAGGACAATAAAGACCATGAAGCAATATTTAAAGCACCATGAATGGTGCATCATCGAGGATGGGTTTCATCCGGAATACAGCAAGGAATCTGAAAGTATTTTCAGTATTGGGAACGGCCGTTTTGGGCAGAGAGCAAATTTTGAAGAAAAGTACAGTGGTGAAACATTACAAGGGAGCTATGTCGCTGGAATTTACTATCCTGATAAGACGAAGGTTGGATGGTGGAAGAACGGTTATCCAGAGTATTTTGCGAAGGTTCTGAATGCTCCAAATTGGATTGGAATCGACATTGAAATAGATGGGGAAGATCTGGACCTGCACAATGGGAAAGTGGAACAATTCCGTCGTACTTTAAACATGAAAGATGGTTATCTCGAACGGACTTTCACCTTGTTAATGAAAAGTGGAAGAAGGGTCGAGGTCAGTGCCAAAAGATTCTGCAGCATCGCCAATGATGAGGTTGGTGCAATTCGCTATAGTCTAAAAGCTGTAGATTTTTCTGGAACCTTAAGTATCACGCCTTTTGTGGATGCGGACATCGTTAATCAGGACTCCAATTACGATGAGAAATTTTGGATCGGTCTTGAATCCAAAGCGAAGCGAAGACAAGCCTATGTTTTGGCAGAGACTAAAAAGACGGCGTTTAAGGTCTGCACTGGAACCAAATTTGATATTTGGAAGAATGGAGAGACAATGGAGTTTAATGCCTATCGGATTGAAAAAGAAAAGTACGCAGGATGTGCTGTGGATGTACAGATCGCTGAGGGAGAGACAGTCGTCATCAACAAGTATGCTAGTATTATTTCTTCGATGAATTATTCCGATGACCAACTTCTTGAAACCTGCCGACAAAGGGTCAAGGCGGCATTTAATCAAGGTTTTGACCAACTGCTCGCTGATCAATCTGCAGCCTGGCATAGGAAATGGGAAGAAGCTGATATTGTAATAGAAGGAGATATCGCTGCACAACAAGCCATTCGTTTTAATATTTTTCAACTATATCAGACCTACACGGGAGAAGATGAGCGACTTAACATTGGCCCCAAGGGATTTACTGGCGAAAAGTATGGGGGAAGTACCTATTGGGATACAGAAGCTTACTGCTTGCCTTTTTACCTGTCGACCGCTAGTGGACAAGTAGGACGAAAACTACTGGTATATAGATACAAGCACTTGCAAAAGGCCATCGAAAATGCTGCTAAACTTGGCTTTAAGGACGGTGCTGCACTTTATCCCATGGTTACAATTAATGGTGAAGAATGTCACAACGAATGGGAAATTACTTTTGAAGAAATTCACAGAAATGGGGCCATTGCCTATGCCATTTTTGACTACATCCGCTACACGGGAGATCAAGCTTACTTAGTCGAGTATGGTTTGGAAGTATTAATTGGTATTGCACGGTTTTGGGCACAACGGGTTCATTTCTCACAACACCGCAACCTTTATGTGATGCACGGGGTGACAGGGCCTAATGAGTATGAGAACAATGTAAATAATAACTGGTACACCAATTACATTGCCCGGTGGTGCATGCAATATGCCTTGGAAGCGTTGACTTACGTGGAAGCAGAAGCGCCGGAAAAATATCAAGCCCTGGAAGAACGCATTAAATTTTATAGATATATTGAAACCAATCACTGGAAAGAAATCATTGCGGGTTTCTATCTGCCGTCGGATGAGCAATTGGGAGTCTTTCTACAGCAGGATGGCTTCCTTGATAAGGAACTTTTGACGGTAGATGATTTGACAGATGATGATCGTCCGATCAATCAAAACTGGTCCTGGGATCGCATTCTGCGGTCGTGCTTCATTAAGCAGGCGGATGTGCTACAAGGGTTGTACTTTTTTGAAGATCACTTTGATGAGGAAACGATCCGACGGAATTTTGATTTCTATGAACCAATGACCGTTCATGAATCTTCCCTGTCACCCTGTGTGCATGCCATTTTGGCAGCTAAACTGGATAAGAAAGAGAAGGCTTATGAAATGTATCTTCGAACGGCACGGTTGGATTTAGATGACTACAATAATGACACGGAAGACGGGCTTCACATTACCAGCATGGCAGGTACGTGGATGGCTATAGTCAAAGGCTTCGGTGGGATGAGAGTGATGGATGGCCGGATCAACCTCAAACCATTCATTCCGGATAATTGGCAGGCTTACAGCTTCAAAGTTCGTTTTCGGGGTACTGTTCTTCAGGTCAATGTAGGACAAGGGCACGTTGCCATTGAGAATCAAGGTCCAAGCGAAATGGAAGTATTTGTAAATAATCGAAGTTATTCGATTGCTGCTGACGAGAAAGTAGAAATCCAGCACATTTAAATCACCATGACATAAATTAAGAAAACCATGAAAAGATTGATCGCACTCTTTATTTTGTGGGCCTGCCTGTTTTCTTGCGGTCCGGACGATGTTAAGCAAGCACTGAAAGACAATGCACAGAATACAAGACCAACAGGCTCCTTTGCTCCTCCTCTGACTCCCGGTACCAGTACCGAAGCTAGCTTACTTACCGACGAAACGTGGGTCGTGGAATATTACGTGAATCCTGACAATTTGAAAAAAAATATTAAGTCGGAAAGCGGAAGGTGGTATCAATTCAAAGCGGATGGGACCTTTACCAATGGTCAATGGGAAGAACAAAGTGGAAATGGGTCCTGGTTTTTGAATTACCGGGAAGGTAAAACCTATCTGATGTGCGATAATTTATACGATGAACAGGATGTGGAGTGGGAAATTCAGGGTATTAATCAAGCACAGGATGCCATGTCTTGGGTGGCGACAACTAAGGGGTATCGAGACAGCGGGGGGATGGTGAAAATCATTCAGATGTTGTCTCGGCCTACTAAAGAGCAATTTGGTTATAAGGAATAACTTTTGCCTGGGCACTGTGTTCTCGAAGTAGAGATTTTTGGGCCTGGATTATGCAAATCAAATGGGGAACTATGTATAGAATGGCAGTTCTGGTGCCTGTACTAATGCAATGTGCTTTGCTTTTGGCGCAAGATCCTATAGAAAGTATTTACGATGATGATCCGATGCAACGCTTTCCGATTGGTGTCAAAGAATCTACGCATCAAATTTTTGAAGCCAATGGCGGTACAATAGACCATAGTAGGGTAGAACCCCCTTTCTGGTGGACCGGTATGGTCAACACCGAGCTACAAATACTGCTCTACGATCAAAATATTGCAGATTTCAAAGATGTTGAAATTGATTACCCAGGAGTGAGTATTGTTCGGATAGATCGGGTAGAAAATCCAAATTACATTTTTTTAACGCTGAACATCGCTCCGGAAACAGAACCCGGCCATTTTTCGATAACATTGGCAGGAGGTTTTGAGCAATACGTCTACCAATATGAATTAAGGGAGAAGCCTGAAGATCCTTCGCGGATCCAAGGAATTGATGCTTCGGACATTCTTTACTTGGTGATGCCCGACCGATTTTCCAACGGCGACCCTTCCAATGACAGTTTCGAGGATATGAAACAGGTGGGAGTCAATCGAGATAAGTTGCTGTTTAGACATGGTGGCGATTTAGTAGGTGTCATGGAACATCTTGATTATTTGGAGGAACTTGGAATGACTGGAATTTGGTTGAATCCCGTTTTTGAAAACGACCAACCTTACGATTCTTATCACGGCTATTCGATTACCGATTTCTATCGGGTGGATAAGCGTTTGGGGACCAACGAACAATACAGGCATTTCGTTGAATTATGCCATGCCAGAGGAATGAAAGTTGTTATGGATGTCATCTTCAATCACGTTGGTGATGAGCACTGGTGGATTCAGGATTTACCTTCTAGTGATTGGATTCATCAATTTGATCAATATACTGCTTCCAGTTTTCGGGCGCCAGTATTAATGGATCCCTATGCGGCCGAGAAGGACAAGGAAATTGTTTCTAATGGCTGGTTTGATCGTCATATGCCGGATTTGAATCAACAAAATGAATTTCTGGCAACCTATCTGATCCAGAACAGCATTTGGTGGACCCTTTTCTCCGGATTAGATGCTTTTCGAATCGATACCTATTTTTATCCCGACCCAAAATTCATGGCAACTTGGGGCCAGCGAATGCAAGAGGAGTTTCCAAAACTCTCATTTTTTGGAGAAACATGGGTGCATGGAGCAGTCACGCAAGCACAATTTACCCAAAACAATCAGTTGCGTGAAAATTTTAATTCACACCTTCCAGCCGTCACGGATTTCCAGATGCACTACGCTTTTTATGACGCGCTGAAACAAGAGCAAAGCTGGACCGGCGGTGTCTCAAAAATCTACTATACACTGGCGAAAGACTTTGTATACGAAGATCCCTATCGCAATGTATTGTTTTTGGACAACCACGATAAAAGTAGGTTATTTAGTGAACTAGGAGAAGATGTTAACAAGTTGAAGAGTGGACTGGCAATGTTGCTGACCATGCGTGGCATACCTTGCATTTACTATGGGACGGAGATTCTCTTAAAAGGAGTTGGAGGTATGTTTGGTGAAGCTGGTCGCGTCGACTTTCCCGGAGGATGGCGAGGGGATAGCGAAAACAAATTTAGAGCAGAGGGACGTTCCGAGCAGGAGCAAGATGTTTTTGAATTTGTTCAAGCATTGGCTAGATATCGGTCGTCTACCACTGCTTTGCAAGATGGTAAGTTGATGCAATTCGTACCAGAAAATGGCATTTACGTATACTTTAGATATGATGACGCGACTACCGTAATGATCATTTATAATTCCAATGATCGAGTTATCAACCTAGATACGGCCAGATTTTCAGAACAGCTGGATAAATTTACCGAGGCAATAAATATCCTGAGTGGTCAATCGATGCCAGATATATCTAACCTGAACTTACAAGCCCGTGAAACCTTGATGTTGGAATTGCATTGACGGGAATGCTTACCGGAGGCCACGTCGTCGTAGATTTTGTCTGTACCTTGAAGCGTTTTTGTTATGGCCTGCAAGGGTTTTAGCAAAAGAATGAAAACCTGTGCCATCTCCTTTGGCGCAAAAAAAGATGTATTCATGTTTCTCTGCATTCAAAACAGCGTCAATACTGGAAATTGAAGACATGGCTATGGGGCCCGGCGGTAATCCTGCATATCTGTATGTATTGTAAGGAGAATCAAACTTTATGTGGCGATTCAGGACTCTTCTGACATTGAATTCACGTGTCGCGAAAACGGCGGTAGGGTCAGCTTGCAAACGAATGTTTTGTTTGAGGCGATTCAAGTATACGCCCGCAATCCTTGGTTTTTCTTTTTCTTGCAGGGTTTCTTTTTCCACGATGGAGGCAAGTGTGTAGACTTCTGCCTGACTCAGACTGATGGCCTTTGCTTTTTTTAGCCGGTTGTTTTTGTTCCAAAAGGCATAATGTTCGGCAACCATCCGGTCGATGAATTTTTCAGGATTGGTATTCCAATACATTTCATAGGTATTTGGAATAAAGAGACTCATCAATGTTTCTTTGGTGTATCCAATATCTCTAAGGAATTCTTTATTTGAGAAAAGGTCCAACAATTCCTGTTCTTCCGCTTCAATAAAACTTGCTACTTTTTTAGCGACATTCTTTGGCATTCGCTCATTATTCAAAACGACTTTTACCGGAGCTTGTGAACCGGTGCGTAAGTGCCGGATTAGCTGGATATTTGTCCATCCAGGTTTCAACTCAAATCTGCCGGCACGCATGCTAGCTCTCTTGTATTTCATGTAGTCCGCCAGCCGGCGGAATGAGGCCTCATTTTGAATGACTCCTTTTTCATCCAGTATTGCAACAATGTCTTCAAAGGTACTGCCGGTGGGAAAATAGACGTAGGGGTCTTCTAGCTCATCGGGGACGGCTTTAGCATCGATATAGTTTGTATAGTAAACCCAACCGCCGATTAGGGAGAATAAAAGAGCAGTCAGAGAAGTGTAGAAGACGGATCTTTTCATCATTTTTTGAGTACAACGTAGGGTTTAATATTGTTCCTTCTCATTTGGGAAATCCCCGGATTTAACATCTTGCACATATTGATTAACCGCCTCTTTGATTGTCTCGAATAATTCGAGATATCTCCGCAAAAATCGAGGATGAAAATCTTTGGTGATGCCTAGCATGTCGTGTGTGACCAGTACTTGGCCGTCAGCATCTGGTCCTCCTCCAATTCCAATAGTGGGAATCACTAATTGTTCGGAGACTACTTTGGTTAGATTAGCCGGAATCTTTTCGAGTACAATGCTGAAGCATCCCAAATCCTCTAATAGTTGCGCATCTTGAAGGAGCTTTTGTGCTTCCTGTTCTTCCTTAGCTCGGACGGTATAGGTGCCAAACTTGTAAATTGATTGTGGGGTTAGCCCAAGATGCCCCATGACCGGTACACCGGCACTCAATATCCGTTTGACGGATTCTTCTACTTCTGAGCCTCCCTCCAATTTGATGGCATGTGCGCCAGCTTCCTTCATGATTCGAACGGCAGATTCCAGTGCTACCTTTGAATTGCCTTGATAGGAACCGAAAGGTAGATCTACTACTACCAGTGCTCTTTTAACGGCCCTGATGACTGATTGTGCGTGATAGATCATTTGATCCAAAGTAATGGGAAGTGTTGTTTCATGTCCCGCCATTACATTGGAAGCTGAATCGCCGACCAGGATGATATCGATTCCTGCCGCATCGACAATTTTTGCCATGGAGAAATCATAGGCTGTAAGCATGCTAATTTTTTCTCCCCTGGCTTTCATCGCCCGCAATACATGAGTAGTTATTCTCTTGACTTCTTTGGTCGCTGCTGACATATGCGATAGCTAATAAATTGTAAGAAACCAAAACTACTTATTTCCTGTCTTTTTGTCACGGTTTGCGCGAGTAAAAGTAGCTTTTTACATAAAAATGTCAGCAATTGACAACCGGAAATGAACTTTTGACACATTCCGGAAAGATTGTATCTGTTGGCATGTACCTTGATAGAGTGAAGATAGTATCAATAACAAAAAGAATATCTAAAAATCTGATAACATGGGTAAAATAATCGGGATTGATTTAGGAACCACCAATTCTTGTGTGGCAGTGATGGAAGGTAATGAACCTGTGGTGATTCCAAATGATGAAGGAAAACGTACTACACCATCGGTTGTGGCATTTATGGATAATGGTGAGCGCAAAATCGGTGACCCCGCTAAGCGCCAGGCTATTACCAACCCTACGCGTACAATTGCCTCGATCAAGAGATTTATGGGGCAACGGTATTCTGAAGTAAGTGGTGAGGCAGATCATATGGCATACAAAGTGATTAAGGGAGATAATGATACCGTAAGAGTAGAGGTAGATGGTCGTAAATATACTCCGCAGGAACTCTCCGCAATGGTTTTGCAAAAGATGAAGAAAACTGCGGAAGACTTTTTGGGGCAAGAAGTGACGGAGGCAGTGGTTACTGTACCGGCTTACTTCAATGACTCACAAAGACAAGCAACTAAGGAGGCAGGTGAAATTGCGGGTCTGACAATCAAAAGAATCATCAATGAGCCTACTGCCGCTGCCTTAGCCTATGGTCTTGATAAGCGCACCAAAGATATGACAATTGCTGTCTATGATCTCGGTGGCGGAACATTTGATATTTCCATTCTCGAATTGGGTGATGGTGTTTTCGAAGTAAAATCCACTAATGGAGATACGCACCTGGGGGGAGATGATTTTGATCGGGTAGTTATCAATTGGTTGGCTGAATCTTTCCAAAATCAGGAGGGAATAGACTTGCGCAAAGACCCAATGGCTCTGCAAAGACTCAAAGACGCGGCAGAGAAAGCAAAGATCGAACTTTCATCCACTACCGAAACAGAGATTAACTTGCCGTATATTACCGCAGTGGATGGTGTTCCCAAGCACTTGGTCTTGAAGCTGTCCAGGTCGAAATTCGAGCAATTGGCGGATTCGCTCGTCAGTAGAACGATAGAGCCCTGCCGTCAGGCATTGGAAGATGCCGGTTTGCAAAAAAATGAAATCGATGAAGTGATTCTCGTCGGAGGGTCCACTAGGATTCCTCGGAT
>JANQRV010000168.1 GCA_028284395.1 Saprospiraceae bacterium
CGCGTTCTCCACATGCATTGGCCAATAAGTGTGAAGTGCCCCAGTCCTGGATAACCGTACTGTAAAAATTCGGTTCGTAGGGTTTGTATTCGATGTACAATTTCCAGTCCGCCGGCATGTATTCATAAATCTGTTGTAAGCTTTCCTGAGTTCGCTGCAAAGCCTTTTGAAAATTGAGCTGTCCAGGAAAAACCGAACCGTCCGCCAGCCAAACCGTCAAACTTTTGGAACCGAGTTGTACGCCAATGTCGATCACCTCTTTATTGTGTCGGACCGCTTGTGCCCTCACGGCTGGATCCGTATGACACAGGGAGCCGAATTTGTAACTCTCCACCTGGTCGGGCTGATTCTGAAAGGTATTGGAGTTGACGGCATCAAATACGACGCCTTGGGCAGCAGCTAATTGGCGAATCGCTGCCGCATCCTCCGGGATGTCCCAGGGGATGTGGAGGGATATCGCCCCAGCCGATCGCGTCAGGGTGGGAATCAAACCAACATCGTTGATTTTTTCGGTAAGATTGGCGGGCTCCCCACTGATTGAAAAGCGACCGAACCGGGTTCCCCCCGCCCCCAACGCCCAGCTGGGAATGGCCACCTGGAAATCCCGGATTTGTTGTAAGATCGATTCCGTCGCTACGCCCTTCTTCGAAAGCTGCTGCTCCAGGAAATCAAACTGCACCTGGTGTTCCTTCTCTTTAGGTTGATTGAAGGTTTTGATTTGTTCTTTTGTGATCAGCATAAACAGGATAATCTTGAAAACAGGGCCAGGTACACTTACATCGCACCTGGCCTATGGAATAACAATTTATGAAACTTAAGTCTTTTTTCAGCAGATTTATCTCACAAAGGCGTTGGCCATCCCTCCATCCACGTTGATCGTATTGCCGGTACTCTTATCCAGGATGGCCAAAAATGAGAACACTCCATTGGCAATGTCTTCCGGTAGTATGATCTCATTGAGGAGGTTTCGCTTAGCATAGTGCGCGGGCAAATCTTCGACGGAAATACCGTGCGCTCTAGCTCTTCCTTCCGCCCATTTTCCTTCCCAGATCTTACTCCCGACGATTACCCCGTCCGGGTTGATCGTATTGACCCGGATCTTATCTTTTGCCAGTTCGGCTGCCAGCAATCTCGTCATGTGTTGCTGAGCAGCCTTGGCCGTACCGTAAGCCACATTATTGGGGCCGGCTACCAATCCGTTTTTAGAAGCAATGTTTATGATGTTTCCTCCAAGGTGCTGACCACGCATCACTTTTGCTCCCTGCTGTGCCAATAAAAACTGGCCTTTCACCAAAATTGATTGCAACAAATCCCAATCTTGAATGGTGTGTTCAGCAAGTGGTTTGGAGATCGCCAGACCTGCTGAATGGACAATGATGTCCACCCCGCCAAATTCGAGACAGGCTTTTTCAAAAGCATGAGCAACGTCCGCTTCTTTGCTTACATCACAAAGCACGTACGTGGCCAAATCCCTTTGATAGGTAGCGCTGGCTTCTTGTAATCGCTCTTCAGAAATATCGGTGAGCACTACGTTGGCTCCTTCCGCCGCTAATTTATCGGCGATGGCTTTTCCGATCCCGCCCCCGGCTCCGGTGATGACCGCTATCCGGCGGGAAAGTGGTTTTTCGGGGGGCTGACGCTGTAATTTAGCTTCTTCCAGCAACCAGTATTCGATGTTGAAGGCCTCCTGGCGCGATAGTGCAGTATATTCGGAAATGGCCTCCGCACCACGCATCACATTGATGGCATTAACGTAAAATTCGGCCGCCACCCTGGCCGTTTGCTTATTTTTTGCAAAGGTAAACATTCCGATGCCCGGATAGAGGATAACGACGGGGTTGGGGTCTCTCATTCCAGGACTATTGGCGTGTTTACAGGCTTCGTAATAGGCGGCATAAGCCGTGCGGTATTGGTGGAAAACGGGTATCAACTGATCTTTGATAGCTGCTGCATCCGCCAGATCGGCATCCGGTTGCAGGCTTAGGACCAATGGCTGGATCTTGGTTCGCAAAAAATGATCCGGGCAAGACGTTCCCAGGGGTGCCAGTCGATCTAGGTCATGACTATTGATAAATTGCAAGACCTTTTCATCATCGGTAAAATGGCCGATCATGGGCTTTTCACTAGAACACAGCCCCCGGAGAATGGGCGCTATTCTTGCAGCTTGCTTTTTTCGGTTTTCTTCTTTCAGGGCCTGAATTTTTTCTCCCCCAAAGACCGGTCGTTCTTTCCCCTGTCGTTCTTCGATGTACTGGGCGGCTTGTTCGATGACTTCCAAGCTATTAATGTAACATTCATAGGAGGTATCACCCCAGGTAAACAAACCGTGTCCTCCCAGGACAATGCCGCGAATACCGGGATTTTCACGGACACATTTCTCCAATTGCAGACCGAGGTCAAAGCCCGGCCGCTGCCAGGGCACCCACCCCATCGTATCTCCCCAGATCTCCTTGGTAATTGCCTTACTATCTTTTGCCGCCGCAATGGAAATCAATGCATCCGGATGCAAGTGATCAATATGCTTAAAGGGCAACAATCCATGTAGCGGAGTATCGATGGAAGGTGCCCGGCTATCCAGATCGTAGATGCAGTGATAGAAAAGGCCCACCATTTCATCTTCGTGCTCCAGGCCGCGATAGACATTTTTCAAAGCCCGCAGGCGATCGACATACAAACCGGCTACCCCGGACCGGGTCAAGGTACCGATGTCTCCACCCGACCCCTTGATCCACATCACTTCCTTTGCCTCCCCATTTAAGGGATCCTTCTCGATGGTTTTGCAGCTGGTATTGCCCCCGCCAAAATTGGTGATGCGGAGATCCGCACCCAATAAATTGGAGCGATAGATAAAAAGAGCTACCTCATCGCCGGACAACTTTGCCGCCGCTGCTTCATCCCATAGATACTGTACATGACTGAATGTTTTTAAAGCCATAACTGTTAGTGGTATTTTATTTTTAAATGGACAGCAAGTCCTCAAAAAGAGTTGATGACCAATTCGATGCGATTAATCCCGGGCAACAAACGGACTGTACCAAATGCTGTGCTGACAGCTTCTCCATTTAACTTAACCACTTGATCCTTGCCTCCGGCAACTTCAAATTCGGCGACCATATTGGCCGGTACTTCAATGGTATAGGTTTGCAGTCTTTTGTTGACAAATCGGTACTCCGCTTTGATCGTTCCCCTAATGGTTGGAACAGCTATGGTACTGTGCTTCAGGTTACCCATTTGCGGCTTGATGGTCGCAATGCCGAAGCCGGCCGTCTTTGGCCGAATGCCCCATAAATAACGAGGAATGATGTTGGCGGGAGCAGCTCCCCAGGCATGATTCCAATCGGCATTTGGTTTGTACTTCATATCCCATGCCTCCAATGTAATGGTCGAGCCTACTTTAATCATATTGTACCAACTTCTGTCGTGTTGCGCCCTCATCAAGTCCAGGGCATAATCCGCTTCCCGGGCATTGTACAAAGCTTCCATCAAATATTGGGCGCCGTAAACACTACAAGCCATGCCTCTGGATTTGATGAAACTGACGACAGATTCCCGGTGCGGTTCAGGAACTATTTCAAAAGCAAGAGCCATCATATTGGCGTGCAAAGAGGAATGGTCGGTACCCTCTCCATCCAGGTAGGCCCCGGTAGTAGGGTCGAATAGCTTTTCATTGATGGATTTTCGGGCTTGCAGGGCCATGAGCTCGAATTCAACGGCTTCATCGAATTTCCCTAAGACTTCGGCAAATTCCGCCATGATCTTCATATTCTGGTAAAAGAGACAATTGATGACGGTGCTGATCGGCATAAAAACGAATCCATCTCTTTCGCCGCTCACATTGGGGTCGCCTCCCCAGTTTGCGGGTGGCCAATCGACAATGTCCCTCAATTTGATTTTTGGATCTTTAAACCCCAGTTTCTTCATGAATTCAGGCGTCACCTTGGTGGAACTGATCAATCCATCCTCCCGTCTCAATTCGAGCAGCGTTTTGTGTTTTAGCGGCTCGTAGTATTTTTCAATCAGCTCAGTATTTCCGGTATATTTATAATCGGCATAAAACATTAGAGCGACGTGCTGCTGCCATTCGGTCGGCCAGGTCGGATATTCCATGAAATACTCGATGGTACTTCGGGCAATGGCATATTCCCGGTCGGTCGTATAGTGGCTTAGTTGGTTGAGATAAGCATCTGCCTCGTAGGGGATGCGCTCCCGGTCACCGTCTACGTAATAACCGGCAAAGGTGGTGGCCTTGATAGAATAGCGACAGAGGTCCCACACCTGGTTTAAAATATCATCAGAGCTACTGAAGCTGCTTTGCGTATCATCCCAATAGCTGTGATAAGCCAGTTGAGTGAAGGCTTCTTTCGCCATTTGTCCTTGCGCATTTTCAATTTCTGCGTACCGGAATGGCAGCAATACCGGAAAGGAATCCGGTAGAGAAACCGCTACGGATTTGGTGTTCCGCTCATCCGGGATCAAGGGTAAGGTATAGGTATTTAGACCCGGGGTGACCGGAATTTGCACTTCGGCATAACGAATGTGCCCTCCCGGATTCCGGTTAATTTTCCCGTCCTTCATTTGTTCTCCGACCCGAACGGTGAGTGTGTGGGCGCGTTTGGCCTCGTAATTAATCTCCATATTGGCAAAGGCGGCTTTACCGAAATCAATGAAGTAAGCATCGTTACCGTTCCGGGTGATCGCAGCGGGTTGGATGCGATCGATCTGAAAAAAATTGGCGGTGGTGATCATCGGCCCGCTGTCGCCAAGGCGGAAAGCCTGAGGATCGGAATAACGGGATAAGCGATTTACCTCATCCCAAATGCGAACCTTCCAGTAGTATTGAGTTCCTTCTTTCAACGGCTTGCCTGCATATTCAACGTCAATGGATTTAGCCAACCGGACTTGACCGCTGTCCCAGACATCTCCCGTGTTGTTCTCAATGTCTTCTTTAGTCGAAGCCACCAATAGCTGATAGGCCGACTGGGAAACCGATTCTTTAGGTACCGTCCAAGAAAATTCGGGCTGCTGGTCTTTGATGAAGACCATTTCTGGTTGCCGGATAAATTCGACGGCGAGATCAACGGGTGGTTTCGAATAGACATCGCTTTTTTCCACAATCAAGGCATCACATTTTTTTCTGAAGGCATGTAGCACACGTTGATATTGCGGGTCCCCAGCGAGGTTTTCGACCTCCCGCGGATCTTTCTTCAAGTGGTATAACTCCTCACTGGACTTATCATTAATATAGCGAAAATACTTCCAATCCTTAGTTCGGAGGCCTTCACTCGGTGGAATGTGTTCGAATTCCCAGAGGTGCTCGACCAATGCGGTATCCCGGCCAATACTCTTTTTTTTGCGCTGTACGATGGACAGTAAACTCACGCCCTGCCAGGTTTCGGGCGATTCGAGGCCCGCCAGATCTACAATGGTCGAAGGTACGTCCACGTTTTGTGCCAGTTCCTCCACATCCTGATGTTCTTCCCTGGGATCATAGATGATCAGGGGAACCCGAATGGAGTTATCATACAGGAGCCATTTGCCGGCAAATTGTCTTTCGCCCAGAAAGTACCCGTTGTCGCCCATCAAGATGATGACTGTATTCTTGTCCAGCCCCTTTTCCTTTAGTTTTCTACGGATTTTTCCAATCTCCAGATCAATACCGGATATCATTCGGTAATACCCTTTAACACTATGTTGGTATTTTTCGGGTGTATCGTACCGCCAGGTCCAACGCAGACGATTGAAACCTGCCCGGACAAAATCGGGTTGAGCTTCAAAATACTTGTCCTCACCCAATACCGGTCCGGGCATGGTGACACCTTGCAATAATCCATTTGTTTCCTTTTGCCAGAAATATTGATCTTTGGCCGGATCGTGTGCGTGGGGAGCGCTAAAACTCAGCGAAAGACAAAAAGGTTGGTCTGATTCGGTTCCATCGATGAAATCCAACGCTTTCTGGCCGGTGTACCTCGTCAGATGTACGGTGTCTTTTCCAAGCGTTTTATAATAGTACCCGCGCCGATCCTTAAATGAATTATTGCGATCGTAGGTTTCGTATTCATCAAACAGTTCGTCTACCCCATCGTAACGAATGCCGTATTTTCCATAAAAACCGGTAAGGTAGCCGGCTTCTTTCAGTAGTTTGGGGTAGGTTTGGTCCATGTATTCCTGCCGCACATTGCCGGTTTGAAAAGTGAAACGATGGGTACGTTCATATAATCCAGTCAGAATACTGACCCGGCTTGCTGCACAGATGGGCGTACTGACCATAGCATTTTTAAAGTAAGTGCCCGTTTGAGCCAATTGATCCATCTCCGGGGTATGGATCAGATCATTGCCGGCATAACCAAGGGCGTCAAAACGTTGGTCATCGGTGAGGATAAAAATGATATTCGGCTTTTGGGCACCCGTCAAAGAAGGAGAAAGGCTTGCCACCAAAGCGACCATCCAAACAAGCAATTTTTGCTTTTGCATGTATATTGTATTGATCATTAGAAAATACCGGAACAAGAATATAGAAACACGCTGAAAAATGCATCCTGTACCGTGCTGTAAGACCTTCATTCTGGAAGGTCTCCGATTTTACTTCTTCAATTCGTACAAATACAATTGACTCGGTTCGGGCCAGGGTCTTTCCCGTGGTTTGTCGCGATTGCGATTGATGGTTTCCCATTTCAGAGCGTAGCGCGTATTCTCATTCTTCGGTTTTCCTAAATCTCTAGCTGTTCTAACTTCCAGGCCGGGGAAGGTACCCTCAACGCTCAAGTTTGCACCGAAGGGTTCTGGTTTCAACACCTCGCCGATGCTTTCCATTTTTTCATTTAACAGAATGGTGCCGTTCCCGTATTTGATGTGCCAATAGTCTACTTCATAATTGCCATCCACCCGTTTCCGAAATCCCTTGATGCGCACCTCGCTGTTGATGCTTCCCCTTCCCGAAAATTCCCAGCGATAGTCCCAATTGGTTATCTGTTTATAGATCCACTCATCATTAAGGATCTGAGCGGTATAAAACTGGAGATTTCCTACCGTATCGTATTTGTGATAGGCAAAAACCGGCTGGTGTCCATCATCCAATACCAGTTTCGCCGCCAGATTAATGATACCGCCTTTGGGAGGGATGGGGTCTACAATGACTAACTCTTTGTCGGCTGTAACCGGTAAATCAAATGGCTGATCAAAAGCATTGTACCAGTTTTTCAAATCGGGGCTTTTCATATACGACAGGTCGTGGTTGGTCGAACAATCGGGGGTATCGCGCCAAACCCAGTAAACGTGGTACCAGCCATCTTCCATTAAGGTAGGTTGGGTCTGGTAGGCATTCATTTGACCCTGTCCATCGGTTAATGGAACATCCAGCATTCTCGACCATTTTTTCTCTTCGATGGAATAGATGTTGTAGATTTCATTGCCGTTTCCACTGCCCCCATCGCGATAGTGATACAATAGCTCTTTGCTCTTGGTCGTCATGAAATGTGGGTAAGTCGTTCTTTTTTCTTCGGTGCCCACCATTTCAAAAATCTGTTCCAGTGTTGAAATATCGTTTGGCTGACTGCTGCGGAAATACGTCAGCGGATGAGCATGTACGTTTCCAGAAAGGTGAATGTATCCTTCTTTATCTATTCCCAGGGTTAGATAATTGTGACTGTCCCACCCTAATACAGTACTGGTTCCTTTGGCAGATTCCCGGGATGTTGCGGGGAGTTGATGTAATTCAAACTCACTATCCGCTAAATTTCGTTGTCCGACAACGGTATTCCTGTTGGCATTGTAGTAAGCAATGTATTGCCGGTTGCCGTGGGTGAATAAACAAAAACCGACCGGATGGCCTGCCCAAACACGATCAATCCTGATGGTTTTAAGGATGGTTTCGCTATTGGAGGTCTCATCAATGACGATTTTATCTGTGGTCGTTTTCTTTGAACATCCCATTAACAAGGTAAGTAATGCTAAGCAAATGCTCAATATTCTATTCATATCCTATTGTGGTTATATTACCGGAAAAGTACCGATGTTTGGCTCCCATCAGACTTTTGGCTCCCATCCTTCGGCATACGCTCTACCCCAAAGTTCCATCGCTTTATCATTCAACATTTTACCCGTTTTCGGATCAATATCAAAGCCCTCGTCAATGCGATAAGCAACATTGCCATAGTGAACCATGGCCATGCTGACGGCAGCATCATCGATGGGTGCCTGCAGTTTTTCTTTCCCTCTAATGGTGTTAAAGAAGTTTTCGACGTGTAGCGTTGACATATCTCCCCCTCCTCCTAAGGCCAGGCCGCCTTCTTTCTTTTCACTAATTCGTTCCCTCACGACTTTACCGGACCGATCATAGAGAATATATTTACCCCGATCTACATACACCGATCCCTCGCTTCCGTAAATGACGGTGCCCCTACCGGAGCTATAAGTTGGGTACCCATTTCTGCTCTTACCATCCCATTTAATGGTCTTGTTGTCTTCAAATTTGAATGTAGCTTCCATGGTGTCATACATCTCCCAGCCATCGTCGACAAAAGCCGTTTTGAGGCCATCGGCTTCTACGTGATTCGGGAAGTCCACTCCAAGCGCCCAGCGTGCCACATCCAGTTCGTGTGTACCGTTATTGCCCAACTCGGCAGTACCGTAATTCCACCCATACCAGTGCCAGTTATAATTCCAGGTCTCGGAAGTATAATCCCGACGTGTCGCTGGTCCCTGGAAAAGTTCCCAGTCCAAACCTGCTGGTACGGCAGCGGGTTTCTGAGCTGGCACTTCTCCCCTTCTACTGCTGAAGAACGCTACTGCCTTATACGTTTTACCAATTGCCCCGCTATGGATGTCTTTGATAATTTCAATGGTGTGATCCGAGGAACGTTGCTGGTTCCCCATTTGTACTACTTTGTTGTACTTCTTTTGGGCCGCTACGATCAGTTCATTCTCATTCATATCGTGACTACAGGGCTTTTCCACATAAACATGCTTACCTTCGGCTAGCGCCATGATGGTCCCGGGCGCATGCCAGTGATCAGGAGTCAGATTGAATAGTGCATCGACCTCTTTATCAGCGAGAACTTTGCGAATATCCTTTTCCAACTTCGGTTTCGACCCCATTCTTTCCGCTACGATACCAGCTGCTTTCTCCCTCTGTGAGGTCATCACATCACAGAGGTAGACCAGGTCAACATTATTGCGCTTAATGGAAATCGGTGCGTAAATAGCATTGACGCGCCTTCCCAGGCCTGCAATGGCCACTTGTAATCTTTCATTGGCACCAATGATCCGGTTGTAACTCTTGGCTGACATTTTACCGGCCCCCAGTATGAAACCAGTCGTTCCAGCGGTGGCGGTGCGAATAAATTTTCTTCTATTGGTTTTCATTTTTATATTTTTTTATCTGTACTTAATTTAGGCAAAAAACTCCATTAAACTCTATAAATGCCATTTGTCCGGCAAAGGCAAAAATAATATCTTTCGTATCGAACACAGCTTTTACTGTTACACCAACTTTAGTAATCTACAGAAATTGCGGTTCCAATGGCAGCATCGATCATAGCTGTATCTCAAACTTAGGATAATCAAACCTTCTTTCCATCCTGTTGTATCATGTAGTCTATCTATGAATTCGGAACTTTTCAACCTCTTCAGCCATCAAGTTGTTTCTTCCAGTATGAAATTAGAATATGCTACGATTAAAGATAAGGACAACTTCGTCCTGACCAATTTCAACTGTAAACCTTCTCAGGCATTACTCAAGGACAAGGATTTGTATAAGATCGTATGGTGCAAGGACAATTCCGCAAGCATAAGAGTAGACGGATATGAGCAAGCCCTGGAGCAGCATCAGGTCATATTTTGTACGCCACTCAATGTGATGGAAGTAGCAATAGAGATGAAGGGGCTGGTCGCTTTTGTGTTCAATAAGGAGTTCTTTTGCATCCAGACCCATGATGAACAGGTATCTTGCAACGGCTTTTTGTTCTTTGGTTCTGCGCAACCGCAGATCGTACAACTCAGGGAAAAAGAAAAGAAACATTTTGCCATGATGCTCTATTTCTTCGAAGAAGATTTTGGCATCAGGGACCAGCTGCAGGGCGAGATGCTTAGATCGCTCCTCAAAAGGCTACTCATTTTATCGACAAGGATGATCAAGGAAGAACAGCTACCGCCGGATATCACCAATGTCCAGCTAGATACCATCCGGCAATACAATCTCCTGGTAGAAAAGCACTTTCGCGAAAAACATCAGGTCCAGGACTATGCCGACCTGCTGTTCAAATCCCCCAAGACCCTGTCCAATCTGTTTCATAAGTACGGAAACAAAACGCCATTAACAGTGATTCACGAACGGATTCTGCTGGAAGCCCGGCGGCTGCTTTTGTATTCCGAAAAAACGGTAGAGGAAATAGCTTACACGCTGGGTTATAAAGATTCGGGGCACTTTTCTAAGTTTTTCAAAAAACAGGAGGGAGTTAGTCCGAGTCTCTTCAAAAAGGAAAAATCTACCTTCCGAAGGGAATAATACACCTGTAACAAGCCTGTACGATATGTGATCTTTGCATGGACAATAACAAGCAGTATTAATTCACTCAACAAAGTTAAGATCACATTACCATGAAGACGAATATTGTTTTAACACTGGCCTTTCTTTTTATCTCATTTTCTTCTGCAAACATAGCAGCCCAGGTTCAAAATATTAAGCTAACACAAACAACGGGAGCTTTTGAGACTGAAGACCTGACCTTGGTCCCAGGAAAATACCAATTTGAAATTGCCAATGAAGGCATTGATCACGAAGTAGGATTCGTACTCGTACCAAAAGGCAAATACGAAGCTGACGACCACATCAAGGCGGCATATGTGAAAGCCCCCGTGGCCGAAGGTAACAGCTCTTTGACCGACATCGTTTCCCTCGAAGCAGGTGAATACGAATACTTTTGCCCACTCAACCCTACGCCCAAATATTCGCTGACCGTGGCTGAAGAGGCCAAATCGGTAAAACTAATTCAAACACCAGGCAAATTTCAGACCCAAAATCTAAGCCTCACTGCTGGCACCTATCAATTCGAGATTGCCAATGAAGGCATCGATCATAAAGTAGGATTCGTACTCGTACCAAAAGGCAAATACGAAACTGACGACCACATCAAGGCGGCATACGTGAAAGCCCCCGTGGCCGAAGGTAACAGCTCTTTGACCGACATCGTTTCCCTCGAAGCAGGTGAATACGAATACTTCTGCCCACTCAACCCTACGCCCAAGTATTCGCTGACCGTGGCTGAAGAGGCCAAATCGGTAAAACTAATTCAGACACCAGGCAAATTTCAGACCCAAAATCTAAACCTAACCGCCGGCACCTATCAATTTGAAATTGCCAATGAAGGTATCGATCATGAAGTAGGATTCGTACTCGTACCAAAAGGCAAATACGAAGCTGACCACCACATCAAGGCGGCATACGTGAAAGCCCCCGTGGCCGAAGGTAACAGCTCTTTGACCAACAACGTTACCTTGGAAGCGGGTGAGTACGAATACTTTTGTCCACTCAATCCTACGCCCAAGTACACTTTGGTGGTGAAATGATTGGGTCAAATGCCAAGAATTCCCCGGAAGTAGCTAGAATAAGCTGCATTCGGGGAATTTACGGTTGGGGGTTGGCCTTTATAAAAGCCAACAACAAGGATTTTACATCCGTTACACTTCCCTGCTCTAACCCTCCATTGGAGGCACCCGTTATCCAGTATAAGACCATACCCGCGTCGGAACAATCCCATTTTCCTTTTTGGAAACTCACTACATCATCTGTTTCCGCCATCTTACCAATCAGCCAGATCCATTGAATGCGATCATCAGGATGGTTTTTTGCCCAATCCCAATCGGCGATGTTTACTTTCAGTTTTATATTTTGGTCGGGAATCCGAACTTCTTCCACTTCGAAATCCAAGATATCTTGCCATTTATAAAAATCACCCGCATTGTCATTGGCCGGATGATGCGTTAATACCTTTACAAACTTGTGTTTTTCCTTTGGAGTGGCAGCTAAAGCAAAGCCGATAACATCGGGTTCACCTGCCTCAATGATCCAAAGCGGATCATTGGCGGTAGATGCATTGATGGCTTTGCACAAATCTTTGATGGTTGGATCCAGATGCCACTTTGCATCAAAAAAGGTAAGCTTTTCAAAACCGCCCCAACGCCTTGCCGTTACATCGCAACTGGATTGCATTAGTGCGTGTCGTTCTTTTTCTGCTTTTTCTGAAATTTTTGATACTCTTACCAGGTCGCAGCTATGTGAATAGTGCACCAACCTTTCTTCCAACCCTGCTGCACGTAATAAGGCAATTGATACCGCCGTTGCTCCCAAGTCATCGGGATCCGGTGAGTTGCCATCTGCGACAATTGCGATTCGCCCTGCCGGAGGATTGATGTCAGGAGCGGTCTGCGTTTTTAATGAAGGCATCAATGCCATTAGGAAAACAGGGATCGAAAGAAAAAACTTAGTTGCCATTTCAGCGAGGGTTGATTATTGCTTAAACCGAAAATATGCATAAATTCTTCAAAAAGTATTCTGTGCTGTGCTATACTGACTAACCTATCCCAACTCCGGTTTCGTTGGTCCGAAATTGGTTCATTTTGCCTGTCTTCTATTAAAAAGGAACAAGGTGATAAAAATTTTATCACCTTGCCCTTCAACTAATTAATATGCTTGTTTCGGTTATTTCTTATCTATACCCATTGTTAGTCGGATCGGACTCCAATAGCGCAGGGTTTAACTCCAATTCTTGCAAAGGTATTGGCAACAAAACATGGTATGGTCTGATATTTTCATTGGGCTTCCAGAAACGATACTCCAGCTTTTGAACCACATCTAACAAGATTCCCCATCTGATTAAATCGTACCTTCTATGAGCCTCTGCAGCCAACTCCCACTTACGTTCATCGTAAATTGCCTCTCTGAATTCCTGTTGACTTAAACCAACCAATTCCCATTCGGCCTGCGTTTCGTAGGCACGCTCCCTAATCGGGTGGATATACTGGTACGCATTGTCAGGTCCATTCAGTTCATTCTCACACTCTGCGGCCATTAAATAAACATCAGCTAAACGAAATATCATTCTATTGTCAGAGTGATTAAAACGCGGTGACGTTTCCAAACTTAAATTCATGAATTTAGGCATATATGGAAAGACCAAATCAAAGCCTAAATAATTATCCATAATATTCAGCGGTCTTCTTAAATCATTCAAGGGGAATTTTTCTGCAAAGTCTTTTGATGCAATTTGCAACCCGGTGCCATTAAATGCCTCTCCTCTTGCTGTTAGTGCGGCCCTTAATGCGCCTCTTTCATCTGTATTAAGCGGCTCATCCCGCAAACGCGGGTTAAACATACTTGGTCGCCAGTTACCGTTACCGGCAAAGCCAGGTAAACTACCGTCTGCCCTTAATACTCCTTCTTCAAACTGTCCTCTAATGTCTTTTGCAAAATCTAGGGACCAAATAATTTCCGCGTTGTATTCATTGGTAGGATCAAAAACCTCGGCATAGGTTGGCAATAGTGAATGTTCAGATTCATTGATAATTTCCAAACACTTATTTAAGCCCGCTTGCCAATTCTGTTGCTTCATGTAGATTTTGGCCATAATTATGGCTGCCGCCCATTTTGAAGCCCGGCCTCTATCAGCACCGGTATAGGAAGATTGTAAATTGTCTTCTGCCAACTGCAAATCTGCCAAAACACCACTTATTATAGTAGCTTCATCCGTTCTTCCTAAGGTTCTAATTTCATCAATTGTGAGGGGATCTGTATAGTAAGGTGCATCCCCCCAAAGGTTCGTTACATGCCAATAGGCTAATGCCCGTATAAATGTAGTCTCGGCAATAATGTCTATTTGCGCTTCCTGCGTAATGGCTTCATTTCCAGTAACCCGATCAATTATGATATTGGCATTTAGTATGATTCGGTAAAGATCTTTCCAGGTATCCGAAACACTCATTTTTTGCACGGACACATCTGCCAGTGCTTCATTCATTGAATAGTTGCCGATGGGTTCTACAAAATTGGCTGAACGATTAGGCTCTATAATATCGGCACCATTATCATAAAAATGATCAAGGCCAACCTGACCGTATAAGGAATTGTTCTTTAAAATGGCATAAATACCATTGACTGCTTGCCTTGCATCGTTCTCTGAAGCAAAAAAGGTTTCAGGGGAGATAAGAGCTCTAGGATCTTCCTCTAAAAAGTCTTCACAACTAAAGCACAAAAAAATGACGAAGGCGCTGAAAAATATATTTTTCATGTGTATTTCTTTTAGAATGTTACATTTAGACCAAATGTTAAAACTCGTGGATTAGGATACTCTCCATTGGCATATCCTTGGGCAATATTGCCCAAGCCTGTCCTGCCAAATCTGCTGGTCTCCGGGTCTATTAATCTAAAATCAGAGAATAACAATAAGTTGGTTCCTGAAAAATAAATGGTAGCATCTTCTATACCTCTCCAGTTATCTGTTGAAAAATTATAGGCTACTCTTACCGTTTTTAGACGTAAATGAGATCCGTCTTCAACATATTCGGTATTACTTAGATTGGTTGTGACGGCATCAGAACCCGCTCTGGGAATATCCGAAGTAGGATTTTCCGGGGTCCACCGATCAGCCAAATCGGCGAATTTCGTGGTCTCTCCACGATTAAAATAATGATTTCGCATTCTTAAGTTATATACTTCATTCCCCACTGTGCCTTGAAAGTAAAATGAAAAATCAAAGTTCTTAATCGAAAAAGAGTTCTCAAATCCGAAAATCAAATCCGGAGTGGGGTCTCCGATTACTATATTATCTTCAGTTGAAATAATACCGTCACCATTCAAATCTTCATACCTCGGGCCGCCAACAACTTGAGAGCCTAAACCTGATGCATCAATTTCTTCCTGGCTCTTCCAGGTACCTAAATATCTGACTCCGGTAAAAACGGGTACCGGCTGACCCACAATCAGACGGGTATTACCCGAGCCTAAAATTTCATCTACGGTAACATCAATAAATTCCGCCCCTCCCAAATCTAAAATTTTGTTATTGTTGGCGGACAGCGTTAATGTGGACTCCCAGCTGAAATTTGGCCTAGTAACATTTCTTGAGTTCAGAAGCAATTCCCAACCTTGATTTTCTAAAGATCCAACATTCTGCAATTGGCTGGTAAAACCAGTTTGTCTTGGTATAGCGACATCCAGCAGTAAATCCTCTGTTTTTTTATAGTAATAGTTCAATTCTGTAAAAACTTTGCCTCCCAGCAAAGAAGCTTCCAGCGCTATATCGAACGAACTCGTCGTCTCCCATTTTAAATTTGGATTGGCAGGTCTGCCAAGTGTTAGACCGGGGTTTTCTGCACCATTCAGTGTGGTGTTTGCTTCCGTTAGAAGCCCAAGTGTTCTGTAAGGTCCTATTGCCTGATTACCAGCTTTTCCATAACTGGCTCTTAATTTTAGATCTTCAAAAACATTTTGGCCTTGCATAAAGGGCTCTTCAGAAATTTTCCAGGCTGCAGCTACCGATGGATAGAACTCGTACTTGTTTCCCGGAGCAAAAACAGAACTACCATCGGTTCTTCCCACCAAGGTTAGAAGGTATCTATTTTTGTAGGTATAATTTAGCCTGCCAAAGAAAGAGGCGATTTGAAACCCATTAAAGTCACTACTAACTACGGATCTTGTAGGGTCTGAAAAGCCCAGGTTGTTAAAACCTGCTGCATCACTGGTGATACCAAATGCTTCGGATTGCGCTATCTCCGTGCTTACTTTTTGAAACGAAGCACCGGCAAGTGCGGTTATACTATGATTGATCCCAAAATCAGATTGATATTGTATGGTGTTTTCATTGTTCCATCCGGTACTCGCCACCGTTCGTACACTAGCATTACCACCATCCGTTACACCAATGGCAAGATTTCCTGGATCCTGGCTAGAACTCAGTCTATTTTGCTTGGTATTATTAAATTCCGGATTAAAGGTAGAGCGAATGGTCCACTTTGGAGCTGGACTATATTCTAAATAAACCGTAGCGAGTAAATTATTGGTAAAGGTTTCGTTCGTATTCAGCTCCGCATTTGCCAAAGGATTAGAAAAGGGAGAACCAACAACATCATTAAACCCATTGTAGGTACCATCGTCATTAAATATAGGTTGTGTAGGAAGTATTCCGAATGGGAAGCCTACAACACCATTGTCTCGGTTGATTCGCGAATAATTTACCCTAAATCCCGCATTTATTTTATCACTGAGTTGAAGATCTAAATTTGATCGGAAAATATATTTCTCAATCCCGGAACTTGTGATCAGGCCATCTTGGTTAAAATAATTTACAGAATTATAATAGTTAACCTTCCCACTTTCCGATGAACCAGCGATGGAAATATCTGCATTGTAGATAGGAGACGGATCCATTACCAGATCATACCAGTCGTTGTCGGGATAAGTAGACGGATCATCTGGAAACGGTTCTGCCGCCGATCTAAATCGAGCACTTTCATTAGTAAATGCTATTTGTTCTTCCTGAGAAAGCATATCGGGGAATTCCGGCACAAGCTGATTAGCGCCATAGAGATTTACACTCACTCGAGGCTTTCCCGAACTAGCACCTCCTCCACTTTTAGTGGTTACCAATACCACACCGTTAGCACCTCTGGAACCATAAATGGCAATAGAAGAAGCATCTTTTAATACTTCAATCGACTGAATATCATTAGCGTTAATATTATTCAAATTGAAATTTGTTCCAACTATAATACCATCGATAACCCAAAGAGGCTCATTACTTCCGGTAATGGAGTTACCACCTCTTACCCTGATGACTGTCCCTGCACCAGGTGCGCCACTGGTTTGCGTTACCTGTACGCCTGCAGCTCGGCCTTGTAAGGCCTGATCCACCCTCGATACAGGTACTTGTGTTATGTCTTCAGCGCTCACAGTTGCAACGGAACCAGTCAAGTCAGACTTTTTCTGCTTGCCATACCCCACTACCACCACTTCATCCAACAGGGCGCCTTCATTCATTACAGCATTGACGATTGTTCGATTTCCGACATTTTCCTCGATGCTTTCATAACCGGTGTAGGAAAAAACAAGAACCTTTTCGCCATCCACTAGCTCTAGGGAATAGTTGCCGTTGAAATCGGTTACTGTACCATTGGTGGTTCCCTTTTGTAGAATATTGACGCCAATTAAATTGTCTCCGTTAGAAGAGCTTACAGTTCCAGTAATTTGTTCTTGCGCAAACACGGAAAAGCTCATTAAGCAGCCAAGCAACAGTAGTATAGTAGCCGCTCCTTTTGGAGGGGGAGCCTGCCGCAAAAATGAATTTTTTCTAATTCGATTTGTTTTGACCATAATTAGGTAGGTTAGTGAGTATAAATACTGAATACCGAATGAAACATCCGAAATGGAGCTTCATTCAATACTATTTCAAACAGTACGACTAATGTATTTCCAAGAAATGAGGATTACATCCTGTGCTGTACTATGCTGTATGGGACAGCCATCGATTGAATGCATCAGAATGGTACTTCGGAAGGGAGATCTTGCGCTGGAATGCGCGGTCATTGAAATGGCTAAATGGAGTGGCGATCAATGAAGTTGAAATCGTTTTTGATCGTTGCTCGCTTATTATGGAGGATCATTTCGGCGGCTGCTGTGCCCATTTTCTGAAAATCGGTGCTGATCACCGTAATGCCCAGTAGAGCTTTCAAAGGCGTATCGTTGTAGGAAATGATACCGATATCTTCGCCCAATTTGTAATGGCGGTCCCTGGTTTGCTGAACCAAATTGACTAAATCCGTTTCGGCAATGATCACATATAGGTCTTTCAGCTGAAGTTCCATGCCGTCGTATATTTCATCCAGGATCTCGAAATCGAGCTTATTCCGAAGGCAAAATCTTTTAAATCCAGTTACAATTCCTTTTGGATAGGGATAAACTGCCTCACTTGGATAAACCAGGATAATTTTACGGTACTTCTTAATTTTTTCGAATCCTTCAACCAAAGACGCATAAATGTCCTCCGTGAAATCCTGAAAGACTCTGCCCACTTCGCTGGAAAAGCTTTCCAGGTTTCTGTCCATGATGATCAATCGGTCGGTCGGCAAAGCGTGCAGGGCTTTAAGGATCTCATCGGTGCACCCCATATGTTGCAAGGCATCATTCCTGAAATGGGGCATGACCATGTAATAGTTGTACTGGTTTTGTTTCTTTTCTAAGACATTGATAAAAACGGAAGGTTCGCAGTGATAAATCTGCAGGTCAACATTCGCATTCCTCCCCAGGGCATTGACAAAAGCGTTGTAGATACGCATTTTGTAAGTGCTCAATTTATTGATCAGGAAAAGGACATTTATCTTAATGGACAAATCCGTTTTAGAAACGTAAAAGCCTTTGCCCTTTACGGAGACTATAACGTTTTGTTCTTTGAGCAATCGATAGGCCTTGTCTACCGTATCCCGCGAGAGGTCGAAGCCTTCACTCAGGGCATTGATGGAAGGGATTTGATCCCCCATCAGCAGACTCCCTCGGTTGATACCATCCATAATGGAATCTACGATTTGTTTGTATTTTGGAACTCTCGAGTCAACATTAATTCTGATATAATCCAATTTTTCCACTGTATTCAATTTTTTTGGCATATAAGACTAGATACGAACATGAAAATAGATATAATCCGATAGATAGATCTGGCAAATCTTCGAGATTTACCAGATCTGTGCGTTTGAAGGAGCCAGCATTGAAAGATGGTTTCGGTGTTGGACGTTTCATCGTTGACGGTTTAACCAGTGGTCGTTTTATTTGAATATGCCATTAACAGGACAGCTGAATCGGAGCACCTGCTTACTGACTTTCAGATGATGGTTTTGATTAAATAGGCAATCAATAAACCAATGTAATTTCCAATCGCGTTTCCCATAATACCCACCGCAACCCCCGAAAGCACCAGGGAAGTATACCCCCTGGCACCAGCGATGGCCATAGCAGAAGCAGCACCACCAACATTAGCCTGAGAAGCAACGGCCAACATCGATGAAGGCACCTTCAACAGACGGCCGAGGCCGAAGATGATTACCCCATGAACGGCTACCGTTCCTAAGGCAAAGTACAGGATGGAAGGACCAATATCGATGATCCTGGACAATACTGATCTGGCTCCGTTGGTCGCTAAGAATAAAAGAATCAGGTAATTGCCGATCACGGTACAACCCGATAAGGTCTTTATTCTAGGCATTTGCGCAATGATCAAAGCGATGGTGGTCAGCCAAATAATCATGGGAACCACAGGAAGCCAGGAAGCCAATAGTTTGGAAAACCACATAATGGCCATGACGATAGTAGTCATCAGTGCCAGGTCATTCAAGGAAATGGACCGGGCACTTTTAAAGAGCAATTGGTCCAGAGATGGGGTCTTGATTTCATCCACGGGCTCTTCTATTTCCCGTTTGGCGACCGGTCTGGGGCTTTGTTCTCTTTTATCCAAGAAACCGGGTATTGTAATGCATACGATTAACCAAATGGCCGTGATGAGTACATCTGCAGCAATGCCAGCCGAAAACAAATCGCTACTTGTACCCAATTCTCTTCCAATGGCTGCATAATTCATCCCACCTCCGATATAAGTGGCGGCAAACTGACCGGACAACTTCCAGGTTTCTGCTCCAATTTGTGAATAGAGAAAGTATCCCATAATGAAAGCCCCCATAGCAGACCCGAGTGCTCCGAGCGAAAATGCTTTTATCATTGGTATGCCAGCATCTTTGAGTGTATTTAGATTGATCTTAAGCAAAATCAAAATGATACCGGCCAAGATTCCGTCGCCCGAAAAAAAATCGTACATTTTTGATTCCGGAGGTAGAATTCCAGAGTTGGACAAAAGCATACCCATTAGGATAATAAGTGCTGCTGAACCCAACTGTTTAAAAAATTTGGAATTGGTATCCAGCCAGACCCCAAAAAAGGTGATCGCAGTTAGAATTAAGAGCACCGTGGCTTCACCGTGTAAAAAATCAAGGTTCATTTTACTTTTTTTACGACAATCCGCTGGTATCAAAAAGGTTCCGCATGGGTCTTCCTTCCAGAAAACTGATAATGTTTTCGCAAAATAGATCGGTAATTAATTCATTTTCCCGGTCACTGGTGCTCCCCGAATGGGGACTGACGATGACATTTTCCATCTCCCAAAAAGGGTTGTCGGTAGGTAGGGGCTCGGATTCAAAAACATCTAAACCGGCTCCTCTAAGGTGTTGGGATTCCAGCGCCTCAACCAAGGCAGCTTCGTCTATCAGGGCCCCCCGGGCGATATTGATCAAAATGGCTCCTTTGGGAAGCAGATGTAATTCTCTCCGGCCTATCATCTTATCCGTTGCCCGAGTATGAGGAGCAATCAAAACAAGATATTCCGATCTTGGAAGAATACGATGCAGATCCCTTGGAGTATATAACTCATCGGCATACAGTGAAGATGGTTTAATTCCTTCAATGTTTCTCTTTACTCCCAGCACTTTCATTCCGAGGCATTGGGCAATTCTGGCCACCTCGCTCCCCACCTTGCCCATACCTACAATTCCAATGGTACGCTTACGCAGGTCCGTCCCTGAAAAGCGCGCCCACCTTTTAGCCTTTTGTTGACTGATGGTTTGAAATAGTTTTTTATTAAAGGTCAGCATCACCAAAAGACAGAATTCTGCCAATGGCTGGGCATGTACGCCTCTTGATGAAGTAAAAATGGTTTTGGGCATCCTTCGGTGATAATTCCATTTTTTGATTGTTTGACCAATGCCTGAACTAGTGGTTTGTATCCACTTTAAATGAGGAGCCAATTCAGGTAAGTCGTCATAATGCGTACGATCAAAGTCAAAAAGAATGTCGGCTCTCCATAGGAAGGATTGCCATTGTTTTTCCTGGTCCTCCGTTCTTTGGAAAGGGCCGCCAATATGATCGGCTGGAAATCGTTGAGGAGCGATCAATTCTGGCTTAAAGATCACATTCACACGCTCATCTGTACTGCGAATTCTTTCTACCAGTTCAGTTTCTAGATAGCTGGCGATAAGTAGATTGAAAGCTCTTGCGTTTTTTTCCATTTTGACATGGCTATCGGTTCAACAAAAATTCCGGGCAATAAAACGAAAGTCAACTCGAACCGTACCTGAGTAAACGATTACGGTTTGGGAATGATTTTACGGGCAAATAATGATACTCACTTTTTCTCAGTATCACAAAAAATCCATCGTGTCATGCTAACACCATCATTGATCAGATGCAGTTGAAAACAGTACACTAAGAGCTCGCAATCTCGAGATTTACCAGATCTATCTGCTTACGGGAACCAGTCTCCATAAGCCACTCATTTGCACAAGAATAGTTATCTTGATCTCTAAGCCAACTAATCTTTCCGCTTATGTTCTTCCGATTGTTAAAATACCTCTTCCTTGTACTGCTGGTAGTACTACTGGCCGGTGGGATTTATGTTTACCGTTACGCCATGGCGCGCCTCGCCCCACGCCCTTCGATGCTGGACTCCCCTACTACCTTTATTGGCTTTAACCACATTGGCATTTCCGTTCTGGACTTGGATGAGATGATCGACTTCTACCGGGAAGCAACGGATTATGAAGTAGTGAAGAGGTATATAGTCAAAGACAATCCGGCCGCGAATCAGTTGTTTGGTCGAGACTCCATTACCTATGAAACGGCGATACTCCAGGGGCCCAATATGTTGTTGGAGCTAACGGAGTTTGGTGACCAAACCGACACGTTCATTACGAAAATGCCCCCCTTTGGCCCGGGCATGACCCATACCTGCTATCAAGGCCCGGCGGATCAACCAGTGTACGATAAATTTGAAGCAGCAGGTGCCAAGATCCTTAGTCGCGGTGACGGTCCCATAGGAATGAGTCGTGCCAGCGTGTCCTATGCGTACGGCTATGACCCCGAGGGCAACATGATGGAGTTGGAGCACATGCCGGAAATACTGATTAGGATGGCCATCGGTAAAAAATGGGCGGAGCAACATCCGATGTGGATGACACAGGTAGCCCTGATCAGTCCGGACGTCAAGAGATTGACTGCCTACTACGAAAAGATATTGGAGATCAAACCCTATCGGATCGGTAGTTATGGGCCCCATCCGGTGATAGATGACGTCGTAGATCTGGACAATGTCACCATGGATGCAGCTTGGTTTGGCATGGATACTCAAGGTAAGAAAATGGAATTAATGCAGTATACCCAGCCCAAGACCGAAGCTGGGAAAACTCCTCGAAAGTTGACCGACCTGGGTTATTCATTTTCAATTGAAGTGGAGGACATACAGCAGGAATACGAAAGGTTGAGGAATGCGGGGGTCCAATTTACCAGTAGTCCACAAAAGATGCAGGACTTCTGGATGGTATTTGCCCAGGATCCGGACGGCAATGTCTTTTCCTTAAGGCAAATCATCGACAAAAATTCTCTTTTCTCACTCAAGAATATGTAATCCCATGTGGAAAAAAGCCCTGCTTGTACTATTCGGATTATTGATCATTGCTCTCCTCTTTCTTTGGTTTATTTGGACCAGGCTCACCAAGGGCTCTTTTGAAAAGATGACCGCCGACGTGGCTACCAAAGAGCTCTATGAGACCCGTTGCGGCATTTGTCACGGCGGAGCCATTGCCGAAGCACCTAGCCTGGAAGCGCTGAAACTGTTGCCCGAAAAAGCGATCGTAACGGCGCTCAAATCGGGTGTCATGAAAAACCAGGCCATGACCCTTACCGATGAGCAGCACCGGGCATTGGCCGCATTCATTTCCGAGGTAGATGAAGAGAAATTGTCTGACGAAGCACTGAAAAAGGGAAGGTGTGCCGAAGTAGATATTACTGCGGATCAAATTGCCCATCCAAGAATTGATAATTGGGGAATGGGACTTCACAATCAAAGATACTACGACCGGGCGGACCTCAGGCTAAATGCACGAAATGTCTCGAAATTGAAACTCGATTGGGTATTTGCCTTTCCCAACTCCTCGCGAGCACGAGTACAACCCACCATTGCGGGCAACACCCTGTTTACGGCAAGCCAGACCGGTACAATCTATGCACTGGATCGGCATACGGGATGTACGCGCTGGACCTATCAGGCTGATGCCGAAGTGCGGAGCGCCTTGGTCATCGGCAGAGATTCTCTGGGAAGAGCCCATCGCTTATACTTCGGTGATTTTGTAGCCCAGGTATATGCTTTCGACCTCGACAGTAAGCGGTTGCTCTGGAAGAAAAAGGTCGATGATCACGAGACAGCTACCATCACCGGGACCTTGAGTTTGTACCGGGATCAGCTGTTTATTCCGGTTTCTTCCATCGAGGTCGGTTCTGCCGCCAATGAAAATTATTCGTGTTGCACATTTCGCGGCTCGATGGTCTCCCTGGATGCCGACGACGGTTCCCAAATTTGGAAATCCTATACGATCGATCAGAAACCGATCCAACAAGGCATCAACTCCAAGGGAGTACCCATTATGGGGCCGTCCGGAGCCCCCATTTGGACGGCGGTTACCATCGATACAGCCCGGAGTTGTCTGTACATCGGAAGTGGCGAAAACTATACTCGTCCAGCAACCAATACCAGTGATGCTATCATAGCTTTCGATCTTCGCAGTGGTGACAAGCGGTGGATCAGACAGACCATTCCTAAAGATGTATGGAATGCGGCATGTGTTACCCTGACCAGTCGTGCCAACTGCCCGGAAGACAACGGTCCGGATGCAGACTTTGGCGCACCGCCGATCCTAGTCAGCTACCAGGGAAAAGATGTCCTTCTTGCGGGTCAGAAATCGGGGCATGTCTATGCCTTAGATCCCGATGATGACGGTCGCATTCTCTGGACCCAGCTTGTCGGCCGTGGAGGCTTTATGGGCGGTATCCACTGGGGTATGGCAACGGATGGTGAGGTACTCTTCGTTCCAATCAACGACCGCGGTCTTTATAGTCTTCACGAGGATAAGCCAAAATCACCCGGCCTTCATGCTGTAGATATTGGTGACGGATCCATTCTTTGGTCCAAAATTGAGGAAGACCGCTGCGGCACTTTTGAATTGAGAGGGTGTGGTCCGGGTTTATCGGCTGCAATCACTTTGACTCCCGAGGTCGTCTTTGCCGGAACACTGGACGGTCTAATGAAAGCTTATGCCAAAGCAGACGGCAGCGAACTCTGGTCTTTTGACACGAAGCGCGATTACGATGCGGTCAATGGCGTCAGGGCATTTGGTGGAGCGATTGACTCCGATGGGCCAATTGTTGTTGATAATCAGGTATTTATTTCTTCGGGTTACGCCAAATTCGGGGAGAAAGAAGGGAATGTGATTTTGGCTTTTTCTAATGGAGATCGATGAAGTCCGTAGAGTCAATTTTGCATTGATCGAGTTTGATCTTGTCGCCGTACCATTTGTAACCTTTATTGTTTTTGAAGGTGCAGTTTCGGAAGACTATTTTTTCATGGAAGTCGCGGTCATTATCCCTGAAATTGAAGGCTGGATTTCCAGGTACGGTTGGCTCATTATCCGAAAATTCGCAATTGGTAAAGATCACTTCTTTGGTGGCATTGGTGAAGCCTCCGAGGACAGAAATCGCTAAATGATTGTTGTAAAATTTTGTGTTTGAAAAATCGACTTGCCGGCTTTTCTCCAGTTCAAAAATCAACGCCGTACATTCGGTGATTGCTGAGTTGTTAAACGCCAGACGGCAAACATCATTGGTGATTAGGCCAAATGTTCCATGACCCCAAATCTGGCAATTTTGCACTTCGACATTTGAGCAATGTTCTATCCTTACAATTCCTTGTTTCCCGGTATGGCCCTGGCTTTTTGAATGACCAATGATTAAGTTATCAAAGTAAATGTTCTGTGCGTTTAGCAATTGAATGACGGTGCCATTTTGCTCATCGAGCATTAGGTGCGGTAGCGTCATCCCCAGTATTTTTAGATTTTTGACGCCTTCAATATTCAGGGTTGATTTTAAACGGTATTCTTGACCTTCAAGCTTGATTACTTTGTGACTACTTATCTCCTTGATTAACTCTTCCGTGGTCTGAACCACTATGGTGTCTACCATAACAGCATCGTGGTTTTCCATTTCATCGCACCGATCATATGCGTGATTACCAATCCGGTCGTTCACTTTGCCCGGTGGTGCTTTACTTTCGTATCCAGCGTCTTCGCACGACGAAAAGAAGGAGAGCGCACTGAGAGTTATCATGCCGAAAACCCAGTTTGGTAAGATTATAGTCATTATTTTCTGATTCTCAATGGAACTTTTCAACAGTCAGCAATTTAGAAAATACATTGATTTTTCGGGTACTGGCTCAACTTCAGGGTCGCCTGTTCACTATCTTGAAGCCATATCTTCTCCAACTAATCTTTGGGCTTTTATCATCGTACTGGTTAACCGTCACATCGGTCAGCTCTAACTCAATATCGGGGAACAATTCCGATCGGTAATGGGTCTGATTACCTTCCATAAAAGGGTGCTTCTGCGTCCGCTGAGCCACAAACTGCATCGCCTCCGACTGCAATTGTTGGAGCAAAGATTCATAAAGGACTCTATCGGCCGTCTTGAATCCAACTCGGATTTGTTGATCTCCCCTCTCGTAAACACACTGATTGGAGACCCGTACATCAGGATTGGAAGAGGCTGAAAATTGTCGAATGGAAGCATATTCATAGACCTCGGGCTGTCCGTAGGAATTGGTGAGTTCGAATCCGGACGCTGCCATTTGTTGACTAAACAGTGCAAAGGAATTCATTTCGGAAAAGCTGATCAGGCTTTGTAAGGTGATGGATGGCGCAATCCTAGGGGAAGTACTGGTCACTAGTACGAAGGTTAAATACAAAACATTCATTGTTTCCAATTTTGGGTGACTTATATTTACCTTAAATGTATTTAAAATATATTTAGCAGTCAAGGCCAAAGTTTCAACGACGCAAGAATTCCAATTTAGCTTGAAATATAGCTCCAATGCTCTTGGCTCTACTTTTGGCCTCGTCCGCCTTGCCCCCTTCGAAATACTCATCGATCGTTTGGTGAAATAGGTCGATCCACCTCTCGAAATGTTGAGATTGTAAGGGTAGGTCGGCGTGTTTGGCAAATGGGTTGCCCCGGTATTCTTTCTGAGAAAACAATACGGTATTCCAAAAGCTGTACATACGTTCCAAATGGTGCCCCCACTCATCGTCTTTTATTCTAGCCGCGAAAACCCCTCCCAGCAATAGATCGACCCGAACCTTCCGATAAAAGGCATCGACAAAGATTTTGATATCTTCTTTATTTGAGATGTCAGGCATGATGGTAGATCTTGATGAATCCGAAAATCAATAGTACCACTTTGATTACTTCGAACCCTACGTAGAAGAAATGGTGATTGGTACTGGCCACTTCCAGGCCACTAATGATGGCATCAGCTCGCTGATGGAGTACGGGGGATAACCACAAATACTGCAGTATTACAATGATAAGAATGCTGATGAAGCAGATGATGGTCGGTGTAGTCAATCCTCCCCATAACCTCCAAAGGCCCAGTAGTAAAATGGCCGCAAAAAGTACTTCAACTTTGTTGAGCGCCCCAAAAACTAATTTTCCAATTCCCAGCCCCAATGGCAGTGTAATATTGGGAGCCCGGAATTTCAAGGGAGCCTCCAGGAAGGAAATCCCCAGGACCATCCCCAGCCAGATACCTAGTATCAATAAGATTGTTATTTTCATAAAAAATCATTTAGACGATCATGGCTTTCACTTGAAAATCGATGGCAGTGCCATTCACCGCTCATACACCTTTTGATGAAAGCCCAATACCAAGTCCGCCAAAGTATTGGATCTACACATGGTGTTTAATTCGGACCGCACTATTTCAAACTTGTCGTGCAAAGGACAAGGCCTCTGGGCATTGCACGCCTCCAAACCCAATCCACATTTGGTAAAAATATCTGTGCCATCAATTGCATCCACGATGTCGTAAAGCGAAATTTCATCCAGGTCTTTCGAAATAAAAAATCCTCCTGAAGGTCCCTTTTGAGAGTTGATGATCTTCCGCTTCACTAAATTTTGCAGCACTTTGGCCGTAAACGACTCCGGGGTTTTGGATGACTTACAAATCTCCTTGATCCCGATTTTCTGATTTTCTTTGCTCGCCTCCGCAATCACCGTCAGGGCCCTGATCCCATACTCACATCCTTTGGAAAACATAGTTAAAAGTGTTTGAAGGTATTTGCTCACAAATATAGGACAAAAAGATCTTTTATTCTTTTATTTCATAAAGATGAACGCTCAACCAACTAGAAGCAAGCAATTTGGCTCCTTGCTGTATTTAAACCTCTAGAATACAGCAAAATGGAAGACCTAAATGTAAATGTACTATCCCTAGTACTGGCCACTTTGACACCGACGATCGTCGGCACCCTTTTCTACAGCAAATTACTTTTTGGCAAAGCCTGGATGAATTCGATCGGAATGACGGACGAACAGCGGAAAAAAGCAAATATGCCCCTGATCATGGGTTTATCACTCATTATGTCTTTACTATTGTCGTTTTTCATGCTAAGTTTTTGCAATGATATAGGACAAGAAGGCCAATTCGACAATTTTGGACACGGTGCCTGGCATGGTGGATTTGTGGCCATAGTCGTTGTGCTTCCGACTTTTGTGCTCAATGCTTTATTTGAACAGAAATCGTGGAAAAATGTCCTCATCAATGTATTGTATTGGTTCATTACCTTGATACTGATGGGCGGCATTTTGGATGCCATGAACCATTGGCCGAACGCTTAGTGTTTGCTAAGGTGATCATCCAGATGATGGGTGTGCATTGGATCTACCCAGTCAAAACTGAGGTCTCGCAGCATGCTGTGCAAGTGATTGCCCGTTACATCCGGGTTGTGTTGCACCAAGAATTGATTGCTCTGCAAAAACTCCAATAACAAGGATCCGACGATCAGATAACTGTAATGGCGATTTCCTACTTTTTCCAGAGAGCTACCGGCCCAAGACAGGGTCAGCGGTTGTCCGGATGTCAGCGCAGTATTGATGCGGTCTTCGTAAAGCTGTCTAATATCGGGATGCATGGCGCCGGAATAGAAATAAAAAGCTTGTCGCAAGTGCCATAGTGCCTCGTCACTTAGATCATCGGTGTGGATTTCGACGTGGGGATAAGTACGGATGGTAGCAGGATCGACTTTTGTTTCCAGAGCACTGATCATGGAAGGGACTGGTGTATCCAGGATCAAGGGCGGAGCTTGGGAAAAAAACTTCGGTGGAATCTTGGCCTTCGTGCGGAGTTGATCGGGCACCGAAAGCCAGAAATGATGAAGATGATGCGCCACATTGTACATCATCAGCTGACCTTTCTCCCAATTCCATTGGTGAGTGGGGTCCTCTTTGGGAAATGGTGTGGCGGGAATGATCATGGGAAAGGTTCCAAAGAAAAGTGGTGTGGTATGCACCCGCAGGCGCCCGGTTTCGGCATCCCGTAGAAAGGTAATGTTCAGTGTGATGTGATGCCCTTCGAATCGAAATCCCCAAGCCTCTCCACCCGGTTCTCCAAATATGGCCAGGGTATAGCGTAGAAATTGTGCCCAACGTCCTTTGGTACCCGATAAGGGTTCCCAGACCCAATTGACCGGTGTTCCCGATGCCGATGGACGTCCGCCCCCCGCCAGAGCAGGATAGAACAAACTATCGGGTACGTCGCCCTGGAAATCAAAAATGGTATTGGCCGGCTGTTCCAGCCCTGCGGCAATGGCGTTTTTCACCGTTGCAGACGCTCCGATATCTTCGGTTTCGCCAATGATGCGCTGATGATTCAACACGGAGCGCAGAATTTGGTACCCGCCGGGAGATAGGGCCAGATTGAGAATCTTATGGGCCGCTACCAATTGTTCCTGGTTCAGCTCGCCCAATTGGAGTCCCCACCCTTTTGAGCACCAGGCTACCACGGCACAAAATGACGGTGTTTGATGAGTAGCCGGTCCCGTTGTCCGGCTATCGCTGTAGAAAGGAAAGACCAGTGAATCGCGCAGATCGGCTGGCGTTACTTCAATCAAATGATGGGCCGCAGCGGCCACTTCTTCGGCATACAGTTCGATGTCCCCATCGGATTCTGAGGCAGCGCGGTTCTCATTATCTTGTTCACAAGAAACCAGTAGCAAAATCAAAGCGCAAGTGGGAAACAGGCTCCTTAAGCCCTTCTTGAAATGGATCATTGGAAGATTTTTTCTTGCATAGTAGGTCAGCAAATAAAGCTACACCTTCTTTTTAAAACTCCAAAATCCCGGCATTGAGCAACAGATCCACCAATCGATCCACTTTGCTGCGGGGTGAAAAGCCCGTTTCCAGATTGGACAGGCAGATCACCGTTGTGCGATGCTTAGGAAACCGAATCATGTAAGCACGGAACCCCAATGTATGGCCATCGTACCAAACGATCTCTTCTCCATTGAAATCTCCGAAAACCAGCCCGAAAGCATCGTTGTTCTTGGGGTGGTCAAACGTCATTCTTCGGTGCATCAGGTCGTAAAATGCAGGCCCGCCAAGCGCCATGGTATACCAATTTGTGTCCCATTTGACCAGGTCTTCGAAAGTGGTGTAGACCCCGCTCCCACCGTAATGGGGAGAATTGCGACGGATTTGCAGGAAGCGACGGCTCGAAGGCGGCATATAACCTTGTTGAAGGAAATAGTGCATGGTTGAAGATTTTTCGGGTTCGGTATAGCCATCCGCCCGGTTGTGAATGGGCTCAAAGACATTGTCGTTAATCACGGTATGTCTCATACCGAGCGGTTGAAAAATATGTTCCCTGGCAAATTCGGCCAACCGCTTTCCTGAAACCGTCTCGACTATCTTAGCCAACAACATAAAGTTGATATTGCTGTAACTCCATTGTGAACCTGGTGTGTACTCCAATTCCGTTGCCCGTAAACTGGCCGCAATGGCAGTGTCGAGCGAGAAAAAATGTACAGAACTCCAATCGGTTTCATTTTCGCGCTTTCGGTTCGTGTATTCCGGCAAGCCACTCGTCATATAGATAAGGTGTTTGACCTGGATGGCTTCAAATCGTTGTGGGAAATCCGGTAGATGTTTTCGCACGGGATCATCCAACAACACCTTATCTTCCAAAATGAGCAGCGCTACTGCAGCGGCTGTAAACTGTTTGGAAAGAGAAGCTACATTGAAGGCTGTCTTCGAAGTAATCGGTAAGTGATGTTCAAGGTTGGCCATTCCGTACCCCTTCTGGAAAACGACTTGTTGATCCTTGATCACGCCGATCATATAACCCGGACCATCCGACGACAATTCGGCAAAGAGCTGATCGATTTGGGCCGCGACTTCCGGTGGTGCTCCAACTTGCGCAAAAATCGCGACATGCCATGCCCAACAACTGAAAAACAATGGTATTATTCTCTTCATCATGGTAATTTTTGTCCAAAGCAAAGATGTGCCGGACAATTCTCCAAATAACCACTATGGATCAATTATAGCTATGGACAAGTTATGGACCGTATTAATCGGCAGCTTGTTCGATGAGATAGGGCAAAAGGTCCTCACCCGTTGTAATGCCCAATTTACGGCGAATTCGATAACGGGATTTATTAGCACTGGCCGGGGAAATATTGAAAAACCCCGCAATCTCTTTGGTGGAAAAAGAGGACAGTAACAACATACAGAACCGGATATCCTGCTCACTCAATCTTGGGTGTTTGCGTAACAAATTGGCTTTAAAAGCCGGGTAACGCTGATGAACCATCTCTTCAATGTCCACCCATTGGATGGCAGCATCGGTCGATCCATTCTCCTGCGATTGGCGATCAAGACGCTCCACATAATGCGACAATTTTGTATCCAACTCCTGGTTTTCCTGTGCTGCTCTTCGCAATTGCTGTTGTTGAAAATAAACCACTGCGCCCAACCCTATCAACAATGTGATTGCGATCAGCATCCAAAGTAATTGACGCAAGCGATCCTTCTGATACCGGACCTCCTTAATTTCCTGATCTTTTTTTTGCAATTCTTGCTGATACATCCATTGGGCCTCAGCCAGTTTTGCGGCATGCTCCGTTTTTCGCATGGATTCTCCCATAGATAGGTATTTCTTGAAATGATGGAAGGCACTTTCGTACCGACCGGTTTCTTCAGCGGTACGATAGAGTCCCTCGAACCCCAATCGCAGGATCTCGGGAAGGGAATTTTGCTCAGCCAGTTGCAGGGCCTGCCGAAAGTACGGCTCGGCTATTTGGTATTTTTGTTGATCCAATTCGAGGAATCCCAGATTGATTAGTGTCCAGGCTCTGGGGTGATGTTTTCTCACAAGCTTGGCCCTGGCCAGTGCTTCTCGATAATGTTCGTTGGCCTTCACCCATTCTCTACGATCTTTATGAACTCGTCCAATGTGATTGAGGGTATACACCAAGCCAGCTTGATCATCCACTTCTTGTTGAAGTAATTTTGCCTCTTCCAGATACAGCAAGGCACTGTCGTAAAAGCCATTTTCCTTGAGATAAAACCCGAGTCGAGAAGCGGCGGTAGCAATGGGTTGCTTCAGGCCGGTCTTGACAAATAAACCGTAGGCTTTATGCAAATAATGATGTTCTTTTGAAAATTCCCCCACCTTATTATAGAGATTGGCAATGGCCATGTCCGTTTGCGCAATTTCATAGTGCTGGCCGCAACTGTTCCAAGTATCTTCTTGCCGCAAATACCAGTAGAGCGCCTCCGCAAAGTTGTTATGTGCTTCGTGAAATTGGCCGAGCTCGGCTTCGACAGATGCCTTCACCAAACAGGAGTTCCCCCACTCAGGATCATTTGCAATCGTCCTTAAATAGTGGTCCGCTGAGTCTGCACCGTGAGCCTGCAGACAGGCAGCGTATTCCTTCACGTATTGCCTGATTAAGTCATTGTCCGAATCGTTACCCCCTACCCGGGCTTTTGTCTCTTCCCAATTACAATCCATTCCGAACACCGGAAAACCAGAAATGCTCAATAGCATCAGTTGTAAAAAACAACACCGTACGACCTTGTGTCTTATTTTCATATTGCCAGTTGTAAGGAAAACAGATGCACAAAATTAGGTGCTTCTTACAAGGTTTTCAATGTTTGAAGTTTTTACACCTCCGACTTCTCTGATCTGGCGATGCCGGTTTGGCTTCTTGTTTTTTCTGGACTTTCGGTTTCTATTGTGGACAGAGACCTCGAAAGAGAAACTATTGAAAACTGCTTGTGCCGTGATAGAAATATCCGTAAATTAATCTTCATCTAAAGTCGGTGCCAGTGCAAAACAATTTACCTACCCAATCTGGATTCGTATTAAAAGGAGAAATAGGAGACCTCTCCGACGGAAGCGAGGTCACCTTGCAGTACGGCAAAACCACGCTGACCACTAAAAGCAAAGCCAACACATTTCTCTTTGAAGGGAAAGTGGACCGACCAGTCCAGGCAATAATCCGCACCAATGAAGGTATGGTGACCGTAGTCCTGGAAAACACCAGGATCACCCTCGAGTGCGATTCCGTTGAAGAGATGCGATTGCACAGTCAGATCGAGGGTGGATACGAGCAAAGCGTTTTGAATGAAATGATGCACTTTTACCAGGCCGATTTCCGGCTTAGGAAAAAGCAATATACCGATGACGAGGAAAAGCAACAACTACAGACTTATCTGGCTCAGTATGGGAAAGAGCCCATTTACCGGGTAGTCGCTAAGAAGCACCCGAATTCACTGTTAGGTTCGGAACTGCTTTTTGCCAACCGGGCAGAAATTGGCCGTGAAGCATTAGCGCTGCTGTACGAGCAGATGTCACCACAATATCAGGACAGTCCAGCGGGCAGAGGCATCCAATTTTTCTTGTCCAACGAGGTGTTGCAAGTAGGAGACCGCTGCCCTTCCTTTCAGGTACAAACCATCCAGGGAGAAGATTTTAATTTGACTCAACTAATGGGCAGATACGCTTATCTTATATTTTGGGGTGCCAATTGTGGTGGTTGCAGATCTCACAACAAATATGTGAAGGCGAATCTGCATCGCTTCCCGCCCGAAGTCCAAGTTGTCAGTTTTTATTTGGGTAACAATGTAGCAAGTTGGGAAAAAGCTTCGACGGAGGATCAGATTACCTGGCTAAACCTTTCGGATTTGGCAACGGGTTTTAGTCAAATACAGACCTTATTTGGTGTTCAGGCAGTTCCCAATGCTTTCTTGATCAATGATAAAGGAATACTCATCGGCAAAAAACTCCGGACGCGACCAAACTTTTTTCAAAACCTTCAGCGAATGATCAAAAAGGATGTTTACTGATGTCTAAGTGGCTCTTGTTAAGTATAACGGATTTGCGCAACATCCTTCGGGAGCAATTTTTGTGGATGATGTTGATCGTAGCACCGATTTTGCAATTTTTGATGGCGCGGTATGGCGTTCCCTGGCTGACATTGCAATTTCCCATTTTGTCCGACTACAGCGTACTCATCGCTATATTCCTGACCGTACAGGTCTGTAGCGGCATCGGATTTGTTGTTGCTTCCATTATGCTGGACGAAAAGGACGAAGCGCTACTAACGGCCATTAGGACCCTGCCCGTCAGTGCGAATAGTTTTTTGCTCTTTAGGCTGTTTGGGACAACGATGATTACTTTTCTTTTTGCCTGGGCCATGATCTATGCCGGAGGTCTGACCAACTACGGTCTGCCGGCCTCCATTGCCGTAGCTTTTCTCTTGGCGCTGATCGCACCGACCGTGACTTTGCTAATGGCTACTTTCGCCCGCAACAAAGTAGAAGGTCTGGCCGCTTTCAAAGGCATTAACCTGGTATTGCTCCTTCCGGTCATCAGTTTTTTCGTGGTGCCGCCATTAAAATACCTATTTGCGATCATCCCGATGTATTGGAGCTTTCAGTACATGAATGCACTGGATGAGGGAATACCGGCTATGGGCTTCCTTTCAATCGCCCTGCTCGCCCATCTGGCAACCCTCGGCTGGTTGTTTAAGTTGTTTCGGAAACGCGTTTTCTGAGCTTAGGACGTCAGCGCCAATTCAATAATGCTGCCGGTTCGGATAAAGCCGGCTTTTTCGATGAGTCGCTTCGAACCAAGGTTATTCGCCGTACAGGAACAGATGGGTTTCATTCCACTGGACAAGCAGATATTCTTGGCTTCAGCAGCAAGGTAAGTGCCCAGCCCCATCTTCCTCTTCGCGGACGAAATGACCAACCCCATATCTACGTAAGGCGTTAATCGGTTGCGCCGGATCTCTAAAGTCCCCAAAAGTTCCGCGCCGTCAAACATGCCAATAATGGATTGATCGGTCAGCAATTGTCCCAGGTGGTTTTGGAGCCAGAACTCCGGACCGCCCGTATTTTGTAAATAAAAAGCGACCAGTTCCGTTAGTTTTTCGGCTGGTAATACTTCTATGGTAAAATCTTGCAAAAATTCCGGCTTCTTGATTTCGCGGTCGACATAGTCGGTATACAGGTAACTATGTACCTCATGGCGGTCGAAGACTTCTAAGCTACTGGTCAGAAAAACCGGATTGTGGGTGGTGGTAACGGCAGCGTGGATGCTTTGCTCCTCTACAATGTGACGCAGAAGTTGAGCATGCTGGTTTCGAAAGGGCTTCAGCAGAAAAAAATTGTAGAGCGTGGAGGCGTCGCCTATGGAAAAATAACCAATGGGCGTACCTGTATGACGAATGACCCAAAGATCGGAGTCATGAATCACTTCATCCCAATTCCCGGCTAATGGCGCCGTCAGGGACTGGTAAAAGGCTGCCCGCAAAGGAGCCAATTCTTCAACTTTGCTGGGGCTAAGCTCTATTGACATGGAAGAGCCGTTTTTTGCGTTAAAAAAGTACCAATGCTGTATCGAAAGCAAGAGGAGATAGACCAGCGTTGATCGTATACCGGTTACTCTGTAATATCCTCAAATTTGTCGGAACACAAAAGAGAACAGCCAAGAAAATGTGAATCCTTCCCAAAATGATACGTGATTCCTTTATCATGATACTCTCTTTAGGGCGTTGCCCCGGATGATTTCCCTTGCCCTTCCGACAATTGCTTTCCTTCCTTTTGCAATCCATTTGTGCCCCTAACTTTTAAACGTTTTGCAATTTTCGCAAAACACATGAATTTAAATGACATACAAATACAACAACATATACATTTAATTGGATTTTAGACACTAATACACTATCTTACCAATTCAACAATTTTACGAGAGCTATCCCACGGTAAAATCTCCTTCCCTGATTGGCCTTTAATTGTCATTTTCTGTCCGATTGAGTATGGAATTAAATTGACCTTTGGGTACAATTGTGTTAATTTGCCCTTAAATTAGGTGAATATCCAACATATTCAATTGTAATAAGACGTCCATTTTCCCAAGGGAAACACAGAGGAGACTACTTTAGAGAAAAGCAAAAAAATACAACCTTGACTTTCGCAGAATTAAATTTGAATCAGGAATTATTGGAAGGATTAGATGCGATGGGTTTTGAAACTGCAACTCCTATCCAGGAAAAAGCTATTCCGGCCATTCTCGAGGGCAGAGATCTGATCGCCTGTGCTCAGACGGGTACCGGAAAAACGGCAGCCTTTTTGTTACCCATGCTCCATTTCCTTTCCGAAAATCCCAATAACGCCAATGGTGTTAATACACTCATCATTGTACCCACCCGGGAACTAGCCATGCAAATCGACCAACAATTAGAAGGATTTGCATATTTTACCGGGTTGAGTTCGCTTGCCGTATACGGCGGGCAAGATAGCGATGCCTTTATCCAGGAAAAGAAAGCACTGACTTCCGGAGTGGATGTAGTCGTTGCTACACCGGGTCGACTGATCGCGCACTTGAATCTGGGTTATGTCCGCTTCGAGAAACTCAAATGTTTGATCCTCGATGAGGCAGACCGGATGCTGGACATGGGCTTCCTACCCGACATCTCCAAGATCACCAACAGCTTGCCTAAAAATAGGCAGAATCTGATGTTTTCTGCTACCATGCCGCCCAAAATCAAGAAACTGGCCAAGCAGATTTTGAGAGACCCCGTCTCCATTACCATTGCGGTGTCCAAGCCCGCCGAAGGAGTTTCCCAGGCGGTGTATCACGCTGAAGACCATCAGAAGCTTGAATTATTGAAATATCTGCTCACCCCGATGAAAGGTAAAGAAAATCGAATATTGATCTTCTCTTCCCGGAAATCGAGTGTAAAGGAAATTACGAATGGATTAAAGAGAAATGGACTGAAAGCCGGAGAAATTCATTCGGACCTTCAACAATCTGATCGGGAAGAGACGCTGCGACAGTACAAAAACGGAACCATCCATATCTTGGTCGCGACCGACATTTTATCGCGTGGCATCGATGTCAAAAATATTCAGCTGGTTTTCAATTATGACTTACCGGGCGATGCCGAAGACTACATTCACCGGGTCGGACGAACGGCTAGAGCCGATACCAAGGGGATGGCCATTACTTTCGTGACCCGCCGGGAGCAAGGAAAGTTGAAAAACATCGAAAAATTAATGGAAATGAAGGTGGACAAGTTTGAGCTTCCTTCCAGCATTCAAAGCCTGTCTGCGCCTCCGTCGGCAAAAGGCCGCCGTTTTCAAAAACCGCGTAGGAAAAACGCCAGAAGGAAAAAAAGACCTTCTTCTTCCATGGGTAGAAGCGCTTAGTATGAGAATTACACTTTATCTATTTTGTTGGTGTTCCCTTTTCTTGTTGACGGGCTGCAACGAAGGTCCTGTTTCCGCCGTTTCCGATAGTAAGATCATCACCCTGAGCGGTACGATCAAGAATGCTCCGGGACAACTGCTGCGCCTGAGAAATGGTTTTGAAGTACACGAAACAATTGTCGACGGAGACCAATTCAAGATTGCATTTGAAAGAGATGCTCCTTCCTTTTACGGGCTGGAACTGGAGAATCTTTCAATTTTTGTCTTTTTATCACCGGGCAATCACACGATTCTGGAAGCCGATCGAAATGATTTCCAAAATGGTACGGTTTTCAAAGGAGACGGTGCGGCGGAAAACAATTATTTTACCACTAAGAATCGCTTACAGCGGGAAAATCAATTGCCTCCTCCCGAGTTATACGGTTTGAATGAAAAAGATTTTCTGGATCGGCTATCCTCGTATGAGGCAATGAGAAGGGAGCTGCTTGCCGATCTGCCGAAAAAATCGATTGATGCCTCTTTTTTTGAAATTGAAGAGGTAAACATCGAATATGAAAATTACAATCAGCTCCTCCACTACGAAGACGCCCATCGATATTTTACCCAAAACCCCGGATTTAGGGCCAGTCGGCAATTTGGAGATTTGATAAGAGGAATCGACATCAGTAATTCGGATTACTTGTCCAGTCATGCATTCAGCAATTTCATATTGGGCCTCATTGCCAAGGAATCACAACGGCTTCTGAATACCAATCCGGCCTATATTGAAATGGGCGCCTCGGGAGAATTGCAGTCCCAATTAGACGCCATTAAAGTGATCGTAAGGGATGAAGTAGTAAAAAACACCATTGCCGGACAGATCATTGTCTATTTTGCTGAATTTGGTGCCGCTTCCGAAATCGCCGAAATAGTGGAAAGAAATACTGAATTCACGCTGCCTGAACCCGCTCAGGCACGATTAGACAAAATTGGTTCCAAATGGGCAAGACTGGCCAAAGGACAACCTGCTCCCAATTTTAAAGGGCGAAGCCCGGATGG
>JANQRV010000595.1 GCA_028284395.1 Saprospiraceae bacterium
ATTCTGAAATGGTTTTATGAGCTAAAAAGGATGGATTTTAATTTTGATCAAGGCATTCAAAAACGTCGCATCCTCTGTGGCTGCAAGCTTTTTGATAACATAGAGCATAATTAAAAGGCGCTTTTTTAGCCATACAAATTATTTTAGAATAATGCCTATTAAACAAGAAACTGTACATGCGTTTAGCATTCTTCTTACTCATCGGTCTCGCATTTGCTCCTGTCTACAGCGCAGGACAAACGCTTTCCGAACGGAAAATCGAAGCCAACTATGCCGATCAAAGCATTTCAACCATTTTTGAAGATTTGGAGCAAAAATTCGGCATTCGCTTCTTTTATCCTCCCGATATCCTTGACGATGTGCGAGCTACCGCTAAGGCGGATGGACAAACGATCGCACTTTTTCTGGACCAATTATTGATCAACACTGGCCTGACCTACTCCATTTATGAAAACAGCGGCATCATCATTGCTACTGAAGATCAACTAAATACGGATTTCGACCAGTCCTACTACGCAGATCGAAAAAAACAGCTTCAGCGGAACAAAAATATCGTCACGGATAAAAAAATCGTTCGGGTACTCGGTGAAGCAACGAAGGCCAGACCCGGCAGCAAAGCAAAAATTCAAGGATTTGCCATTGACGATAAGACGCAGGAAACAATTATTGGCGCCACCATTTTTTTGGAACCTTCCGGTTTGGGAACGGTCACTGACGCCACCGGACAATTCGAACTGGAACTGCCGGTTGGCACCCACGCGATCAGAATTCAGTCGGTTGGTTACCAAACGCTCGAAGAAGAGCTGATGCTGCATGAGGGCGGTCGGCTCGATTTTGCTTTGGCCCGGGAAGCAGTGGAGTTAACAGAAGTAGTGGTAGAAGCGGCAGCTCCCGATGACAACGTTCGCTCGGCCCAGTCCGGGGTGGAGCAACTTGACGTCCAAACCATGAAACGAGTTACGGCCTTCCTGGGCGAGGTAGATGTTGTCAAAAGTCTGTTGTCGTTACCGGGTGTCAGTACTGTTGGTGAAGGATCAGGCGGTTTTAACGTCCGAGGGGGCACCGTAGACCAAAATCTGATTATGCAGGATGGCGCCATCATGTTTAACACCTCACATGTACTGGGCTTCTTTTCACTCTTTAATCCGGATATGGTCAAAAATGTAACGCTTTACAAGGGGAGCATGTCTTCGCGCTACGGCGGTCGTCTTTCCTCGGTATTGGACGTAGAGATGAAGGAAGGGAATTTTCGCCAGTGGACGGGTAAAGGAGGACTGGGACTGATATCCAGTCGGCTGGTTCTAGATGGCCCCTTGGTCAAAGGCAGAACCTCACTGATCGTTGGTGGCCGCTCTTCATATTCAGACTGGATCCTCCGATCGATCAGTGATGAACGGGTCAAAAGCAGTTCCGCCTTTTTCTATGATGCCAACGCAAAATTGACCCAATTGATCGGCAAACAGTCGAGGTTAACGCTGTCCGGATACTCCAGTTTTGATCGCTTCCGCTTCTCCGACGAATTTGCCTACAGCTGGGAAACTCAAACTTATAATCTCGGGTGGAACCAATTTTTGACCGATAAGCTATCTTTTTCACTCGATGCCATTTACAGCGACTATCAGAGCACACTTTCCGACCCTCAAGGATCCGATGGTTTCGATGTTGAAAACGGCATCAGCTACGTCAAGGCTCAACCGAATCTTACCATTGCTGCTTCACCAAGGCAGACCATCCATCTGGGTGCAGACTTTGTACAGTACGAGGTTGACCCCGGAGATTTAACACCGATTGATGAGGCATCAGTAGTCATACCCCGGTCGACCTTTGTTGAAAAAGGCCGCGAGCTGGCGTTCTATATCAATGATGACTTTGAGGTGACCGATCGCATTTCCCTTTCGGTCGGTCTTCGGTACTCCATCTATTCCAGTCTGGGAGCCGCCCGGGTTTACGAATACCAATCAGGGGTACCAAAGAGTGAGGAAACCCGGATTGATTCCGTTTTCTACGGAGATGGGGAGAGTATCATAACTTACAGCAATTTTGAACCAAGAGCATCGGTCAGCTTTCGTTTAAACGGCAGTAGTTCGGTCAAATTCAATTACAGCCGAACCATTCAGTACATCAGTCAAATATCCAATACTACGGCAGTGACCCCCGTAGACATTTGGCAATTGAGCAATTCGCACATTCTTCCGCAACAGGCACACAATTTTTCCCTTGGTTACTTCCGCAATTTCGACGATAATAAATGGGAGACTTCTCTGGAAGGTTATTTTCGACCGATTGACAATCTGGTAGAATACCGCGACCGAGCAGAACTCCTCGTTAACAATCACATTGAAACACAAATACTACAGGGGGAAGGTCGCGCTTTTGGTATCGAACTATTCATCAAAAGAAAAGTCGGTCGCTGGACCGGCTGGCTGGGATACACCTACTCCAGGACCCAGCGAAAAATCAGTGGTCGTACCCAGGAAGAGATCATCAATTCCGGCGATTGGTACCCTTCCAATTTTGACAAACCTCACGATGTGACCTTGGCTTTTAACTACAACTTCAATCGTAGAAATCACTTTTCCCTTAATTTTACCTACAGTACGGGACGGCCAACCACCAGCCCCATCGGGAAGTTCAACGCAACGAATATTTTGAACATCCCCTTTTATTCCTCCCGCAATCAATTCAGAATTCCGGATTATCATCGACTTGACGTCTCCTATACCCTTGAACCGAGCCACCGAAAAAACAAACAGTGGGAAAGCAGCTGGACCTTCTCGGTCTTTAATCTATATGGGAGAAAAAACGCTTACTCCGTTTTCTTTCAGCAATCTCCCTTTCAAAATCCAGTTTCCAAGAAACTTTCGGTACTGGGTAGTGCCTTTCCGGCCATCACGTATAATTTTAAGTTTTAGCATTTATGAAGATCAGAATCAGCACATACTTGGCAATAATGGGCGTTGCTGTCGCATTGGGTGGATGCATTGAAGAAATACCTTTGGATACGACCGACCAGGAGACGCTCCTGGTAATTGAAGGACAGATTACCACCGATGCAAAACCACACACCATTTCCGTCAGTTTAAACGCTCAGTTTGTCCAGGGGCAAGAAAGTACTCCCAGTCCGATCGTCGGGGCTACAGTTACACTTTTCGAGAATGGTCGGGAACTGATCCTACAAGACCTTCAGAACGGCAAATACGCGACCCCCGATACGTTTCGCGGGCAAGTCGGCCATTCCTACTTTATCCAGGTAGTAACTCCGGAAGGGACCACCTATCAGTCTGAACCAGAGACGATCGTGGCAGTACCAAAGGCCACGGGAGGATTTACCCGTTACAACGCCGAACAAAATGAAGTTGATGCTTTCATTCAAACCCCGATCGGTACGGATAGTGGAGAAAATTACCTGAAATGGCGGGCAGAAGGAGAGTTCAAATTTACGGAGGCCTCCTCTCCCAATATCAAAGTTTGCTACACCAAGGAAAACATCGATTTCAATAATCTCTCCATACAGAGTAGCGAGGAGGTGGCGGTAGATTTCCTGGAAGAACAATTCGTTGTTTCCAAAAGTATCAATTTCAAATTCTTCGAAAAATACTGCATCCATGTCTTTCAGGAGTCGATCAGCAAGAAAGCGTACGAGTTCTGGAAGGCCGTCCAGGACGAACTGGTGCGTACCGGCGGTATTTTCGAGACACCACCGGCAAGAATTGCCGGAAACATTTTCAATGTAGATCGGCCCTCCGAGAGAGTGCAGGGCTACTTTTACGTCTCTGCCGTCGATACCTTCCGAATTTTCGTCGATCGTGCGGACTCCGGTAATCCGGTCAACTTATGCCGCCCCTTCCCTCCCCCTCCGGATGAGTGTTTCAATTGTCTTTTACTCAGCGAAAAAAGCACGACCGTACGCCCGGATTATTGGGAACCTTAAATACAAAAATCACTTAATCAATAGATATGTCGATCTTTCAAAAGCTTTGTCTTTTCCTTCTAATTGCTGGCAATAACGCTCTGTACAGCCAGGGCGAGAACCCCAATGACATACTGCTGCAATTTGATCAGCCCTTCTATACCATTGGAGAAAAAATTGGCTTTAAAGCGTATTTGTCGGGGCTTGCCGGCGAAGCCAACTTACTGCACATAGCCGTCTATGATCAGCAGGGAAAAGAGATGGATTACCAGGTACAAATGATCGAAGAGCAGCAAGCCAGTGGTATCTTAGAGGTGGGCCTGGATTGGAAAGAAGACCATTATCAAATGCTGGCCTGGGTGAATACGAGCACTGGATTGGAAATTCCCTTTTGGAGCAGATATTTGATTCCCATTTACAACGATCTGATCGACTATTCCGAACGTCCATTTACCAAAGAAACAACCATACCTGCTAGATCGGCCGTCGAGAATTATACGCTGAGCGTTTCGGCCGACCGAACCGATTATCAACCGCGGGAAAACATACAATTGACCATTAAAGCAATGGATCGAAACGGGCAGCCAGTGCAAGCCAATCTGGCCTTGAGTGTAGTAAACGAGCGATTGGCCGGAAGGATGACTCTATTTCCGTCCCCTCAGCAATCATTCGCAGCTGACAACGCCGTTTTTTCAGACCCCGGCAAATTTGAGCAAGGCATGGTCTTCCGGGGCCTCCTGCGTTACAAAGCTACCAATGAGCCAAAACCGATCACACTATTGACTGCCATGACGCGAGAGCGCGTCGAATTCCATTTGGCTAAAACCAACGAATCAGGTTTCTTCATCTTGGAAACGCCCCCTTTCGAGGGAACCAGATCCCTCCAGATTCAAGACGTAAACCTATTCGAAAATGACCGGGATTCGAAGGTAGTCCCCGTCATCGCACGCCCCCCATTAATGAAAGGCAATCCATCAACACTGGCCTTCACACCAGCTATAAAAAAATACCTGGAAGCCAGTCGGGAACGCAAGAAATTCAATCAGATCTTTCATTTGGATACCGCAGCAGTCATTCGCCCGGAATGGTCTATTCCAGATTATCCCACTCCGAATCGTTCGTATCCGATCAATGATTACGTCGCCTTTAAAGATTTGGAAGAATTCCTCAAAGAAGTCGTTTTACCTTTGAGAATCCGCGAGCGAAAGGGAGTAAAAACCGTTCGGCTTATGAGGGAAGAAACTAAAGAATTTTACGAATTGATGCCCCTGATCCTTTTGGACAATCAAATCGTGGAAAATCGAATCGAATTCCTAAAAAGACCCATCTCCGGCATTGAAAAAGTCGACCTTTACATCAATTCACAGGATCTGAAAGACCACTTTGGTGTGATGGGGCGTTGGGGAGTTATTCATGTACACTCCAAAGTTCCCGACTCGGACCAAAAACTCAATTCCTTTACATTTCCATTGCGAGGACTGAGCCCTACAAGAGATTACCCGACCAAATCGTATCCCGAAATGGAACTCAATGCTCAGCGAACACCCGACTTTCGACCGATCTTACATTGGGCACCGGTGGTCCGGACCGACGAAAACGGAATAGCAACGGTGACTTTCTCTTCTTCCGATGACATCGACACCTACCGGGTTCTGGTAGGTGGAATGGTCAACAAACAATTAATCGAAAACAAAACCTGTACCATCCGGATTAGTCAAAAAAACTAACCTATATCACCACCTTGACTTCGCAAATCTTTTTTGGCGATAGGCAACCAATTTGGCAATTGCTGCACCTTACTTTCAGGAAGCCAATTTATTTAGCCAGGTGGCATGGATGAAAAAGAGATCATCAAAGAAGTACTAGCTGGAAATTCTAAAGCTCAGCGACTGCTATACGAAAAGTATAGCCGACTTATGTTTATGGTCTGTCTCAGATATGCCAAGAATCGCTTTGAGGCAGAAGACATATTGCAAGAAGGTTTCCTGCAAATATATCGCGACCTCAAGCAGTATAGAGGAAATGGTGCCTTATCCGCCTGGATGAAGAAAGTGATGGTGAACAACGCACTTCAATACATTCGGCGTACAAAGAAGCAGGGATTCATTTTTGAGGTGGAATGGGCCGCGGATATTGTTTCGGAAGAATGTTCGGTTTTAGACAAAATGAGTGCTGAAGAATTGATCCGGCTGATCCAGCGCCTGCCGACCGGCTATCGCGTAGTCTTCAATCTCTATGTCATCGAAGGCTATAGCCACCGGGAGATCGCCGATTTGCTGGGCATCGGAATCAGCACTTCGAAGAGTCAACTTTTCAAAGCCAAGGCAGCATTGCGGCATATGTTTGAAAAACAATTGTTAAGCTAACCTTATGGAGCAGGAAAATCAAAGCGGCGAACTGGAAAGGTTGTTCAAAAAGGTCTTCGAACGACAAGAGGACTCCCCTACTCCTGAAGCGTGGAATACCCCCTCTGACCAGGTTTGGGAAAACGTTTTCGATCATATAAAAACAAAACCAGGACGCAAAATTGGTGTTCTTTACTGGCGTTCCATTGCCATCATAGCCTTGGTATTGTTATCGGTTTCCATCGGAATATTGACCAAATATTGTCAAAAGATCGAGGAAATGTCGGTTCAGCTGAACCGAACGGAAAGAATTTTGCGGGACCTAACAAGCGCCCCGCAACAAGTAATAAACTCAATTTCAGAGAAAAGGAATCACCATTTGGCCGCCGGGAATACACCCCAAATCGCCTCCGCCGCCAAACCTCCCGTTCGACCGCTGGCTAGCACTCATAAATCACGGTCATTGCCAAGGATAACACCGCTGCCGACGGCAAAGAACAAGAAAATCCAGGTTACTCCACTTCGCAGCGCTATCTCCATACCTCCGTCTATTCCCACTCTACGCAACGGTGCGCTCATCGTTCCGGAACCGCAGCATCAATTAATGCCCATTGATCTGCATCAGACCGAAAGCTTCGCCCATTGGTACGGAGGTATTTATTACGCTCCCATACTCGCGCTTCGCACTCCGAAACCACCCTTCGGCAGGCCTCTCTTAACCCAAGAGCAACAAACATACACCTTTGCTACCGGTATACAGTTGGGATTACAAATTTCAAAAAGATGGTCTTTTGAGTCCGGGATGGAGTACCTCAATACCCGCCGGGAGATGCAACATACACCGAGAATTAGATTCAATCGGATGAATGAGAATTTGAATTTATCCGGCAACCTAGAAAGCACTTACAATATTACTTTACGCAGCTCCTCCAACGATGCCGTGACCGACCTGGTTTTTGCCCGAGACCCACGATCCATCCTTCCTGATGGCAGCAAAGTCGACTTAAAAGTATTGACTTCCAGTCGCTCATCCAGGATTGGCATCCCCCTTTCCATCAGGTATCAACACCAATTAGGTCCCTGGCACCTTGGTTTACGTGCAGGAATTCTGGGTTCATTTCTATTGGAGCATAAATTCATGGTGAAAGCAGTGGAAGCGGAAGCGGACGAATTGGTCTTTCAGAAATCAATTGTTCGAACTCCCGGTCCCCTTCGGACTTTCACCTCGTTTTCCCTGGAATACACGGCCGGTATGGACTTTGAATACCAGTTTTCTCCCAATTGGAGCTTGTTGTTCCAACCTACATTCACTACAGCTTCCAAACCACTCTTCGAAGACGAAAACAACAAAATATTCCAACAAAGCATCCGGCTACAAACCGGCATAAGGTATCGATTGCGATGAACGGTCTGATTTTTCTATTTTTGACATTTCTATACCGAACGCTTAAACGCCAAAGAAATGTCCAGGTTCCGCACCATTAAAGTCTCCGATCCCAGATTTGAATCCGACCACCTTCGGCACGTAACCGTAAAGACCCCACATCTTAAAGGAAGAGGAAATGTTACCCTGTTCATTCCTCCGGGACCTTTGATCTCCGATGTGCCCGTAACCATCTTACTGCATGGGGTTTACGGAAGTCATTGGTCGTGGGTCTTTAATGCCGGTGTTCACAAAACAGCTCTGGAATTGATGCAACGAGGGGATTTAAAGCCGATGATCCTCGCCATGCCTTCAGATGGGCTTTGGGGAGATGGCTCTGCCTATCTTCCGCACAACGGCCTGAATTTCGAAAAGTGGATTACTGACGACGTACCGGCAGTGGCTTCAGAAGTGGTAGGAGCCGTTACAGATAGCTCAAAACACTTTCTTGCCGGCCTATCCATGGGAGGGTTTGGTGCTCTGAGGATTGGCGCAAAGTACGGACACCGCTTCACTGCCATCTCAGGATTGTCATCGATCACCGAGCTTTCTCAAATGGCCCTTTTTGTGGAAGAAGAACTCTCCAATTACCAACAGGAAGATGGGGTCAACGAGTCGGTCTTAGCTACCATAATCCATCATCGCCAGTCATTGCCGAAGCTAAGATTTGATTGTGGCTCCGACGATCTCTTAATCGAACACAACCGGCAGCTTCATCAAGCTTTGACCGACGAAGACATCGACCATCAGTACCGAGAAAATCCCGGAAGCCATGAATGGCCATACTGGGAAAAGCACATTGTCGACACTTTGCTGTTTTTCAACGAACAGTTGTCATAAGCAGTTCTTTCTTAGTCATTTAGCTACGGCTACACTCCTTCGGCCGGGCCTGGGTCAGCAAAAAAATAGCCTCAGATAAATTTTACAATTCCATTTGACTTCCGGCTTAAGTCTTCTCAACATAAAGCCTCATCTATTTGGGGATTACAGAAGGTACCAACTCAACTTTTCCCTTCTGAAGGGAAGCAACCCTCTGTACCTCTGCTGCAACCTCTTCGGGACCATCGTGAAGTCTATAGGTAATCGTAAAGTTTCGATTGGCACCCGGCCCTAACTTCGGAACCCGATCGTATTTGCGTTCCACACTGCGATTGTGGGGAAAACCGGTCCCGGGTTCCAGGCCTGTCACATAACCATTGTTGAGACTGTTCTCATTCTTCCATTGGGTAAAATAAGGAAGTTGATCCTTGAAGAAAGAAAAGCTCACTCCCATATTACCGGCAGCATTATGCAGTAAAAAATGACTTTTGCCAGCAGCATCTGCAGTGGGATACATACAGAAGACAGCCTCCGGCGCATTGACCTTCGGTTCACCATAGGTGTGCCATCCTTCCAGTCCGGCCGCCGCCGCCTCGTCAAAGGGGACGATCTTTTGAATGGTACCGTGCAAACGACTTCCGGCTTCCAGTAAGGGCGGACCAAAATTGGCATGATACAGGACCGTAAATTCTTGTTCACGATCGGAATAATTGGTAACCAGATCGTTCAATCTGAAGGATGCAGATCCCGGCACCGTCGATACCTCGGCCCAAAGTTCCAGTTGAGGTCCATTAAACCAGCGTTCTGCAACTTTGCCGCGAACTCGGATCCGGTGGGGAGGTTGGAGATCTACGCTTACGACGACTTCAGAGGCGGGAATATTTCCAATTTTCCCATGTAGGGTCAGCAGCCGGCCATGATCTAGGCCAGGGTGCCCGGAAAACTCCAAACCGCAGCGAGCCATCCACTCACTGAAACCCTCCAACCAGCCGATCCCTCCATGGTCTTCCAGGTGAATGTACTTCGGATGTACCAATTCTTTCACCGGTGAATCCCACCCCAATCTAATGGCTCCCCTTCTCACCTCGTGGATGGCCATACCCCGGGTTGGTACTATAGATAAGACCAGTTGTCCGTTATCGATTTCGACAACATCCACGCCGTCTTGTTTTCCTCCCATCAACCGAAACTTCCGAATTGACCATTTGGCATCGGTTGCCAATGCCAGGTCCCGGTGGGAAAGAGACCACTCCGGAAGATGAATATTGTGCTCAACACTGGTTAAAATAGCAAAGTGCATTTGCGACATAGCGGATAAATTGAAATTCTCATCGGTTATTTTGCGATAATTCCACCTGATAAACAGATTGCAATTCCTTTAACTGACTTTCTAGCTCAGCGGTCAGGTCCTGGTATTCCGGTTGGCCATACAAATTATGCATCTCTCTTGGATCGCTTTCCAAATCGTAGAGTTCCCAAACATCAATATCGTCATAGAAATGAATCAACTTGTAGCGATCCGTCCTCACTCCGTAGTGTTTTTTGGTTCCGTGCTCGTTCGGGAATTCATAGTAGTGGTAGTAAACAGCGTCTCGCCAGTCGGTTTTTTCTTGCATCAGGATCGGCTTTAGGGAAACGCCCTGCATTTCAGTCGGCACTTCAATGCCCGCAAAGTCTAAAATAGTTGGCGCATAATCGATGTTTTGTACCAATTCGGCGATTGCCCCCACTTTTCCGAAGCCAGTCGGGAAACGCATTACTAAGGGCGTTCGAAGCGATTCTTCGTACATAAAACGCTTGTCAAACCAGCCGTGCTCTCCCATATAAAACCCTTGATCGGAAGTGTAAACGAGCAAGGTGTTATCGGCCAAATTATTTTCTTCCAGATACTCGAGTAGCCGGCCGACATTATTATCAACCGACCGGACGCATTTTAAATAATCTTGCATGTATCGCTGGTACTTCCAAAGGGCCAGGGCCTCCGCTTCCAAGCCAGCGGATACAAAATCCGATATAATGGGATCGTAATACGCATCCCAGGCAGCCTTCTGAGTCTCATTCATCCGGCCGTACATTCGTTCGTAAAATTTGCGGTATTTCGTCTGTAAAAGCCCTTCCGGGTCCCTCATTTTTAAATCGTAGACCAGGTCCATATCGCGGTCGATGCCCATGACGTGTGCAGCCGCAGCCGGGCGTCCTTCGTAATTGTCAAAGAAGTTGTCGGGAACCGGGAATTCAACGCCGGCAAAATCATTCAAAAGGGCAGTATCGGGCATCCAGATCCGATGAGTGGCTTTGTGATGTACCAAAAGGCAAAAAGGCTGGTCTTTCCGGCGTTGGTCCAACCACGCCAGGCTCCTATCAGTGATGACATTGGTCACATATCCTTCGCTTCTGCGCCGCTCCCCATTGATGATAAAATCCGAGTTGTAGTAGTTGCCTTGGCCAATCAGAACTTCCCAGTGATCAAATCCGGTAGGCTGGCTTTTCAGATGCCATTTGCCTACAATGGCTGTCTGATAGCCGGCTTGCTGCATTAACTTGGGAAAAGTAACTTGTGTACTGTCGAAGCGCTCTCCATTGTTCCGCTGTCCGTTGAGGTGGCTATGTTTACCGGTTAACATAACGGCACGGCTTGGAGCGCAAATAGAATTGGACACAAAACTATTGGTAAAGATCGCTCCTTCCCGACCGATGCGATCCAGATTGGGGGTTTCAATCAACCGATCGTCGTAGGCACTCATGGTTTGAAAAGAGTGGTCGTCGGTCATGATGAAAATCACATTGGGAGATGCCTGATCTTCTGCCGGTTGTTTTTCGGTAGAACAGCCCAAAAAACCAGTTGCCAAGAACAAAAACAATAGATGGTTTTTCAATGATTTCGGTTTTGGTTATGGTGATTAGATCTGTCCTAGCGGCCTTACGCCCTTCCCTTCGCGGTCCGAAAGAGAATCTCCCAGCTCTGTCCTGGCCTCTTCTGCGTATGCTCGCAATTGCTCTACGATTTCCGGGTGATCGTCGAGAACGTTTTTGGTCTCGCTGATGTCGTTGCGGAGATCATACAATTCCATTTGCATCTCATTGTCGTAGGTGTAATCAATGGGATTGCCATCGTCGCGGCCCACCCGGTCATTGATCGAGCGATAGGTATGAGGAAAGTATAATTTCCACCGACCATCACCGCTCAGCACAGCATGCAATTCGTTCTTTTTGTAGTAAATGTAATAGGCATCATGATGAGGAGTTACCTCCGCACCGCTGCTGGTGAGCAATGCCGTCATTTCACGGCCATCGATTGTTCGCGCCGGAAGGTTGGCACCGGTAATTTTGGCAATGGTCGGTAAGACATCGATTGTCATCGCTGGTTGCGATGTTTCTGTGCCAGCTGGAATGTGACCCGGCCAACGGGCAATAAATGGCACTCTCACCCCGCCCTCCAATGAAGTTCCTTTCCCTTCTCTCAGAGGTAGCGCAGATCCTGAATGGGTACCATAAGATAACCAAGGACCATTATCAGAAGTAAAAATGACCAAGGTGTGATCATCAAGTCCCTGATCCTTCAGGGCTTGCAAGATCTGTCCGGTCGACCAGTCGATTTCCTCAATGACATCCCCGTACAGGCCACGTGCAGATTTGCCCTTAAATTTGTCAGAAACAAATAATGGTACGTGGGGCATGCTGTGCGGAACATACAGGAAGAATGGATGCTCTTTATTTTTTTCGATGAACGCGACCGCTCTTTCGGTATACCAAGTAGTGAGCATACTTTGGTCTTCCAGCGTATCGATTGTTTCCTCATTTTCCATCAGTGGCAGATCTCCGAAATCGAATACGGTCCCTTGCTGGGGATGCAGCGGCCACATATCGTTTGAATAAGGGATTCCAAAGTATTCGTCGAATCCCTGACGGGTTGGCAAAAATACCGATTCCGACCCCAGATGCCACTTGCCGTAAATAGCCGTCTTATAACCCAGCGGTTTTAGCATTTCTGCAATGGTCTCTTCTTCCGGATGTAATCCCTTACCAACGAATGGCATATAGGCTCCATGGATCCCAAGGCGATTGGAGTAACATCCCGTCAAAAGGGCTGCGCGTGACGCCGAACACACCGCTTGAGCCACGTAAAAATTAGTCATTTTAATGCCCTCCTTCGCCATTTGATCGAGGTGTGGCGTTTTGATGTTCGGCGAACCAAAACATCCTACATCCTGATATCCCTGATCATCGGTAAAGATGACAACGATATTAGGTAAGCGTTTTTCTTCCGTTTGTTCACTAGTGACAGTGGAGGAACATCCCGCCAAAAATAAGGTAGCGAATAAAATTGCAATTAGGTTTTTCACTTTGTCTTCAACTTAAATTATTTCCAATAATGTCAAATATCCAGGGCGGCCAGGTCAATTTCCAGCTCATCTCCCATTTTTTCCTGCAATTGGCGGAGATCCTGTAGAAGTCCTTTCACTCTCTCCCGTTGCGCTTCATCGCCCGCCAGGTCTCTCATTTCCTCGGGATCTTCCGCTACATGATAAAGCCTCACTTTGCCGATCTTCGGATACACAATCAGTTTGTAGCCATCCTTTCGGATCATTCTTTGGGAATCAACGTAACAACCGTAAATTTCAGGATAAGGGCCTTCGGTCGTCTCTCCCAGAGCCAATGGAAGTAAGCTATGGAAGTTTACATAAGTCGGTTTTGGAATTTCGGCCAATTCCAAGCTGGTAGCCATGATATCTTGAAGATAGACATCTGCCTCGACCTTTTTACCGGCGGGAATCCCCGGCCCAGCCATGGCCAGCGGGACCCTAACACTGTGATCGTACATATTCTGTTTGCCGAGCAGGCCGTGCCGACCAACACTGAGTCCGTGATCAGCGGTAAAAAAGACGTAGGTATTTTCTCTTTTACCGGAGGCTTCGAGCGCATCGAGAATCAGGCCGATTTGCTGGTCGAGATGACTGACAATGGCGTAGTATTCCCGCTGATGTACCTTTACCGCATACTCCGTCCTGGGAAATGGCGCCAGAGCCTCATCCCGCAAATACCGGCTGCAGCCCATGCTGTCCCGATAGGGGTACAACGGCAAAAAACTGGCCGGTACTTCCATGTCTTCGACCGGATACATGTCCACAAAGTTTTGTGGGGCCTGCCGGGGATCATGCGGTGCATTGAAAGCGACGTACATGAAAAAAGGCCGATCACTTTGTTGGGCGGTATTAAGAAAATCCAGGGCATCATCTTTCACTACTTCACTCCAATGCTTCCCCCCTTCCCAAAACCCACCGAACTCAGGGTCGGTTGGTGACCAGGACTCATCGTCTTCGCTTAAGGGGCGATTGTATCCCGGTGGCATGATCTCATCCCAACTCTTGGACTCATCACCGGATTCCCGCCAGTTCTTTAAGGCCTGAAAAAAATTGGCATCCCTCGGCATTCCCGGACGTACGTGGCGGGCCTGCTGAAATACTTGATCGGCAGGTGCGGCCACGTGCCATTTTCCCGTCATGTAAGTATCGTAGCCTTTTTGGTTCATCAATTGTCCCCAGGTTTGATTCATCGCGGTGGAGTCGCCTGCGCGCCAGGGCTCAACCATTTGTCGTGCTTGCCAGATGTAGCGCCCCGAAATGATCATAGACCTCGAGGCTACGCATACGGCACCATTCCAGCCTCCCATGTTGTACGCATTGGTAAAGGTAGTACCCTCATTCATCAGCCGATCGATGTTTGGCGTCTTGATGGCACTATTCCCCATTGCATTGACGGCAGTATAGGTTTGATCATCCGCAAAAATGAAAAGGATATTCGGAGCCTCGCTCGCTGCGGATTCTTTTTCCGATTGGCAAGCAGTTATCGTCACCAGAGTCAGTATACATAAAAGCCGGTACTTCATATTGTTGGTTTAATTCATTTTAGTTACTAGTAATCCGCCCCTTCGTCACTTTTACGGCAGGATTCCAGCCAAGTCTCCAGAGCTGAGCGGTACTGGTCCACCAATTGCGGATGGTTTTCGGCAATATTCGTTGTTTCGGACGGATCTTGCACTAAGTTATACAATTCAAAAGTTTTGCCCCTATCCGTGCTGATCAGTTTGTACTGTTCCGTCACCCAGGAAATTCGATCTCGATTTTGAAATCCGATGGGTTTACTTCGCTTCGCATCGGCCCCTCTCAACAGTGCAGTCAGATCTTGTCCGTCGAGGGGGCGGTCCGGGTCGGGATACGACTGTCCAAGAAAAGACAAGATCGTCGGCAGATAATCACTGGTCACGGCTGGGATGGCGGTTGATTGACCGGCATCGATACCATTCGGCCAAACCAAAAAGGCCGGTACTCGGACTCCCCCCTCGTAAAGACTTCTCTTTCTCTCCCGGAAAGGTCCGGTGGTTCCCGGCGTTCCGTTTTCAGGGCCATTGTCGCTGCAGAACCAGATCATGGTCTGTTCGGCTACTCCAAGGTCTTCCAACATCGACCAAAGACGGCCCATTTGTTCATCCATCGCCGAAATTGTACCGTAATACAACTGTTCTTCGTGAGTATACTCCGCATATTGCTCACGGTATTTTTTACCGGTTACTACGGGCAAATGAGGGGTATGAAACCATACGGTAGCAAAGAAAGGGCGATGAGCATGAACGGCAGATTTGATAAAAGGCAATACCCGATCCATAATGACCCGGGAATTATCCCCCTCCACGTTTTTCAAAACCATAGACTCTGGTCCCTCCCAGTAGTAAGTACCGTAAGTCTCGATTTCCTTTCCCCTTCTTTGATCTTCAATGGCAGCCCAACCATATCGGAGCGATTCCCCTTTTTCAGTATCAAATTCAACGGGTTTGATCATCGGATCCCATGTAGGAACCTTCGATTCGGTGCAGAAATACCGATCGTACCCATTCGCGGTCGGCAGCGAATAATGCGTATAATCCCTTGGTCGTCCCCGGTTGGCATCTTGGATCATTGCCGTCAGGGTACCCAGGTGCCACTTCCCAAAATGCCCGGATGTATATCCCTGCGTTCGCAGTATCTCAGGAAGCGTAATTTCCTCGGTTTTCATATGCCCGGCATTAGCAGTATAAATGCCCATTCGATACGGATTACGACCGGTAATACAGCTCGCGCGAGTAGGAGAGCAAACCGCGCCGGCAGCATAAAACCGATCAAAGCGAATGCCCTTGGCGGCCATTCGATCCAGGTGAGGTGTTTGAATGACTTGGTTGCCGTTGAATCCAACATCGCCCCAGCCCAGATCATCACACATGACCAGAATGATATTGGGAGAGGATTGTCCGACAATCATCGTTGAAAAGAACAGTAGTACGGAGCAATAAGATAGTTTCATGACCAATTAATTCTCCTTAAAGCTATTAAAATGGTGGCAAAGAGAAGAAAAATGCTGCTCCAAAGCAAGCCAATCTTCCCGATTGATGAGTGCTTTGTTGAACAACTGGCTCCCCATTCCAAAACCTTTTGCTCCATATTCCCAATAAACCTTCATATTATCGGGGCCCACGCCGCCGGTAGGCATTATTTCAATTTCATCAAGGGGAGCTAATACACTTTTGAGATAGGCAGGGCCATGCAATTCAGCGGGAAATAACTTGACCATATCCGCTCCCAAAGACCATGCCCGGTAAATCTCCGTCGGTGTCAATGCACCACAGAAGATGGGAATATTCTTTTCGTTGCAGGCCCTTATCACAGCGCTGTCAATAATCGGGGTTACGACAAACTGAGCTCCGGCAGCCAGCGACTCTTCCAGTTGATCCAAATTGCAAACGGTACCGACACCGATATTCATCTTCCCACGATAACGATCAGCCGCTTCTGCAATCATAGTCATCGCCCCCTTGGTATTTCTGGTGATTTCAAATGTGGTCAATCCGGCCTTATAGCCCGCCTCCAATATCTGTTGGGTATGGTGTTTGCTGTAACCCCGCAGAATCCCAACGAGCGGCATTTGTCGAAAAAGAGGAAAGGAAAAATACTGGTTCATAATTCGAAAATAGATGATTTTATGTTAGCATTATGATAGATGGTCATTGCTAAGATCTGGCACGCAGCAAAAGCAAGTGGCCCTTTAAGGCTGCTAGCTCAACCTCCTCTGCCGATATTCGCCGCAAAGGGTTTGGGAGCCCCAGTGTTTGAAATGCCAATTCGTATCGCTCCGACAGGGATCCGCCGCCGCAAATAAACACTACCGTATCCGGGGTTTCCTCAAACAAGCTCTTCAATTCATAGCCAATGTGCAAGCCACTGTGATACTCAAAATTTTGAAAGGCGTCATATACTTCAAAAAGAGCATTGGTACGGACGGAGAACAATGCGTTAAAATAATGAGATGCCTTTGCCCTTCGGACCCCGTGCAAAAAGGCCGACCTATCCGTTCCAGTGCTTTCTCCTCTCGGTTTTAACGAGTTGGATAAAATGCTATGCTGACCAGTTATTTCAAATAGTTCCCCGGTCATAAAAGTCCGAAAATCAACAATAGTACGATTGGCCATATAGATGTGCTTGGAATGGGTTCCCGGCAATATACACACTGCTTTTCCACGGCCAATTTGCTCCATCAGACCGATCATTTGGGTTTCCTCGCCCCGCATCACATCCAAATCGCTGCGAAGCCCTGAGACCAGATACACCGGCCAGGGAAACGCGTCTGAAGCCGGCCATTGATCCACGATGGCAGTTTCTCCTGAGACCGGAAAAGGTAAATGCGCATAGGGCAATTCCTTCATCCCGATCGAAGAAGAGGCCATTCCAGAGATCAATACTGGTATTTCCTCCAGACTCCGATCGAGTTGATTGGACATTTCGAGGATCTCCCCTCGCAGAACATCGAGAAAAAGGGAGACCCGCGAACGCCCCTGATCGCTGGTCCATTGTTGAAAAACGGATCGGGTACCGGAAGACGCAGAACGGCTTAAAAGGATTCGCTCCGAATCCGCTTCAGCGAGGTGCAATCGAAATGAGGATGTCCCCCAGTCACAACTTAGAATTAACATGTGAAACAATTTTCATGATGTCCGCGATCCAAGGTAGAATATAATTTGAAGAAGCAACATATTTTTATTAATTATGATGCAATTTTAGAAAGACATGGGAAACTTCAGACTAGATAATACAGTGACCGTCCTGACCGGCGGCGCCAGTGGTATTGGGCGCGGCATTTGCTTGAAATTTGCAGCAAATGGCTCTACCGTACATATTCTGGACATCAACGATGCAGCCGACAAGACCGTCCAAGAAATTGAAAGCGCCGGGGGAAGCGCATTTTGGCACCCTTGTGATGTATCCAATCAGGCGCAGGTCGTGCAAACCATCAATCGAATCCAACAAAAGCACCCCATTCAGATTTTAGTCAACAATGCCGGGATTGGCTTCATTGGAAAATTGCACGAAACGCAGGAAGAGGACCTAGACCGACTTTACAATGTCAATGTCAAGGGAATCTACAACTGCCTTTACGCAACGGTACCTCATATGCAAGCCGCCAAACACGGTGTTATCCTCAACATCTCATCCATTGTATCCACCGTCGGTATTCCGGATCGATTCGCCTATTCTATGACGAAAGGGGCCGTATTGACCATGACCCTATCCGTGGCAATGGACTACATCAATGACGGCATCCGCTGCAATGCCATAGCCCCAGCTCGGATACATACCCCGTTTGTCGACCAGTATCTGGCGAAGAACTACCCCGGTGAAGAGCAAGCAATGTTTGACCGCCTGTCCCGAACCCAGCCGATCGGCCGAATGGGCACACCGGAAGAAGTTGCCAACCTGGCCTTGTACTTGTGTTCAGAGGAGGCGGGCTTCGTAACGGGGTGCGAGTATCCGATCGACGGAGGCTTCAGCAACCTTAAACCTTAAAATTCACATTTTCTCAATAGCACAATTCCCTAATAGATTTTTTTATGAAATTAATTCGATTTGGCGAACCGGGAGCCGAAAAACCGGGCATCATTACAGCAGATGACAACTGGATTGATGTCAGTGCATTTGTCAGCGACTACGATGAAGCATTCTTTGCCTCCAAAGGTTTGTCCCGGCTTGCCCGGTGGCTACAGGAAAACGAAGAAAAATGTCCTATTCTCAATCAAAACACCAGGCTTGGGTCATGCGTTGCCAGGCCTTCAAAGATTATTTGCATTGGTCTCAACTATGCCAAACACGCTGCGGAAAGTGGAATGGCTCCTCCTTCGGAGCCCGTCGTTTTCTTTAAGGCCTCCTCGGCATTATGTGGTCCTTTCGACGATGTGGTCATCCCCCGCGACTCGAAGAAAACCGACTGGGAAGTGGAGTTGGCAGTGGTCATCGGATCCCGAGCCAGCTACGTATCTAAAGACGATGCAATGAATTACATTGCCGGTTATGCCGTTCACAATGATTATTCAGAACGGGCCTTCCAATTGGAACAAGGCGGACAGTGGGTGAAAGGGAAGAGTTGCGATACCTTTGCTCCCGTTGGTCCATTTCTAGCTACGGCTGACGAAATCGACGATCCTCACAATCTGAATTTATGGCTTAAGGTAAATGAAGAGAAACTGCAGGACTCCAGCACTTCCGATTTGATTTTTGACATACCGACATTGATCAGCTATTTAAGTAACTACATGACCTTACTTCCGGGCGACATTATTTCCACAGGCACTCCAGCCGGGGTGGGACTAGGCTTCGACCCACCGAGGTTTTTGCAACCGGGTGACATTGTCGAACTGGGGATTGAAAACCTGGGGGTGGCGCGTCAGACCGCAGTCGCTTATCAAGGCTAAATGATCACTTTTGCTCGCAGGGCGCGCAGACCTTCGGCGCCCTGTAGCTTACCAAGTCTCAAGTCTTCATATTCAGGTTCTATATATCCTTTGGCAATGAGAAATTCGAGGTATTCCAGGTATTCGCGGCGTTCTTTTTCTTGAAGGTACACAATGGAAACCTTCCCGGCCTGAGTGAGGCGTTCGGTCGTCCCTTGTACCACTGCCTTATCCACCCTCTTCTTTAGAATTTCGTAACGCACATTATACGTTCCGTCCACATCAAACTGTTTTTCATCCATCCGAAAGCGGATGCTCAGTTGATTGTTATACACGAAAACCAATTGGGCCGTTTTTAGCGGTACGGGCAATTCCTCCGAAACGCGATTGACCAATCGGGCTACCTCACACATTTGCACCAATTGCCAAAGACGGAAGTCCCGCAAATAATATTCGCTAAATTTTCCCTCCGCTAGGATTGACTGGCCAATGTAGATGTTGTATTCCACTCCATCGGTTTTGTACTTTTCAAAGTAGTGAGGCAGAATTTTCTGCATCTTTTGGTCGTCTTGCTCGATGTACTCAGAGATGGCCTGATTCAGTTTACTGACACTGACTTCATAATCCTTTCTTTTCTGATAGACAATATTCAATGACGGATCTAAATAATTGAAGTAATCTTCGTAAACATCTTTTGATAGAGCCTCGTAACGCTCATTCAAATCGTGGATCAATGGATGAACTTCGCGATTCAGCAGGTCCATGACCAAGGATTCGTGGGTAGAAATAAACTCCGTTTCCAATTCCTGAATCAATTTCTCAATTCTCATTTCATAAGCCTCCAGGAGATGAAAGTGCATATCCTTGAGCCAAATGGAAAGCAGGTGTTTTAACCGCTTCAAGTTATCGATCAGATCGGCGCGAATGGAAGCATTGCGCAGATTTGAGGAACCTACGATATCCGATTGGCCATATAAGGGGAAAATATCCTTGAAAACGATGGGTTCGATTGTACCGTCAAAATCCGGCAAGCCGGACCTGACCTGGAAGTTATTCGCCACCTGCTCGAATCGCCATTCGACGCTGGGATGGATGGAAGTAAACTGTTCCTGAATGAACATACTGGTGGCGTTATCCACCCGCTCTAAATAACGAATGTTCCCCAGATGCAAAAGATCGATCACTTCCTTGAGTCTTTTCAAGGTTACCGAACTAAAGGTCCTGGGTTGCCGGGCACCGATCTCAAAAACGGTGCAAATAGCTCCATCGGCTTCCAGGGGAATCAAGATCAAACTTTTAATGCCTTTTTCCAATAACAACTGCTCGTCAAAAGATGGGTTTAACTTGAGCTCCAAATCCGGTATTACGACGGGCATTCCCGTCCGAATGGCTTCCATGTACGCTCCACTTTTCCCATTTGAAACCGCGCGATGCAGTTCGGGTGTAATGTTCTTTCCCGTTAAGCTGTAACAGGCCTTTTCGAGGAATTCGGTGTATTTCAGTCCAATCATTCCAACCGAAACATCCGAACGCCCGAGAAAATCTGCAATTTGTTTTTCGATCATGGGCAAGAAGGTGTCGATGTCATTTTCCACCTCCTCCAGTAGCAGGCTGTCTTTTAGGATGGAAAGGACTTCCGACTCCGTCACCTCGTACAGTCTGGCGATGCCTACTCCTTCGAAAGAAAATTTATCAAGGGGCAAGAGCTCCAACCATTTGCGGGAATCCTCGAGATTGCCCAATAAATCATCAATCATTTTCTCACTCAGTTCAGGTAAAGGTCCATTGACGTTTACCTGGACGTAATCCAAATTGATGTTAATCCGAAAGTGCTTTTCCAGATGAGTCTTTACGTTGCGAAGCGTCAAGATCTGATCCTCCAATATTTCGATGTTATCCTGACCGTAGCACCGCTTCAGAATAAGAGCTCCCGCCTGAACACTATTGTCTCCGGATACCTTTGCGATCTTTGCCGGATCTAACTTCATCACCCAATTTCCTCCGAACATTAAGTCTTCCATCGCATCCGAACAAAAAGTAAACTCTTTCATGAAGGGAGGAGCCATGAAAACCGGGTTATTCCGGTACAACATCGACGGCATGGCCACGGCCAAAACCTTGCTGACCGCCATTCTGAAGGGTTCCCTTCCAACCTCAGTATTGCGCTCCGGGAAAGTTCGGTCGACCTCGGCCAGATCCCGCTCCACAGCCTCCGGAGGAAATCCGATCTTGTGGGCCATTACATCGAGCAGCGGCCGAAAACTAAACTTTGTTTCGTAGGGAAATACATTGCGCTGATACATTTCTTCTACAAACTGCGACATGTTAATGTATGGATTCGCGTCTTGTAGCAAAGTCCTGGTTTTTGTATTCATGCCAATTTTCTTTTTTACAACTAACCTTTAACATAAACCACCTCACCCCCCTTAATTGTTTCGACAATCTCCAAACTTCTGATGGAATCGACCGGTACTTCTAAGGGATTTTTTTCTAAAATAACGAAATCGGCCAACTTCCCTTCTTTTATGGAACCTTTCAACGATTCGGTCTTATGTTGGTAAGCAGCATTGATCGTCACGGCTTTCAGTGCATCGATTACGGCCAGTCTTTCCGACGCACCCAGAATTTTCCCACTCCGCGTAGTCCGACTGGCAGCCGTCCAAACCAGGAATAGCTGGTCCAGGGGAGTGATCACAAAATCCGTATGGTTGGTGGCCGTGATGCCCATTTTGCGAGCCGACTCCATTGGACTTAGGAAAGAAGCCCTTTCTGGTCCAAGATTTCTTTCATGGACATCTCCCCAAAAAAAGGCGTGATTCGTAAAAAAAGACGGTACAAAACCAAATTCCCGATAGCGTTCCAACTGATCGGGCCGGACAAACTGCGAATGAATGACCACGGTCCGCAAATCCTCCTGAGTCAGGGTTAAAGAATCCGCCAGGAGACTATGAGTATCCAGTAAGAGGTCGATGGCGGCATCCCCGTTGGCATGAGCGTAAAGCTGTATGTTTTGACCATAACAGGCTGCCATCAAAGCCTTCAATTTCGCTTGATCGGTCGTGGGAAAGCCTCGGCAGTCGTGCATACACCCTGGGACTTTGGTCCGGTAGGGATCTCTAAAGAATGCCGTCTTCCCCTGTGGTGAACCATCGGTTATTACTTTTACCCCGGCCAAACGAAGTCCATTTTCCGATCGGCCAAAAGCATAGGTATTGAGGAAGGAATCGATTTGTCTAAAACTCGCCAATGCTTCGATGTCGATATACAATTGTTTAGATGCAGCTGCGGAACGCAAGAACTCATAGGTAGCCAGATCGGTCAGTCCATCCTGAGCCGTCGTAATGCCCTTGCTGGCATAAAACTGTTGGGTGGCTTTCAGTAGGGCAAGCAATTGGTCTTGGCTCGGCGTAGGTAAAAGCGCAAGGGCCTGATACATGGCAGCCTCCTGGAGGAGGCCATTGGGTTTCCTGGACCCCGGCCAGCGCACGATTCTCCCTCCGGGAGGGTTGGGCATTTCCGCGTTGATACCCACCAATTCCATGGCCTTGTCATTGACCACACACATGTGGAAAGAGACGTGCAGAATTAAAACCGGATGGTTGGGAAAAGCCCGGCTTAATTCGTCCGAATTCGGATGCCTTCGCTCTTCCAGTTGATCCGGGTCGTATCCCCAGCCTACGCTCCAGTCACCTTCCTGAATATTGGCGGTTTTCCGCTAGCTTTCCAACGTAAGGATCAGATCCT
>JANQRV010000601.1 GCA_028284395.1 Saprospiraceae bacterium
CAACCCCGAACCACCCTGGATCATCCCCCCATCCAACCATTCGTTCCCCATCACATCCAACCATTTTGTTGACAGTTCTCCTGCTACGTCCGATAGATCCAGAGTCACCTGACCGCCGTTTGTAAAATAGATGGCATACTCCTTTCCGGGTATGGCCCGCAAATACGCTTCATTATCCGATCGGTTTGTCAAAAGATGATTACCGGGTACAGTATTAAAAAAGTCCATCGTATCCGCCAACATACGCATACTAAGGAGTACTTTTTGCGCTTCACTGCCCAGGCCAAGACCGGAAGTGGGCCGGTGAAAACGCACGGCGGCCGATCCCAGAAATACGTTGCGGATAAAGCTTTCCATACCATTTTGACTCCCTCCTCCGTGACGCCCGAGATCATTTCCGTATACTTTGATATTGGTAACGGGGCGAAGGTGATCCAAAACCCGCAATCGCTCGATCTGGGCCAGGCCATTATCCCAGTGTTGCTGACCACGCTGGTGATTGTTTTGCGAGATTTCTACAAAGTCATAAATCTCCGGGTGATCGAAGGTCTCCCGGTGCGTGATGTGCGACAAGTCGTGCGGATCCCACATTTCTGTGATGCATACGCGTTGATTTTCCTCGTGAGCCTTCTTTCGAATGTAATCCGCCCAGAAACGTCCCCAGGAAGCCGTAACCGAGGTCTCATTATCGATGCAATACAGGATGTGGTCGTACTGTAGGGAGTGAGAGAGCAACCGGTCGACAAATCGTTGTTGGAAATCCAAAACCCGGATATTGTTATCCTGCATGGGAATGGATCGAAAAAATGGGTTCTCCGTCCAGGTGGGATGTGTTTTCACCACCTCTGGCAACTTAACCCGCTCTTTGGTATAGTTAGAGTTCTTAGCCGGATTAAAGGGATTTACCGCCCAGTTTCCGCGGTAGAAATCAAAGGTCGCCCAGACTTCAATCTGTACAATGATGTCCCTCTCGGCCGTCAATCTGAGAAAATCGGCAAACCGCTGCCAATAATCCTCGTTCCAACGGCGCAGGTCGTACAGTTGTTTCTCCGGATCGAAGTAAAACGGCCAAAGGTTATTGCTATCCCTCGAAGACATCGTATTGCGTACGTAATTTCCGCCGACAGACTGCAGCAAGTCCAGATGTTCTTCCAAATTAGGTATCTGAAAGAGATTGTCCTCCACCGTTCCGCCCAACAGCAAGGTAGTGGCCCCCTTGTACTCCCAGTATTGAGGATGAACCGTACTGACCCGTATGCCATCCTGTCCGCTGATACGGGTTGTGAAAAAACACAGCGTGGTGATTGCGAGAAAAGTTCTTCTAATATTTCTTCCGTTCATGAGCCATTGGTTTTCGTTTACGGATTTTTATGCAAAGTCCTTAGTTCTCGGGGAGCCATTCCAAACTCTTCCGAAAAACAAGCCGAAAAATAGGAAGGGTTTTTAAATCCGACCGAATAGCCGACCTCGGATACATTCCAGTCGGTTTCCAGGAGAAGCGCCTTCGCCTTTTGTAGTCGTATTCGTCTGATAACCAGGGATGCCGACTGGCCGGTCAATGCTTTCAGCTTTCGGTGCAATTGGGTTCGGCTCGCATTCATCAATCGACAAATCTGTTCGATTCCGAAATTTTCGTCCCCCATGTGTTCTTCCAACAGATGGCGAAGCAGACTCATAAAATCATCCTGTTTCTGCACCACAGGGTCCTCGGCAACCTCAATCGAAGAGAGGGACCGGTAGCGCTTTTGGAGTTGCTTTCGCAGTTCTAGCAGTTTGCGGAGGCGAATTGTCAGCTCCCTGGACTCAAAAGGTTTCACCAGGTAAGCATCAGCCCCGTATTCCAGGCCGCGAAGCCTGGATTCCATATCCACCCTCGCTGTTAGCAGTAAGATCGGGATATGACTGGTTCTATCGTCATTTCTAAGTTCCTGTACCAATTGATAACCGTCTTTTTCCGGCATCATGACATCACTGACAACCAAATCCGGCACCTCCATCAATGCTTTTTCAAGACCGGCCTGTCCGTTCGTCGCATAGATCACATGATAGTCCATTTCCAAACATGAGGTCAAATACAATAAAACATCCTCATTGTCGTCAATTAATAACACGGTCGCTTTTGCCGACGCGGACTCCGATCCCGATGACCCCGGTTTAGAAGCTTCTTCTATCGGGAAAGTCGTACCGTTCGACGCCGTACGTCGCGAACCGGGCAGATAGACCGTAAAGGTGGTCCCGTGTCCCAGTTTGCTTTCTACTTCGATCCGCCCCTTCATCAAACGGATCAGTTCTTTTACCAAACTCAAACCAATGCCATTTCCCTCCGTAGGTGTACTTCTGTTGTCAGTCGCCCGGTAATAGCGATCGAAAATCCGATTAAGTTCTTCCGCCGGAATGCCCGGTCCTGTGTCGCGAATTTCAATTTTGACTTCAGCAGGAACGACCATTTGCACGGAATGTGATTCCAGGTGCCGGACCATGAGGTAAACATCCCCACCCGCGGGAGTATATTTCAACGCATTGGACAACAGGTTTTGCAACACCGTTGTTAAGTGATCAGGATCAAAATTCAACCGAAGCTCTGCTGCTTCGCGCAAAAAATGCAAACGGATGTTTTTTGCTGCCGCAACGGATTCGAAGCTCTGCAAATGATAACCGATGAAGCTGATTAACTCCCCATAAACCGGTTTAACCGGGAGTATGTCCTTTTCCAGTTTGCTTAAGTCCAAAAGTTGATTCACAAGATTGAGCAATTGGACGGCATTGCGATGCACCATTTGTAGCGGATCCTTCAAGGGCGGCCTGACCTCGTTTTTCAGCTGATCCATAATACCCATTATGATGGTCAATGGCGTCCGGAACTCGTGAGTGATATTGGTGTAAAATTCGGATTTGAACGCATCCAACTCCTTTAATCGGCGGGCTTCCGCGCGAATCGAATGACGAATCAATTCATATCTCCGGACTCCGATCAGTATGCTAGCCCCCAGCAAGGAGTAAAGGCCGTAAGCCCATCGGGTCTGCCACCAGGGCGGCCGGATCGAAATGGCAATCGCAGTACCACCATCACTCTCAACCGCTTCACGATCAGCTGCCCAGACCCGAAAAGTATAATCGCCGGGAGGCAGATTCGTATACCGTACTTTCCGGTCCAATGCATCGGTTTCAAGCCATTTTTCATCATATCCCTCTAACCGGTAGCGAAACCGGCTTTTTTCCGGTTCCTGGAAGTGGAGACCAGACAAAAGGAATGAGAGATCGTTCTGCCGGTGATTTAATTCAATTGAAGAAGTATATAAAATCGACTGATTGAGGGGAGAAACATCGGGCAAACTATCACCAAAAGTTCCGGCAACGGCGATCGGTCTTCCCTTTATTTCTAATTGACTGACATAGGTTTTTACAAGTCGGCTTTTTTCCCGAATCATCCCGGGTCGAAATCGGTATACGTATTCGTCATTCCCGGCATATAGAGCATCACCCAATGTGGGTCGGGTTTCTGCTTCCAGGCCCGTCGGGGCTCCCGGCAATCCGTACCTCTTTACCTGTCGGTCGTCGGGATCAAAAGTATAGAGGCCGCGGTCCGTGTTCAGCCAGAGTCGATTTTCTTCGTCAATATTGATCCCGTAAACGTTCTCATCCGGAAAATCCGAATTATAGGGCCTCCAATGTTCAAATGATATCGAATCCGGATCTAAGGACGCCGATTGGATCAGGTTGAGGCCTCCTCCCTCCGTCCCCAGCCAGATCCGTCCACTATCATCTTCAACAATACTGCGCACAATGTTAGATGTCAAACTTTTCGGATCATTCCGTTTCTTCTGAAAATTGTACCATTGATCGCGCTGGCGGTCCCACAGAAACAGGCCCTGTCCATGAGCTGCCACCCACAATCTTTGTCGACTGTCCTCAAAAATCTCATGCACGATAAAAGAGGGCTTTTCCGCAATCGCAGTCACAAATTCGACGGCTCCGGTTTTCGGATCAAATCGGTGTAGTCCCGCAAAAGTCCCCACCCAGAACCGGCCGGTATGATCCTCCCAAAGACACCGGATGGCTCGATGTTTAAATCCGGACGCCTCTCCGTAGGTCTTCCAGGTTTGTCGGATCGGATCAAAGCTTTGCAGGCCATCGTGGGTGGCAAACCACATCACACCCTCTCGGTCCTCCATAATATCCCAAACCAGGTCGTTCGCCAATCCGGACGTCCCGTCATCCGGTTTCTTGAAAGCCGTAGTTTTACCCGACCTGACATTGTAGTGATACAGGCCGTTTTTCCAAGTCCCGACCCAGAGATTTCCCCGGCCGTCTTCCACCAAACATTTAATATTAGGCAAATTGGAAGCCTCGGAAGCCTGGAATTGCACCGGCAGTATTTGAAAGTCATCCGTTTTTGTTGTCATTTGACTCACCCCGCCGGAAAGGTGGCCGATCCACAGTATTTCATCCCGACCCAGCCAAAGCGATTCGATCGAGTTTGAAGGCAAACTGTTCGGAAATTGAGGGTCGTGTTGATACATTTGGTATTGACCGGACCCAGGATCGAAGTACACCAGCCCAAAATAAGTTGCCAACCAGACTCCCTTACCTCCGCCCGCCCATATTCCCGTAATTCGATGGTCGTCTTTGGCAGATTTGAAAACGTCGTAGATAGCAAGTTCGAACGTCTGCGTGTGGATCGAATACACGCGCGAATCGCCAAAAGTCGAAAACCACACTTGCCCCCGATCGTCCGTGGATAAGCTTCGGATCCGATTGTCCCGAAACGCTCCCTGCCCATGGATTTCGCCCGCTTTGAATTGTTTCACTGCTCCCGTTGCGGGGTCCAGTCGGTTCAAGCCGGCTCCCGAACTACCGATCCATATCCGTCCTTCGTCGTCTTCCGCAAGGCAACGAATGAGTCGGTGAGCCAGCTGGTCTGCTTCCTGCCCTCGATAACGATAATAAACACATTGACCGGCTTCCCGGTCCAACAACCTCAATCCGTCGAACGTTGCTACCCAAAGTCGTCCTTGCCCATCTAGCAGTAGGTCGTTCACCCTACTACTCCACTGGATGGCCGTATCTTTAGACTGTATGGGGAAATTTGTAAACTCTTCCCGGTATCGATCGTATCGAACCAGGCCAATGTTTCCCGTTCCGATCCAGATGGCGCCATCCTTATCCTCGGCTAATGTTGTAATATAGTTGTCACCAATGCTGGTTGCATCCAGTGGATTTTCGCGGTAGACGCGCAAATCGTGTCCGTCGAATCTAAAGAGACCTTTCGTGGTAGCGATCCAAATAAAGCCCTCCCGGTCCTGTAGAATGTCTCGTACTTCTGCGTGCCCCAGTCCGAAGGCATCTTCAGCTAAGCGTTTGAACACCCCTTGCACCGGCTGTCCAAAAAGTGGGCACGACACAATAATTAGAAATAGAACCGAAATACGGGCCAGTGCCGAATGGGGTATCGTCAGGCGAGTCATCAATGATGAATTATTTGAAATTTACGTAGTGCTTGTGCTTTGCAGTTGTCTTAAAGATAAGAACTTGTTTGGGTTTTTCGCCTGGCAAGGGAATTCCAAACAAGTCCTAAGGTTAATATTGATGATCTTCGCTAAAGGTATTCGACAGCAACAGCCTCACTTATTCCCGCTGCAGGGCCTTTACCGGATTCGCCGCAGCCGCCCTCGCCGTCTGTAACGCCACGGTAACCCAGGCAATCAGCAAGGCCATGAAACCGGCAAATAGGAACATCTGAGCCCCGATGGATATCCGATAGGCAAAGTCCTCCAACCAGTTATCCATAATGTACCAGGCCAGCGGAGTAGCCAAGGCAAAAGCAATGATGACCAGCCAGGTAAACTCCTTGGACAACAAGGTAATGATGCCCATACTCGATGCACCCAGGACTTTGCGAATGCTGATTTCTTTGCGCTTTTGTTCGGCTGTAAAGGAAGCTAAGCCGATCAAACCCAGACAGGCAATCAGAATGGCTAATGCTGCAAAAATACCGAAAATCCGGCCCTGTCGTTCCTCCGTTTCGTAAAGCGTCGCAAAGTTTTCATCTACAAAAGTGTATTCAAAGGGAGTTTCAATATTGAAACTCTTCCACACTTCTTCGATGTGAGCAATCGTTGTCGGAATGTTATTGGGTTTGATTCGAATGACGTAATTCCAGGCCATATACGGAGCAACAAAATAGACCGTTGGTACAATTTCTTCTTTCATTGACTCAAAATGGAAATCCTTCAATACACCGATTACATTGCCGTCCCGCTCTTCCCATTGGCCGCTCGTCCAGTCGGCAATTTCCGAACTCCCAAAACCCTTACCGATGGCCGTCTCATTGGTCCAACCAATCTCTTTGACAGCGGCTTCATTAAGGATAAAGGCCGTCTGCGCATCTGCAGAAAAGTCCCGGGAAAAACTACGGCCCGCAGCCAACTCGAATCCCATAGTTTCTATAAAATCAAAGTCCGTCCATACCGTTTGCATGCCCCTTTGTTCCTCCTCCGGCACTCCTTCGGGCCTTGCTTTCAACGAACTGCTCAGGCTACCGGGAGGTACCCGCGATGAACCGGCGGAAGACACTACATTCGGATTCGCCGCCAGGCGTTCGGCAAACTGATCGTACTTCCCTCGCAGTTCACCCGGTGTTCCGCCGATCAACACGAGATGATCTTTGTCGAACCCGAGATCCATATTGCGACAATACTGCAACTGCTGGTATACGATGCCCGTGACGATCAAGAGAAAGATCGATGTCATGAACTGAAAAGAAACCAGTACTTTTCGGACCAATCCACTCTTCAGCCCTTTCCTCAATTGGCCGGAAAATACGACGACCGGCTGGAAAGCCGACAACAGCAATGCCGGATAGCTACCGGCGGCGACTCCGATCAGCAAGGCAATTCCGGTCAATCCAGCCCAAAGACTCCAGTTGCCGGCGAGACTAAGGGCAATCTCCCGGTCCGCCAGATTGTTGAAAGCAGGCAAAACGAGGTAAACGATCCCAATGGCGAATGTCAACGCCAACACCGTCAGCAGTATACTCTCACTTAAAAATTGGCCGACCAATTGCGAGCGTGTAGCTCCCGCCACTTTACGCATCCCCACTTCCCGGGCTCTTACGCTAGACCGCGCCGTTGCCAAATTCATATAATTGATGCAAGCAATGACCAAAATAAAGAGGGCAATAATGGAAAAGGCATATACGTATGTGATATCGCCGCCCGCAAAAAAACTGGGGATGTCTTTCGAATACAAGTACAGATCCGACAATGGCTGCATGACTATAGCCGGTGAGGCCTCGCTCCAGCTTTTCAGTTTGACCGCTATGAAAGATGCCATCGGTGCTTTATAATCTGCCGGCATCTTACCGTCCGGAATTCTGGCGAAGGTTTCCACATAACCTTCACCCCAGTTTTCCAAAACGATGCGGGAAAAAACTTGTCGGGCACAATTCATCGATGCCATGACATCGAAATTCAATTGCGAATTATTCGGCACATTTTCCATCACAGCCGTCACCTCAAACAAATTGTCGCGGATGGTCAAAGACTTGCCGATTGGGTTGGCATCTTTAAAGTATTTTTTTGCCGCACGCTCCGATAACACAATGGAATATGGATTTTGCAAAGCAGTCTCTGGGTCCCCCTCGATCAATGGATAATGAAAGACTTCAAACACCTCCGGATCGACAAAAGCAAAGGCCTCTTCCGTAAACAACTCTTCCTCCAACTCTATCAGTTCACGTCCTTGTGGCGCAAAGCGGATCAAAGTCATATCCGGAAAGTCCACGGCCAGTTCTTCCGCCAATCGGTACGGACCGATCGCTCTCTGCGAAGTCTCTTTTGTCTGGGGGTTGGTTACCGAAAGGTTTAGGCGATAGATGTGATCCCGTTGCTCGTGAAAACGATCGAAGCCGAGTTCGGTTTGCACGTACAACAAAATCAGCAATACGCACGCCACGCCGATCGAAAGCCCTACGATATTAATGAAGGTATAACCACGGAATTTCCAAAGGTTACGAATAGCGGTTTTCAAGTAATTTCTAAACATGGTTGGCTGTTTTAAGGAATCTAAATGGATTGTGGATAGGCGTTGGGTTATAGAGAATAGACTCCTCAAAATTGTAGAAGTTGCAAAATGTCAGCAGTTCCTGCTAAAACCAAATTTCCAACATCTGGTAAACAACCCGAAAACCGTTGTTTTGAATGGCTTTCAGTGATCCCAGATTGGTTTTCTCACAGGAGCAAATGGGGATCATTCCTTGCTCCAAAGCCATTGCTTTAGCATTACTCAACAAAAAGGTACCCAGTCCTTTTCGCCGATGGTCAGGTGATACAATAATGCCTAGGTCAGCCAGTTGTGTATCGGAGGGACTATGCCTTACTTCGAAAGTCCCAATCACCTCTTCATTTTCAATAAACTGAAAAAGTTCTCCCTTATTGATTAAATCTCCCAAATACCCGGACAGCCAAAATTTTGGGCCACCCATACTTCGGTGGCAAAACTCGATCAGGGCTTCTAAATCGTCCCCCCTGGCCAATCGCACTTCTCCAGCCGGTCGACGCACCTCTCCTATTTCTAAAAAATCGTGAAAAAGATAACTGTGCACCTCTACCTTCTGCTGTATCTGCAGCACCAAGGAAAGACAGATCGGATTATTCGTGCCGATGATTCCCTTTTTTATTCCTTGCTGCCGGATGAATTGTTGCAATACAGATAGACCGAGCGGTAACCAGCGTGGCTCCAGAAAAAATTGCAGGAGCCGGTTCTCCCCGTCCACACAAGCGTATCCGATCGTTGATCCATCCTTTGCAATGGACCAGTGCACGGCACTTTCGGTAAGGCTCTCCCACATGCCGTCTTGGGGTCCCGACAAAGTTTCACGCCAAAATTTCTTCCAGGGAAGCAATGATTCCGAGTTTTCAACTTTTTGAAAATCAAAGTTTTTTAAGTCCATTTAATTCATCCGTTTGTAACAGCGAGTTAAGAAGGGCGAAAAAGTACCATCATTTTTTCATCGAGAAAAATTTCTTTGTCCCGAATGGCGTTTTTTCGAACACCAAAGACGCTAAAACCCTTCTTTTCGTAGATTCGTTCGGCTGCTTGGCCGGTCGCGTATACGCCTAATTCGATTTGCAGAATACCTGGGATCTTGAAGGCTTCTTCGATGGTCGCACCGAGCAAGCTTTGACCGATCCCCTGGCCCTGATGAGCTGGATCGACATACATTTGAATGATCCAGCCCCGGTGTTTCTCCCGTACCGAAGATTCCCGGGAGAATCCGCAGATCCCTACTAATTGATCGTCGGAAAGCGCGCCCATGATAAATTTATCGGGATGTTGTGTTTCGATGTTCAATTCAAAACTCAGTTTGGGCCGGGCCTTTTGTTCCGCATACACGGAACCAAAGTGACTTGGATAGTTTTTCAGACATTCCAGCCTGATCTGGCGGTACAATAAAGCTTCGTCGGGTCTCAACCTTCGGTAAATAAGATCCATAGCGACAAAAATAAAAAAGCTCTGCGTAGTTTGGAAACTACGCAGAGCGATTTACTTATAGCTTCAGAATGAAGTTGTTCAATTGAGTTGCATTGGGACTTCCATCAGCAAGATTTTAGCATCTTTGTCGGCTTTTATCTGGATCGACTCCGTATCCCAGACCCCAAAGCCATCCCGGCGACTCAAAGCCTGGCCGGCAATCGTGACATCTCCATCCAAGACAAACGCATACAAACCATTGCCCGACTGCTTAATTTGGTAGGAAGTCTCAAATCCAGCCTCCAGGTTTCCCATATGGAACCACGCATTTTGGTGAATCCAAACTCCTTCATCATCGGCGTTCGGCGAAAGGACCTGAAACAACTGATTCTTTAAATGCTCATTTTTCAACGTGATCTGATCGTATCGCGGCTGTACGTTCCGTTTATTGGGAAACAGCCAGATCTGCAAGAATTTCACGGGCTGATCCTGATTCTTATTATATTCACTGTGGTAAACGCCGGTACCTGCGCTCATGACCTGTACATCTCCTTTCCGAATCACCGTTACATTCCCCATACTGTCTTTGTGCTCCAAATCGCCTTCCAACGGAATGGAAATGATCTCCATATTATCGTGCGGGTGGGTCCCAAAACCTCTTCCTTCGCTGACTATATCGTCGTTCAACACTCTTAGGACACCAAAATTCATTCGCTCCGGATTGCGGTAGTTGGCAAAGCTAAAGGAATGATGAGAGTCAAGCCATCCGTGATTGGCATGTCCTCTGGTTGCGGCTTTATGCAATACTGTTCTCATGGTTCTGACTTCTTTATTTGGTAAATGATTGAATCCAACCTGGTGCATTAATCGATCGTACGTAGAGGTCTTTTCGACCGATGAGTTCGCTTTTAAAGTGGCAGCGCCCGTTGAGACACCAACCGCACCGAGGATGGTCTTTTGTAGAAATTTTTTTCTGTTCATCATTGATTCCGTTTATTTGATCAGCATTACAAAGATGCAGCAAAACGGAAATAAGAACCATATAGAAAATGGAGAAGCACATATAAAAATGTCGGAATCCGCAGGAGTTACGCCGACAAATAAGAGAAAAAATGAGCTATTGCAACAATAACAATAGTATGTGCAACAATAACGAAAGTACAAAAAGACATGCTGTCATACCTTTGATTCACAGCCACAACAAAGGGATGTAATAATCCCAAAAAACCGCTCTTCAACAAATAATCAAAACTACTGACTCCTTTGCCGAAGTATCGAGCGTATCATTCTTTTTTCTCGATATACCGGTACCGAAGCGAGCAAAGCGATCAAAGCGACGACAAAAGTAATGGTGGGAAACTCTCCACTGAGCGAAAGCCGGTAAAATGCAGCACCAACAGCGAAGGATGCTCCCATCCAGACCATGCTTAAAGCAAAGCTGGCAAAACGTTGTTTTCGCTGAAGTCCTTCACTGGAAATGGAATGTAAAGTATGCATCGTTTTCAATGAATTTATTTGATAATGCCGGAAGTTCGGCATTTGCACAACAACAGGTTTCATTTTTTCTACTAACACCACCCGATGATAGATAGAAATTATTTCGTCTAATCATCCATTCTTATTCCTCCGTAAATTTGTGACCGGTTAGGATCGTCCTATTCATGAATCATCCGGAAAAGCACCTCGATCCTCCGGCACAATGCAGGATGCTTTGATGTTACGGTCGCCTCGGCGGCGACCTTGATGCTGGGATACTATGATCCTATGATGCTGCATTCGTCTTAACGACGAATTGGGTACTTTACCAGCAACGGTCAGACGACTCCAAGCCGTCAGACCGGTAAGCGAAAAGGTTCATCGTTTTGAAAGCTGGTTGTGCCCAGCATCATAGCATCAAGATGGCCGCCAAGGCCGTCGAAGCATCCAGGTCATCGTCAAGATGACCATAGCATCACAGCATCTCTCCAAATTTGTCATCAGCAACCAAAGAAGCCATAGAAGCCATAGAAGCCATAGCAACAACAGTAGCAACAGCAACCATAGAATCCGCAGCAGCCCCACCCATCACCTCTAAAACCGAAGCCGTTCCCGCCGAGCCCACTGCCGAATCATCCCCCGGCAAAATTCATTCGGAGCTGCATTCATCTTCCGTCTTGCCTGAACGATCCGGCGATCCTTACCTACCTCAATCGTCACCAAGCTTTTGACTTCCGTATTCTCGACAGATCGGAGTGACCAGATGGAAGTCCCCGCAAGCACACATTTCGATGTATAAGATCCAACACAGTGATGCATTCGCCGACCTTCTTCGAGCAACGCTTCCTGAGAAGTGAGTTGCACAATCCGATAGACCACCCCTTTGATTTCTTGTTCGAATGGTTGATAAGGAGCACCTTCCCAGCTTGTGGGTAAATTCTGATATCCGTTTTGGTAATACCCCATTCTTATTTCCCTCATTTGAAGTTCTTCCCGCTGCACCTGTAGATACCATTCCTCTACCCTTCTTCGCAGAGAAGCTTTCGTCCAGCCTTTCACCGGCAGTGTACCATACTCATCCCAGAGATGTTGCAAATATCCAAGAATGCGAGAGATTTCGTCCTCCTCCAATTTGCCCACATCGTTGCGGATCAAAAAACGGGTCATTTCCAGAATCATCCCGGAATCCATTTCACTATCCCGAAAATGCCTCCGCAAGATGGTACACAGAGCTTCTTCACCATTTAAACCAACGACAACGCCGTACCAAACAGCTTCCGCTAAGTTGGAGGTCTTCGGTGCATGGGCAAAAGCATGTGCCATCCTTTTAGTGAAGGGGAAAGGCAGACCAGATATCCGCCGGATGTTGTTCCCTTCCGCCAGTTTCCTAACCAAAAAACGCCCCTTCGCTTTACAAAGAAATTGATCGAGGCCCCACAACATAAAATTGGGTAGAAAGGACACTACCTCCAGCAAGGACAAGTCGGACAACCATCGATAACGCTGTACGCGTGCCGGACCCAGGTACAAGATGGCAATGTTGGGATACCGGTGTGTGAGCCATAAAACCCACCAATCAAAAACGATTTCCTCGCTGGCTTCTTCCATCAATGCTTTCCAGCTCAAGTCGAAACGATCGCTGAGCAGTTCCGTTACCGGGCTGCATTCAAATTCACTGAAGAGGTATTGGATGACATCGCGAGACCGGCCATGATGGATCAAGCTTCCATTGACCAACAGTTTACTCAACCAGCTATCTGCGTAATATAAGGCATTACCCGATAGCGAGTTAGATGCATTTGCCATTTGTTGAAATTCAGACTCTAAGTCGCTAGAATTTCCTCCGTAACGCCGAAAATTAGTGCCTAAAATACAAAGTTCATCTGCGATAAAGGCCCTCACATCTTCATTGACAGCTTGCTTCAAATCAAAGATGCGATCCTCGATGAGGTCAAAAGTGACCAGTTCATCCAGTTTCATTAGATGTTCATTTAGTGGTGGCTGCCTGAGTAGCGGCAACGCCAGTTCAAGATAAATTCAGAATGGAAAAATGCGGCTAGTCAGCCGACTGGATCAATGCGCCTCCGGCGCCCGGGAATAGCAAAAAGAACAGACATGATTTGATCTTTTTTGAGGTTCTATCATGCAAATGCAAAAGAGATCAAATTAGTTCCATTAATTGAAAAAAAGAATTAAAATAGTATCGAAGGTCTACCAGTAACCTTATTTAACCTCCACCAGAAGATCCATGAGTGCTGCCTCATCTTTGGCGCTTCTACCGTTTGGATCCTGTGTTTCGAAAGAAGCGACGGGCAATACTTCCCTAGCTCTGCTGGAAGCGCTAGCCTCCGGGAAAATACCGGATTGCCGGGGCCTCGCATTCATCGGCACCGACTTTTTTTTCGCCGTTTCCGTTGGGGCCGATGTTACAACGGGCGGAGCGGGGTCTGCTGGCGGCGCTGACAGATAAATGGTGTCGGTTTGGTAAACTACGACCGGTGAAATAATGTCGCCTATTCCCGTCAAGGCGGACATTGACGACGACTGTCTCCACAAAAGGAAGAGTGCCAGGGTCCCCAACGCCAATAGGGGTTGCCAAATGGGAATCCGATAGGAAAAAAAATCCTTCAGTGGTGACCAAGGTCGTCGGGTACTCCCAAACCGATGATCGTACAATTGTCCCAATCTCTCTTTAATGATCGAATTGGGCAAGGGGGTCACCTCCCGGTCCACTTCGATCATTTGAAAAATGGTTCGGAGATGACGGTATCTCTCGACACCGATTTCACGATCCACTACAGCTCTTTCCTCAGCTCTTAATTGTTCGTAAGATTTAGACCTGATCCACTGTTCAATTTTGGGTAGTACTTCCATATCTCTTCCTTTTTTGCCCGTACGGCATTACCGATCGTGTACAAATGCATAAGCACTTAGCAGATCCGATAACTCTTTTATTGCGTAATACAATCTCGACTTAACGGTTCCTTCCGGGCAATCTATGATTTCGCTAATCGCCTTAATTTCCAATCCTTCATAATATCGTAAAACAAAGCAGGTGCGATGTTTGGGGCTCAATTTCTGAATGGCTTTCGCCAATTCTTTGCGCCGTACTTCCCGATCGATCCGATCCGGAAAAGCCCCGTCGTTCTTAAGAATCGATTCATTTTCCGGGATTTCTACCAGCTTGGGAGCTCTGCTTTTTCGTCGGTATTCATTTTTAACCATGTTGTGGGCTACTGCATAGATCCATGAGGAAAATTTTCGTTCGGGGTCGAAAGCTCCCGGATGCTCAACGATCTTCAAAAAAAGGTCTTGCGTGAAATCGTTCGCCCGATCTTCATTAGACTGTAGCATGCGATAGAAAAAACGAAACATCCTCACATGATAGCGTTCGTATAATTCCCGAAAAGCCCCTTTCTGCCCCTTGGTCAAGAGCACCAGCAATTGTTCGTCATTTCGGTCGGTATATTTCCGCTTAAATACCCTCATCTATTTGTCCGTGATTTCGCAAACACAACGGAAGCCGAGCCAGTAATCTTTTTCCTCATACACATAATCCCGGCCCGACAAAACCTCCTGCTCAGTGTGGATAAAGGCCCCTCCCTTGGCGACTCCTTTTTCACGAACCATCTCCGCTACATTGCCCAACATGTTGTAAACCCCCATGGTACCCGGCCCGTAGGAATGGACCGGTACCGTATAAGCCGATGAAGACTTCACGTTATATACACCGCCGAATTTCTGGTTTTTCTTCTTAAGGCGAAGCTTAGACTGATTATCGTCGTTCAATCGGGAAACCATCTCCCACTCCGTCTTACTTGGCAATCGGTAATCCATCCTCCTGGAATAACTGATCATTTCGGGTTTATTCGCAAAATTTGCGGCGATCATCTCTCTGACTCGGTAGGTCCGCCACTGGCAATAGGCAGTGGCTTGCTCGTGCGTAATTCCCACAACGGGATAATTGTCAAATGCCGGATGCCAAAAATAGTTGTCGATCATCGGTTGTTCAAACCCTCCCCGGTTTGACCAAACGGTCGAATCCGGAATGGCCGCAACGTATTCTTCCGCAGTTTCACCGTGATTTTGTTGGAGCCAAAACAGGTATTCCCGCCAATCTAAATTTGTTCTTTCCGACTCGTCAAAAAAGAAATTGTCTACGATCGGGACGGTCCCAGGAGGATGAAACTCAGGCTTTTTGCTTAGCGTGAATCCCGGTAAAAGGAAGCCGATCATTAATAGGAGGGTGATCTTTTTTGTTAACATTGTTTACTATTGCTTCTGTTGTTACTATTGCTACTATGGTTGCTATTGCTACTATTGCTTCTAATTGCTTCTTTGGTTGCATACTTGGCGAGATGCTTTGATGCTTCGACGGCCTTGACAGCCACAGCATCATAGCATCACTCCTCCAACACCTCCATAAACATCCGAAAGCCAACTGCCGGACTAGGCAAAGACCGTTCATGTCTGGCATCAATCACTGTATAAACATTGGGGTCCAACCAACTTCCACCTTTGGTAAAGGTCTTTTCCTGTACCATTTCGGCCACATTTCCACTCATGTTGTAAAGACCGTAATCATTGGGGAAGTAGGAAATGGCATAAGCGGGGAAAAATACGCCGTCTTCATTGGGCACTTCAAAGTCCTCCCCTTTGATGTATACATCATTCTCTTCATCGTATTCACTAAGGTAGGGGTTTGAATTCATCAGGTAACACCCTTTTTCGTTCTTGTAGTAATACCCTCCCCACGGGAACGGTACTGACTCCCGGCCAGCCCGGGCCGCATACATCCATTCCTGTTCGGTGGGCAGGTAAAACCGAACTTTACGGAAACGCTTTCGCTTGTAAGTAGACTGATTGTAGACCTGAGTGAGCCATTGACAAAATACTTCTGCTGCTTCATAGGAGATATTGACTACTGGATGCGGAGGCTCTTCCGGATGGGAATTGTCGAACAAAAGGGAAGTCGGTAAGTCGCGGTATTCTTCCGGAATCAAAGAGATCCAGTCGGTCGGGTGTATTTTGGCAACTTCCAGTTTGTCGAATTCTTTCTGCTTGACCAGGTCCATTAAAAATTGTTCGTAGAGTTCATTAGTCACCTCGGTCGCCGAAGCATAAGTGTTGCCGACGATCTTCATCATATTCTTATCCACTTCTTTTACATCGATGAGCGACTCGAAAGGTTTGACCTCTTTCTGATCCTCAAAATACAACCGAACGGTCTCCTCCTTCCCGTCTCTTTTTGCCAAATCCAGTACCAATTGTTGCAATTCGGTGGCTTTCGCCGACTCACCGGTGCTCACATAATGGCGATGCAGCAGGATTAGTGGCGGAATGTAATTGATGTTCATGTGGTTGACAACGGATTGACTCCGATCAAAGGCAGTCGTCAATTTCAAATTATCCATTCTAAACTTCCGTTCGACATTATGGCGAATAATGGCCACATTGTCCAATGCCGTGAGGCTTCTCAAAAAGGCCAATCCGGTGAGGTACAAATGCTCTTCCTCCTGTCTCCTCATAGTGGCCGGGACGGAAATCCCGTAGTAAACCGGCAATTTCGCGTGCTCAAAGATGTGTTGGGCCACTTGTTCTACTTGCCCGAGCAGATCCATTTTCATGGCCGATGCAAACTGAGGCACCAACCCCAATTCCCGATACACCCGGTCGCGGTACTCCCGATTGGCGGCCAGTAGATAGAGGTTTAGTACCCGAACCCCGGGCTGCACCTTCATTACTTCTTGTAAAACCCAGGCGGGATAGGTATCGTTATCGCCCTGCGTCAAAAGAATCGCATTGGATTCGACTGACATCAAGGCATTGTAATTCCAATCGAGAACTCCCGGCGAGATCGCATTCGATTCGTACCACTTTTGACAATAATAGCTGCGAAGATTTTTCTCTCCCGTCAACTCGTAGTAAGTGATCAAATCGTGGTAGGCTTCAATACGATCGGGAGCCAATTCATGTGCTTTCAATAACAAGTCGTACCGTCGATTTTCCAGCGGGCTTTCCCAAAACTCTATGTAATAGTGTTCGAAAGTATGCGGAATGGCTCCGGACAGCTCCTTGACAATGGCACCAAGCGAAAAGTCTGGATCCAAGGCCAATACATTTGCGTTCCGTGCCGCCTTGTAATAATTAAACCAAGCATTCGCATCCTCCGGGCGCTGGTCCACCTCCTGTTCCCACAGAAGTGCCTGAGTACGATAATAATCGGGTGATTTCGCCATGATGGTCAATGGGTATATCAGTTCCGGTTTCGTCTTCTGTCCTGCTGCCAAACCCGGCAAAAAAAAGACCAACAATAAGCCTGCTAATTGCTTCATGATGATAGCTTTTATACCCCCTTCTACACCGAAGGAAAGTCGGCGTTCAAAATTTTAGCAAGAAATGTCAATCTTTTCCCATCCATCTCTCCGATCTTTGTCCTATGAATTACGAAGAAAAAATACAAAAGATAGAAACGCACATCCGCAACAATGTGGGTCAACCACTCCACCTTGCAGAAATGGCCAGGATGGCCCACTGTTCCACCTTCCACTTCCACCGCATTTTTAAGGCAATGACCGGAGAGACCCTCAAGTCTTTTACTGTCCGGATCCGCATGGAGCACGCTGCCACTCTTCTGAAGAACACCGATTATGACGCCGCAGAAATCGGACACCGCGTTGGTTATGAGTTTCCAGAAAGTTTCAGCCGGGCTTTCCAACATCACTATGGCCGCAGTCCAAGCCAATTCAGAGGCGAAAAGCGGCCCGTTTTCCAAAGCAAGGTAGAAGAGGCCATCCAAAGAAGAATCAGCGAAAAAGTCATCCCCGTCACTTTCCGCGACCTTCCGGAGACTCCCCTGATCTGCGTCGCTCACGAAGGTGATTACAACGATGTTGGCAAAGCTTGGGGACAATTGTTCCAATCTGTTCAACTGAAGGGATTCCCCCAATCTTTCGGCGTATCCTACTCGGATCCAGCCATCACCGACACCCTAAAAATTCGTTACGACGCCTGTGTCCTAAAGAGTTCGACCAGTGGATATTCCCCTCCAGCCTTTGAGCGCTTACTGGCCGGGGGTAAATATGCCATAGCCAGGCACCAAGGTCCCTATCACCAACTCAACGAAACCTATGAGCTACTATTTGGCCTCTGGCTCCCCAGCAGCTACAAGAGATTGCGCGACGAACCCTGCCTGGAGAATTACCTCAATGATCCGAGGACGACTAAAGAAGCGGATTTGGTAACGGAGATTATGATGCCGATAGAATGATGCTGTGATACTACGGACGCCTTGGCGGCTACCTTGATACTGGGATGCTATGATACTATGATGCTGCATTCGTCTTAACGACGAATTGGGTACTTTACTAGCAACGGTCAGACGGCTCCAAGCCATCTGACCGGTAAGCGAAAAGGTTCATCGTTGATGAAAGCTGGTTGTGCCCAACATCATAGCATCCAGGTCATCGCCAAGATGACCATAGCATCAAAGCATCTCGCCAAGTGTGCAGCCACAGCAACCAAAGAAGCCATAGTAGCAACAGCAGCAATAGCAACCATAGTAACAATAGCAACCATAGCAACAACAGTAAACCAATTATCTTATGACAAAAATTGATTTCAAAAAGCAAAACAAGGGCTGGTACCGCCCATCCACCAATGTCATCGAAATTGTCGACATTCCCGACTTGCCATTCCTGATGATCGACGGCAAGCATTACTCACAAAAATCCGCCACCTTTCAACCGGCCATCGAGGCTCTTTTCGGTATGGCTTACACGATGAGATTTCTATTCAAAAATGAAGTGCACAAGCCGGAAGGTTATTACGAGTACGTCATCCCGCCGTTGGAAGGCCTTTGGTGGATGCACTCCGGCAATCCCCATTTCGATGCGGAGCAATGGGAAGACTGGCGTTGGACCCTGATGATCCGCCAACCTGAATTTTTCGATGCCGATATGATCGAAGAGGCCAGGGAAATACTCCGCAAAAAGAAAAACCCCAGCGAATTACCCAATTTGAGGTATGAGCGTTATGCCGAAGGAAAATCGGTCCAAACCATGCACATCGGCCCCTACCACGAGGAAGGGCCGACCATTCAAAAGATGCATGATTTCGTAGCAGAGAAAGGCCTGGAACTACACGGTAAACACCATGAGATCTACATCGGAGATGTACGAAGGGCAGCCCCCGAACGCCTCAAGACCGTTTTGCGACACCCCGTACGCTAAAACACGCTATTCCCACTTCAACTTCCCGAAAGTTTCCAACCACTTATCTGCCATCAACTGCGCTCCGGCAAGTGAAGGATGTACGCCATCCGGACACCAATAGGAAACGGGCGCCGATTGAAGAGCATCGGCAAAAATGCCGTGGTAGGGAATAAATTCCGCTTTGAACTCCTGAGCAATGGTTCGCGCAGCAGCCCGGTAGGCATTGAATGCGGGAAACCACGCGTCGTTGATGGCAGATCCACCTTCGACGGCAAAGGGTTCGCAAATAATCAACCGGACATCGGGGATGGCCGTCATGGTTCGGTCGAGGAGTGCTCTGAAGTCCGCTTCGTACTCCTTGACCGTTCCTTTATAACTGTGGGACAAGGTGTGCCAAAAATCGTTGACCCCAATCAGGATACTCAGCACATCGGGCGATAAATTCAGGCAATCTTCTTCCCAGCGATTGGCCAACTGAAAAACTTTGTGCCCGCTGATCCCGCGATTGTAGATCCGAAGATTGGCTCCGGGATTATCCGCTAACAATCGGGCTCCGGCCAGGAAGGCATAACCGCCTCCCATACCACGAGAATTATTGGCATAGTAAGCTCCCCGATTGCGACCGGCGTCGGTAATGGAGTCGCCTTGAAATAGAATGGTAGCGCCCTGTGGGATATTTGGATTGGGTTCCGTAGGCTTTGAAAAAGCCAGTGGGAAAATGGCTGGCAGGCCCAACGCGAAAGCGGAACGCTGCAAAAATTGACGTCGGTTTCTTCGATTCATTTTTGCTTCGAATATAACAAACCTATTGATTTCCTACCGCTTTTTCAACGACGATGTATTTGAGCATTCCATGCCCCTTGCTCGTCCAGGATCCGCGATACCCCTTCGGAATGACCAGGAAGTCTCCGGAATAAAAGTCGTGCTTTTGCGCATCGGGGCTCTGCAAAGTCAACTGCCCCGACAAAACAGCAATCATTTTTTCCTGCTGCGGGGCAGACAGATCTACCGCACGCGGTCGCTCCCCCCGGATCGAGATCCGCAACTCATCTCCCATAAAAAGCGTTTCTTCGAATAAGCCGTCCTGCGACAGATCCACCGACAATCCCGCCAGTTTATCCTTGTCCAGCAACTGCGGCAACAATTGCTTGGACACCTTCGCTTCCGGTGCTCGCGGAGTACTGATTACCGAAAGTTCGTAGTGCAGATTCGTGCCGGCCATCACTTCCCAGTCCCCCGTATACCCCTTCGGGATGGTGAAGTGTTCGCCGGAATAAAAGTAAATGTCGTCGCCGCCGGTCGGCCTTGCCCGAGCCTTCCCATTGAAGATGTAGACGTACTCATCAATCGAGAAATTTTCCATGGTCCCTGGCCACGATTGACTGGAAACAACGTAGACCGACAAGTCCTCGCCCCGGTACAATTGCTTCTGATAAAACTCCCTTGTCGGTTCATTTTTTAGTTTCATTTGCTGCAAGTCATTCCCCGACAGATCCGACGGAGCCAATTGCAGCGGCTGAAGGACATCCTCCGATGAATTCTGGGCGGACAAGACGGACGAAGCGGCCGATAAAATGCAGATGGCGGTGAGCCAGGTAAGAATGGTTTGTTGTATCATTTATTGCTGCTGTTGTTACTATGGTTGCTATTGCTTCTTTGGTTGCTGTGGTTGCTTTGGTTGCTTTGGTTGCTTTGGTTGCACACTTGGCGAGATGCTGCGATGCTATGATGCTGGGCACAACCAGCTTTCTTCGCTGATTGGTTTGACGGCTTGGAGCCGTCTGACCGTTGCTGGTACAGCATCAAGGTCGCCGCCAAGGCATCCGCAGTGTCATTCCTTCAATCGTTTCAACATCTCCCGGCCATTCAAATTTTCCGGGTTCAATTCAAGCGACTTCTCATAATTGCGAATCGCCAATTCCTTCTTGCCCGCCACCATGTATGCTTCTCCTAAACTGTCGTAAGCATTGAAAGATTCCGGAAATACCTCGACGTTTAGCTGGAAAGCCTCGATGGCCAGTTCGGTCAGTCCACCGTTCAAAATGCGATATCCGATGTTGTTCATCTCAGCTTCTCCAAATGCACCTACGGACGCTTGTAATACCTTGCGATATAGGTCCAGGGCTTGATCTTTAGCACCGTGCTGCAATAGTAGTGCCCCGATGTCATACATACCGGCTTCGGAAATGGCATACTTCAAAGTATCCCTGCGCAAGCTATGGAAGGTCTGAACGGCTTCCGTCACATTACTTTTGATCAACTTTTGCTGAAACGGAATCTCCATAGGCATTGGAAATTCGCCCTCCGAATGGAGACTTACCAATGCACGCATGATCGATCTGATCTTAGAGTCTCTTTCACGGCGATTGGTGTAAATGGCAATCGACAACTTACGGCTCGGAATGCGCAGAACATAGGTGGTGAATCCACTGGTTCCTCCAGTGTGATCTAAAATCTTAATGCCTTTGAAAAAACGGACAAACCAGCCGTAGCCATATCCTTCACCATCCGATTTCCCTTTGGCACCCCAGGCCTGAAAGGCGTCTTGCAATTCTTTTTTAGGGACGAGTCGATCGGTGTACAAGGCCTGATCCCATTTTACAAAGTCTTCAACTGATGCGTACACAACACCATCTCCTTGAATGGCGCTGGTCAAACTTTGATCCGACGGCAATACCTGGTCGTCCCCTACAAAATAGCCGTACGCTCTTTGTGGAATCGAATCTCCCGCCACGTAAATGCGCGCATCCGTCATTCCCAACGGTTCAAAGATTTCCTTCTCCATAAATTTCGGATAGGTCATCCCCGTGAGCTTTTCGACGATCAACGGCAAAACTGTATAGGCGGTGTTGCTGTATCGAAATTGACTACCGGGTGGAAAATAAGTAGCATCAGTGCGTTTCAGGCTGTCCATCATTTCTTGGTTCAGGAGCGGCTCCGTTCGTCCCTCCGCAAGAAAGTGTCCGTAATCAATCAACCCCGATCGGTGCGTAAGTAAATGACGTACGGTGACTGCTTTTCCATACGAAGGAAAGTCGGGAAAAAGATCTACTAGTGTCGTCTCAAAATCCAATAGACCACGGCGAACCAGCATCATGATGGCCATGGCAGTGTATTGTTTGGATACCGATGCCAGTCGATAATTCGTTTTGGTTGTTGCCAAGATCTTTTTTTCGATATCCGCATAACCATAGGCGCCGGATCGGACCATCTCCCCGTCCTTAACCACCACAAAACTGGCACCGGGACGTTCGCCCGAATAAGGTTTAAAGAGAAAGTCGATGGTTTGTTGAGTGGAATCCGGTGTCACTGCCTCCAGTACAAAAGAGGAAAAGCAACTCAGGACAAGCAGTACCGACATCTTGAAAAAGCTCATTATTTCATCCATTTTTGGTGACTCACAATGATACGTTGAAAATCAATGGACAAAAAATGGAAAAGTATGAACGGTACTATAAACTTCTGAACGGCTTTATCCGATCCGATCCTTGATCGCCTTAAATTTCGTCCGGCTAATTGGAATGCACTCTCCATTTCGCAAAAGAATTTCGTATTTGCCCGATATGGATTTCACCATTTTTAGGTTGACAATAAAGGACTTGTGGATTCTTTCAAAATCAACCGACAGTAATTTGGCCAGGTGATGTAAGGATTTGTCGTGTAAAAGGGATTGTCCATCGGTGAGGAAAAGTTCCGACAAATTACCCGCTCCTTTAATGTAACAAATGTCTTTCACTTCTACGAGTTCCAGTTTTTGCTTCTTCCGTACCGCCAGATACTTGACGGGAATTTCGGCGCGATAAGCTTTATTGGAATAGCGATCAAAGGCCTTCTGAAGACGGGATTTGCCGAAGGGTTTGGGAATAAAGTCCAGCACACCGTACTCGTAAGCAAGGATGGCTTTTTCCGTATACGCGGAGAGGATCATCGTATGAAATGAACTCGCTACGGATTCCTCCAGTAGCTGAAAGCCATTCTTACCATTGAGATTGAGATCCAACATCAGCAGATCTACGGGAAATTCCGAAAGATGAAGTCGCGCTCCTTCCAGAGAGGCCTTCGTCGTTAGCTGTCGCAGCTGTGCGCCCAGTATCTCGCGGGTTAGTCGTTCAATTCGCTGAGCGATTAGTGCTTCATCTTCGACAATTAATATGCGCATGTGGTTTTCAAGTTAATCTCACCTTATCAAAAAAAGCGCCGCCAATCACAATGCTGACTTGCCATCCATTCTCAACCCGCCCACTTTTCAGTTGCCAGTTGTCTTTGTAGGCGCCATTCAATCTTGCTTCGATGTATTTCAGGCCGGTACCTTTAACCAACAGCCCTTCCTCACTACTTTCAACTTCCCCATCGTTAAAAAAGCGATATTCGATGGCCCCTTTGTTCAACTGAAGTTTTTCCAACAAGAAGCGCCCTGTGCGCTTTTGAGCGTAGCCATGGGTAATGCCGTTTTCCAACAAAGTATGAAAGATCCCGGGTGGGATTTTTTCCTCCCCGGTCAATCCCTGCGTCTCCAGGACAAATTTGGAATTCTTGCGGTATTCCATGATCTTTAAATGGATGCGACAAAGATTGATTTCATCCTGAATCGACACCAGTTGTTGGTCAGCCACCTTGCTGACCATTCGAAACTCCTCCGCCAACCGCTCCACGAAATCCGAAGCCCCCTGGGGGTCTTGATCGATTAGCTCCTGCAATGAAGCCAGCGAATTCAGTACGAAGTGCGGTTGTATGCTCTTTTTCAGCAACTGATTTTCTAAAGTAGAGGACCGCAGCAAGGCGGATTGTTTCAATTGGATCTGGCGGTAAATACGTTGAGCGACTGAAAAAGTCATACAAATCAAAAAGAAGATGACACCGGCGAAATAGCCGTATCCCAGTACATTCTCCATCCAAAGCAGGATCAATACCACGAAGCCGACAAAACCCAAAATTGTCCAGCCAATACCTTCCACTTTTTTCCAGATTCCATAGGATATGGCAACACCGGCACACCCCATTAGTAAACTCAGGTACTCCGTTTCGGTAAAGGCAAAATAGCCCAAAAAACTCACCAGGGCAAAGCCGCTCAACATCCAGATCCTATAGGGGACCGACATCTCCCAAAGCAGGAAGGCGATCAAAAACACACTGCCGAAATTGGCTGCCAGGTGCGAATTTTCAAACGACATGTAGGGAATCAGAAATTCCGGGGTAAAAAAATCCTGATAGGGTTTCAAAATGGTCTTAATGGCATAGGACATGCAATAAATACTCAAAAAGAAGAAGGCGATCTTCTTTCCAAAACCAAAATAAAACAGCAGGAAAAACATCGCGGAAGTCAAAAAAACCGTCAACATCAAAATCATCTGATGATTACCACTCCGATCGCGCTTCCGGAAATCAAAATAATTGCCCATCAGCAATCGGGCAATCCTCCATTGCGACGCTGCCATTTTTTCATGACGAACCACCAAATGATGTTCTCCCGTCTGTCGTAAATGAGCCGGAATGATGGAATAGAATTGATATCGACCAAATTGTGCTCGCCTTCGCTCCGTTCCGATGGTACCGTTCTGCTGAATCAACTCTCCATCCCAATAAACTTCATGCGCCCCCCGAAATCCTACGGCCTTCAGGGCCAGGACTCCTCGATAGTCTTGAGGCAATACAACCTTTGCTCGGATCCAGTGACTCTCCCCTAACTGTAGCCGTTCCAAGTTGATCCTTCCGTCGTGAATCGATGCCTCACAGCCCGGTCCCGGGCGATCCATGTTTTCGGTTCTGCAAATGTCGAGATGACGCAATAAGTAGATGCTTTTCTCTTCATCGTAAAAGGGAATGGTATCTTGTCCCCAGGCAAACTGAAAACAGACACAAAGGGCCCAACACAATAGTCTGATCCGCTGCCAAAATTGAAGTTCTTTCATCCAGTTCTAGATTACAACATGTGGCTCCTTACCCAAGAAGATACTAACATCAACCAAATAAAGCTACACCATTCCATTTAGTATGACAAATTGAGTCATTATCCCTTACCTTTAAGTAAATGATCATTACAAAAACGAAAAATCATGACCGTCACCAACGACCAACCATCTGCCCTGGATAATCGCCTCCATTCGCTGGATTTTTTCCGCGGCCTGACCATGTTTTTATTGATTGCAGAATTTACCACTTTTTTCAATCAGCTGACAGCCCCCGCCCTGGAGGGTAGTCTCCTATACGGTCTCGGCACGCAATTCCATCACCATCCCTGGAATGGATTGCGCTTTTGGGACCTCATCCAACCGTTCTTCATGTTCATCGTTGGTGTCGCCATTCCATTATCGGTTCGAAATCGAAGGAATCGCGGGCAAAGCAACCGGGAAATTCGGAACCACGTACTCCAAAGATCCTTCCTCCTCTTGTTGCTGGGATGGGGCCTCTACTGCATCGGCCCCGGCCACATTGTTTTCAGGTTTCAGAATGTATTGGCTCAATTATCGGTCACTTATCTCCTGGCCTATTTGATCATGGATCGGCCGGTAGTTCAACAGATCTCGTTTTCCTTTCTTCTCATTCTCCTCACGGAGATCATCTACCGAAGTTTTGCCGTGGAAGGATTCGATCAGGCATTCACCAAATTAGAAAATTTCGGAACCTGGCTCGATCTCCAGTACGGTGGAGCGGACACGAATGGTGGCTGGGTTTCTTTTAATGCTATTCCGACCACCGCCCACACCATTTGGGGCGTCTTGGCCAGTCAATTATTGATCAGCGAACGCAGTCAGCAACAGAAATTGAGGGTTCTGGTTATTGCCGGCATCATCGGTCTGGTATTGGGGTATGCCCTTAATCCGATCACCCCCATCATCAAACGCATTTGTACCTCCTCATTTATCCTAGCCAGTGGCGGTTGGACTTTCCTTACTTTGGCCCTGTCCTTTTGGTTGATCGATGTGAAAAAATGGCGCAAAGGAGTCCTTTTCTTTGCCATCGTTGGCATGAATCCACTTTTCATTTATTTGTTTGCACACATTGGTGGCGCAGACTTATTGCGCACGGTAGTCACTCCATTCACAACCAGCCTTTTAGGTTGGATGGGTGACCTACCCATGGAAATGATCACCAGTTTGATCACATTAGCCCTCTTGTGGTACCTCTGCTATTCGCTGTACCAAAAACGGATCTTTATTCGGATCTGAGGATTTAGAACACTAATAGCCCGGCAGGGGCAGGTTCAGATCGGCGTTCTCAACGATCAATATCCAGTCGTTTGCTTTCCCACTGGTTGGTGGTGTATAAGTTTGAATGGCAAAGGTATTGCCCGTATGTATGGGGTGAGCCACTCCGTATCTCGGATCGTACCAGATGGCTTTCAATTGCTCCCCTTTGATCCGGCTTTGGTCGATGGTGAACGCCGCCCCACGCGGAGAATAAAAAAGGGCAAAAGAACCATCAAAGGCCACCGCTGCCCGGATTTTACCGCCGCCGTATTCAGGTCCGTTGACGATCAATGATTGGTCGGGAATCAGTTGGTGGAACGGCCGTGCTTCGAACAATTTCCGCAGGTGTTTCATTTGAAAGCCTCCGGGATGGTCAATAGCCTCCATCCAAGGCACAACTGCTCCAATGACGGGGTCCCGGCCCGGAGCCCACATCTGCCAAATACTATTGTGTCCGTAGGTATGGCCACAGGCGCCCGCGAGGACCGACCAGTAGGCCGCTTGCCGACAGTCGTAGGCAGTAAACAGATCCAGTCGATTGGCTCCTCTGAAGTAGAATCCGACGGGGATTAATTCATATCTAGGCTCGCCATCAACGGTAGGTTTTGCGGGTGTCAGTTCATAATCTGCCGCCGAGAAGAGTCCATTGTCGTGATCGTGGGCAGCATGAGAAGATTGAGACATATTGAAATCCAGCCATTCCGCCTGATGAAAATAATCGGAAGATCGGCCCGGCCCCCGTGGGTGAAAGGTCATGAGATGTCGGCCACCATCTCCGGCATCCAGTCCACGGGCCATGGCTTCGATGATAGCTCGCTCTGCATCATTGTTGATATTTTCATCTCCTCCCAGTATCCAAATCAATGACGACTCCCGATAGCGTTCCCCCAGGAAAGCACCAAACGAATAAGCATTCTCCCGATCAAATATTTTTTGGTTGCCATTCACGGTCGACCAATAACTTCCCCAGGTAGGAAGCATACCGATGACCAGGCCCAATTCATTTGCCTTTTGCACAATGGCATCGACGTGTTTAAAATAAGCCTCTAAAGGTTGAGCGGGGTCGCCGTCTTTCAAAGGCAGGTCGCCATTGGCATTGGGCGCCGAAAGGCCTCCGATCTGGGCGAGAACAACGGCCTGAATGACCGTAAACCCCTTCTCGGCGCGATTTTGCAGGTACTTTTCGGCCTCTTCCAAACTGAGTCGGTGAAACAATTCCCAAGCCGTATCCCCCAAGTAAAAGAATGGCTTACCATCTTGAGTTTCCAGGAAACGGCCATTACCGCTGACCGTTAACGTTTGTGCTTTAAGTCCACTACCCATCAAGCACAGCATAGACCAATAAATGATGAGGTTTTTCAGGTTCATATCCTATGTTTTGTTTTGAGCGAAACCGGCATTCCTAACTTGGATCGGGTCAAACAATCGGTACACCATTGGCATCCGTGGTCAGCACCTCGCTCATATAGTCAAAGAAAGGCCGCATGGTATGAAAGACTTCCGCCATTTTTTTTGCCAAATCCTTTGAAGTAATTTCCTGGTCGGTGAAGGTATGGCTCAGTAGAAATTGCTTGTACCGTAGCAAATCAATCGCCGGATGGTCTTTTTTATAGCCCTTCGGGGCTGACTTTACCTGGTCACCGTGCAAAGTTCCAAAGGTTTTAACGAAGTCCTTATCCCCGAGAATCTTCCGTAAGGGCTGGTCATCGGCCGCAATCTCTTCCCGGATGCGCTTTAAATCCGGTGAATTCGGATTCCAAAACCCACCACCAACCATCGAGTTACCGGGTTCGATGTGAAAGTAATATCCACCTCTCCTCAGTTTCGTTGCCCGCACCATGTGACCGCTAAAATGAGTCTTATACGGCGTTTTATCCTTCGAAAAGCGAATGTCCCGATAAATGCGATACACCTTGTGCGATTCAATTTCGTCATAATGACTCATTTCTTCTACCAGTGCTTCGGCAAAATCCTTGAAGTAGCCATGTGTCTCTTGATATCGGCCCTTATTGGCCGTAAACCATTCCCTGTTGTTGTTTTCTTTGATATCCCCCAAAAACTCAAGAACAGAAGTGGGAAGTGATGTCGATTTCATTATTTTCTTTATTCTAATTATGAGCTAATAATCATCGTGGTGACGGGTGCGAAGATAATGAAAAAGCTCCACAAAACCCGTTGGCTTTGCGGAGCGATTACTTTCAATAAATATCGTAAAGTCAGAATTTTAGAACTTGGTTTGAGTTGTTCCGGGTTCGATTTGTTCGAACAGTTCGAACCCGGAACAACTCAAACAACTCGAACTATTTTCAATCATACTGCCGCTTCACATCCTTGAAATTAGCAGCCGTGACCGATTCTCCCGTCGCAATATGGTGTTCGACAGCCAACATGTAGTCGTTCAATAACTTCTTAAACTGCCCTTGTGCCATAGCTCCCATAATAGCGGGTTTGGTACGAAATTCCATTTTCATGGAAAACTCCGTTTTGTTGGGCCCCAAAGCTTTTACCATGTACGTGGCACGAGTATTGTCGGTATTGACCGGAAACTTCTCGGCCTTCAATACTCGATTGACGAAATAGCCTTCAGCCGGCTTCCACTCTACAATCTCTTCCTTCAGAAGACGTGTCTTCTTGTCGTTAAAATAACACATGCGCTGGGCCTTTTCTCCACCTTTTAGCGAACCCTCAACGTAGTTGGATGCAATGATTTTCGGATGCGAATTGGCGATGTTCCCATAATCATCGGCTACCGCCGCCCATACTTTTTCCTGAGAAAAAGGCAGCACGCGACTTACCGTGAAAGTTTTGTATTTCTTGGACATACTCTGAGCAGCGGTCCAGGTAAAAGTTGCCATTGACATAATAACGATCAGCAATAGATTCCTCATGTTTACTAGTTTTTTTTTGAATTTCTCTAAGCAGCTGTTAAAGTTTAGTTTTTTGAATAATATGACCTGCATTCCTGCCTGGTCAGTCAGAAAAAGGTGCTCCTATTAACAATAGCATTAAATTTCAACAGCTTCTGAACACTTGGAACAAACATAACGGGAGTGAAAGGCAACCCGTCAGACTTTGGGACGAATGGGAACAGTCTGGTTCGAATGGGAAAGATTTTGCAGGCATTCGGGGCTGGCGAGACAATTTTTGAGCTCTTTGCCCTTGGATCGAGATACGGGCACCACCTCGTCAATCAACGGGGAAATGAGCTCGTATTTCTTCGCATTACCTCGCACGGCTTCGAAGTTATGGAGATTGACCAAATACGAACGGTGGCACTGCAGCACCAGCGGATGATTAAGTTGGCGGGCGGTTTCTAAAAGGGACAAGCGCAGTAGCTTCGACTGGACCCCCTCCCCTTCCACAAAATAAAATCGTGCATAATTCCCTTCCGCTTTCACATAGATCAATGCACTGAAAAGGAAGCGGAGCGATTCGTTAGAATCGGTTTGAATCTCAATCAATGGATTTTCCGAAGAAGTCGCGACCGGCTCTTCTTTTGGCAATGCTTCCAGTTTGGCGATTTGCAACAATTCCCGATAACGATCTTCCCGGCGCAGCGGTTCGAAAATCGGATCTGTCCTGAAGGTAACGATGGCTAAAATGACCTTTTCCTCCAGGGCACGCTTCAAATAATAATAAGCCCGATCCAGGTTATTCAGCCCCATATAGACGGTCGCATAATCGAGAAACAGTGGTTCATCCGGGTTTTGCTCCTGACGTTTATCCAGCTTCCCGATCACCTCGTATGCTTTATCCGTTTCACCGCTCCTCCCCCAGACGTACCCCAATGCCATCCAGCCCTTTAACGGGTCTTTACACATTTGTTGGTACTGACTCAACCAGCGAATGGCTTCCGCCCAATTCTCCCGATAGGCGTAGATCATTCCAATAGCTTCCACCGACGGCCGGAAGGAAGGATCCAGCTCAAGGGTCCGATGGTATTCCCTTAGAGCTTTCTCGTACTGCCCCATAAAAGAAGCGACCCAACCAACCCCTCGAATGAAGATCAAATTCAGGGGATCATTCTTGACGGCCACCTCGTGCTCGTACAATGCTTTCTCCACCTGGCCAATCGACAGATAATAGATGCCCATTGCCCGGTGGGCATCGGCAGATTGATCATTAATACTTAAGCCCTTGAGGATCGTCTGCCTAGCCCCCTCCCAATCGTATTCATAAAATAGCTGAATGTAAAAAAGCGCCAAATGGGGATCGATCAGCTTATCATTCAGTGACAAGGCCTTCAAGGCATGTTTTTTCCCCTCGCGATAATACCGTTTATTGATGTAACCGCCCAATCCCATATAACAAGTGGCCAGACCAGCATAGGCCAAAGCAAAATCGGGCTGACAATCAATGGCTTTCCGGTAACAGGGAATGGCTCTTTTAAAATTCTCCATCGAATACTGATAGAAGAAATAACGGCCCTTCAAGAAATATTCGTAAGCCTTATAATCGTTATTGGGTACTAAAATATGGTCCTTTGGAAAGACGTGGCTGGTTTTAGATAAATACTGCTGGAAAACTGCCCGGGCAATTTCTTCCTGCAACGCCAAGACATCCACCAGCTCTCGCTCATAACTATCGGACCACAGGGAAAAGCCCGTTTTTGTATTGCTAAGTTGCACCCCTACCTTCACCTTCTCCCGATACACCTGTACGCTACCCTCCAAGACAAAATCTACCTGAAGGCACTTGCCAATCTCCGCTAACGAGGCAGATCTCCCCTTGTAATAGAAGGAGGAAGTCCTGGATGCGACGTACATCCCATCCATCCTTGCAAAAAGATTGATCAACTCCTCGGTCAAACCATCCGACAGGTACTCCCCCTCATCGTTCGAACCGATGCTCCTAAATGGTAATACGGCTAATGTTTTTGTCGCCATTTTTGCTATGGTTACTGTTGCTGCTGTTGTTACTATTGTTGCTATAGCTGCTTTGGTTGCAGTTGCTATTGCTGCTTTGATTGCTTCAGCTTCATTTGAAAGTTATTGAGTTTGATTCCCAAGCGAATAAGTCTCTTTTTTAAATCGTCGTAGAGAGGCTTATTGTTCAAAGAGTTTGTTTCAAAAAGTGTTTCCAGGTGATCCAACGTTTCATCATTAGAGGACAATGCATAAACAATAAAACGCAGATAGTCTCCTTGATACAACCTTCTTCCATACCCCTCTACTATATTGGACCTGACCGACTTCATACTCCTTCGTATTTGCCTGCCGACTTCCAACTTCTCAAACTCCGGCAACTCTTTCAAGGTCATCTTGTGAATATCGATTGTCAATGTTCTTGCTAATTGCCATATTTCCTGTTTCTTGTAGCTCATGAAATTTTTTGCGGCAAAGTTAATGGCATACGGTCTGAATAAACCAGACTGCAAAAATCCTAAAACTGTTTATTACCATAGAAGCCATAGAAGCCATAGAAGCCATAGAAGCCATAGAAGCCATAGAAGCAAAAGTATCAATAGCAACAAATAATTCCATCTTTCGTCTTAATTTTAGATCAAAAAAATAACGCTATGGAAAAAGTGGTCATGGATACGTTGGCCCTCACTCAAAAAATACAGGAACTAACGAAGGATTTGTTTTTCGACGACATGGGCAGTGAAGGCAGTGAACCCGTCGAAGCTTTTTACGCCGAAGCCGGCCTGAAGGAACTAACTCCGGCAACTTTTTCTTCCTTCCTGGAATTACAAGAAGCCGATCCTGCCGATGAAATTGCCCACTTCGAAACAGCAACCGCAGTACTTGAGACTTTTGTTAATTATCACCAGCCTTTTGGGCTTGCGGAGCAGGCCTACCAATTGGTCGAGTTGCTGGAAACACATTTAAAAGACCTGCACATCATCATTCTCGGTGCTCCCAATCACCCCGATGTACCTTCAAAACACATCACTTATGTCTTAGGTTTGGGTTCCGATGGTGATTTGGCTGGCTTTACTACTAGAGTCATATGGACTTAGGGCGGTACTGTGGCAACCAAAACTTTTCCTAAATTTACACCCTTCATCAACAACCCGCTGAAAAAGACATGAAGTACTTCAATCTCTTTTTTCTATTTGCCGTCATCAGCATCAGTGCCTGTAAAACCGTACAACCTGTTCGCCCAATGGAACAATACCTTCAGGATGATTTGGAAGAAAAGTCTTCAACGATCAACGTACCGCTAAAGATCGACATCAGAGAATTGGAAAAATCCATCAATTCCAAACTACCGGACCCACTGTACAAGGACGAATCGATGGAAGGAGACAATATGGCCGTTATTGCTACTAAAAAAGAAGACATCACCCTGGGTATCGACAGCCAAATGGTGACCTACCGCGTCCCATTGGCATTGGACATCAAATATGATATTGGGTTTTCAACGGTCAAAGCGGTTGGTGAGATTGCCTTGAATTTTCGGACGGCCTTCAACGTCCGCGAAAACTGGGAGTTGGAAACTTCTACCATTTTGGCCAGCCACGAATGGCTGCGCACCCCAAAAGTGAGATTGGCGGGTATCAATCTGCCGGTCGGTTTCATTGCCAACATGATCATCAATCAGAGTAAAGAAGTACTGACCGAGGCCATCGATGAACAAGTTGCTGGAAACTTCGACTTCAAAAAAGTGATCGAAGATACCTGGAAAAACATGTTCGAGCCCATGCTCGTCTCCGAAGAGTACAATGCCTGGTTGAGCATCAACCCGCTCGACATCGGCATGACGCAACTGGACATGACCGAAGACACCATTGTGAGCACCCTCATCATCGAGTCCAAACCCAAGATCAACCTTGGGGGCAAGCCTACCAATAGTTCCTGGCGCCCGCTTCCACTTTTCCAATACCGCGAATTCGATTCTGAAGATTTCACACTCCGACTCAATACCGAAATCAGCTATGAAGAGGCTCAGCGGATCGCCAAACAACAGATCATCGGCGAAACCTATTCCTCCGGGAAAAAGTCGGTCACCATCGAAGATCTCGAACTCTATGGCCAAGGCGATAAACTGGTTGTCAACACCAAACTTTCGGGCAGTTACAACGGCAGCATCTATATGACCGGCAAACCCGTTTTCAACCGCCGCAAAAACAGCATTGATATTAAGGAATTGAGCTATACCTTGGACACCCGGAACTTCCTCCTCAAATCTGCCGGTTGGCTGCTGAAAAGCACCATCAAGAAACAGATCCAGGACAACCTCGACTTTCTACTCGATTACAATATGAGCGAGATGGAAACCCAGATCCAGCAGCAATTAGAGAATTACGAGATCAACGACGGGGTCAAGATCAACGGCCAGCTAAAAGAATTAAATATTGAAAATGCCTATTTGACGCCGTCCGGAATGCGGGTTTTCATTGCCTTGAATGGGCATTTGGGGGTTTTTGTGACGGGGTTGCAGTAGGTCTCCATTGCCTTTTCAATTGAAAAAGAATTCTTGTTGGCCGCACGCCGTCAGACCAAGACAAGAATAAAACCTTGATACTCAAACACCGTTCTTAAGAAAAAATTGACAAAAGTTGATGCAATTGCTTTGTTTTGATCGTTATATTAATAACTTTACTATAAATAAAGCATCGGTAACATGGCGACTTATAGAAATCTTTTAAAATCAATTTTAGAAGCTGAAGCGCTCACTCAAGGGCAACTCGCCGAAGCTTCCAATGTTTCAGCCCGTACTATAGGCAAGGCATGCAGTGGATCAAGGATAAGGGCAAATTCAAAACGAAAAATTGTACAAGGTCTGAATCAGCTCACAGCTGAAGGAAAATATACGGTACAAAATGTCTTTCCTCTAAATTCCAATTGACTGATTCTTCTACCCTCAAAAATGACCAGTAGAGGATTAATTTTTCGTTAAGTTTTTCGGGCAAATTTTAAGTATATATTAAAGTTGCCTATATCCTTCCTATAAACTTCCGATTACTTTCCGACAAACTGCGGAAATCTTTGAATCAGAATATTATTTTGTTTTTCAGAGTATTTACAAAATTACAAACATTGATAGTTGTTGATCTTAGCCCTATATTTGAAGTCTAAAGAAACTAGTCTTTAAACTTCACCAAAACCTAACCAATGGAAGATCAGGCTAAAAGAGATAAAAAACTAGATGCTCCGAATCTGGCGTCGATCCTCCAGGCGGAATGCATTCGTCAAACAGAACTCTCAAGAGACTCGGGAATTCGCAAAGAGACACTCTGCCGTCTGATCAACGGCAAACAAAAAGTGAGCAAGCTTACCCTGAATAAGATCCTGAGAAGTATTCACAGATTATCGGGCAATTACTCGTATACAATCGAATGCATTCGCACACAAAAAAAGGAGGACATGTACGACCAAATCCTCCCCTAAGCTTTATTAGAAAAGCTAATTATTTTGTACTCTATAAATATAATCAAAACTTCTTTTAAAACCAATACGAGCAAGTCACATTTTAAAAACCGGAACAGCTTGAGAAAAGTCTAGATTATTTTGTACAACACCCGCAACAAACCTTCTCTAAGCTTTCCTTTAAACCTCCAAAAATGGACTATCTATTTACATTGGTAATCCCATACCCGGGATTTACAAACAGAGCTACTGTTCCTATGTATTTCGTGGATCGAGTGCAATCGACTCGACTACAATTGGTGTTCAAACTCTTTGAATCCTAATCATATGTAGGACATGGATTGAGTGCCGTTGGGGGTTCTGAACCTGGTTCAACTTTTTTTCAGCTGTGGTATTTACCCTGTATTTCCCCAATTAACCGAATGGTTGGTCCTCCCCAATCGGCTCTCTTTTCCTTTATCATCCTCCGTCACAGAAAGTTCACAACAACGTTTACACGGAACTGTATACTGGTTCTGCGGTAAACCCTTGTCCCCATTTATTAATCAAAACAGTATGCGTTATGAAAAAGCTAAGTTTTGTACTGCTATTGGCATGCTTTGTTGCCTCGTCAATTTCTGCAAACCCGATCCCCCCAGTTTCATTGGAAGTCGACACCTTGAGCCATCCAGATGGTTCCTTGGAACAATTACCCCAATTTCCCGGGGGGAATTCAGAATTATTGACCTTTTTATTGAAGAAGCTTCAATATCCGGCAAAAGCAATTAAAAATCGAACGGAAGGTGTCGTTAAAGTCAGTTTCGTTGTTGATCGTCAGGGCCGCCTCCATTTCCCAACCATTATTCAGGAAATTGGAGACGGCTGCGGACAAACCGTTCAGAGCGTTCTCCAAGAAGACGACATGCCTTTGTGGGAACCGGGAATTCGCAATGGTCGGCCCTTTCCCGTCAAACTAATTCTAAAAGTGAGATTTCAATTAGTTTATGAAAAGCGGCCTTGACCTATAATGGCCTACCGGTCAGACGGCTTAGAGCCGTCAGACCGGTAGCTATTTCACTACTAGTTCTTCTTCAACCCCTGCCCCTCAATCTTCGGCGCCTGCGTAGCCGTCACTGCCGTCTCCAACGACGGCAATACATCATTTACAATTCCGGAAAGCTTGGTTTTTGCCTCCGCTAGTGCGTTCAGACTCCGATCGAAGGCTTTTTTATGGTTGCCGGTTGGCCCGTAAGTCGACCGCAAAGCAGCAAATCCGACAAAACCCGCACTGGGCCCGGGTTCGTTGCGTTCGCCAATTTCATTTTTACTCTTCAAGCCGTTGACTGTTTTGTCGAGGCCGTCCAATTGCGTTTTAGCCTGGTACAAATCGGCGATCAAATCCGCCGGCTGCTCATCGGCTTGTGATAAAGCGCGTCCCAGTGCATCCAATTTCTTAATGGCCTTGCGCAATCCCATCCTTACCACACTCATATCTTCCTGGTATTGCATGTATTTCTGCTGGAAGGCCGCAATTTCTTCGATGGAGGCCCCTTCTAAAGTTCCTTTTTCCAGTGGTACTACTTCAAATTCCCGGGGCTCCGACAAGTCCGTCCACTGCCCATCCACTTTTTTGGAAAGCGTCACGGTGTAAGTGCCGGGAAGCGCTTTGATGCCACCGCCAAAAAAGCTCTGCTGCGGTTTTGGTCGATCCAGGGGTACGACATCTTTAGAGGCGAGACTTAAGTCCCAGCTCACCCGCTGGATGCCGGCCGCGTTCTTGCCTTTGATTTGTTTGACGGTCTTGCCTTCGCTGTCCTTGACCGTAAGATAAATGGCGGGTGCTTCCTGGCGCATTTCTGCTTCGAGCGACTCCCATCCCGGAAAGGGAATACTCTTGTTTTCTTTCGCCAATTTTTTCTCGCTTTCCTTCCGCATATCTTTTAAAGACTTCAATTTGTCTTTGAGGTAGTAGGTAAAAGTCGCCCCGTAATCCGGGTTGGGAGCAGCGTATTCAGCGTCTCCTTGGCCGTATAGTTCGTCTAACTGAGCATACCAAAAAGCCTTTCTGGTGTCAAATAGCATTGCTTCGTTGGAGGCCAGAGCATCTCCATCGACACTGCGCAGAGCGGAATAGTCGTCCAGAATAAAGAATCCCCGTCCGAAAGAAGCGGCTACCAAATCATTCTCCCGTCGTTGGATCGTAATATCGCGGAAGGAAATAGTCGGTAAACCACCCTTCAACTGAATCCATTTGTCGCCTCCGTCTCGCGTAAAATAAATGCCGTATTCGGTGGCGAGGAACATCAGGTCACTTTGAATATGATCCTGAACCAGTCTCCAAACCAATAATTTCTCCGGAAGATTACCGGTGATCAATTTCCAGGTTTTGCCCTTATTCGTGCTCTTGGCCAGGTAGGGTTTGTAATCCCCGTATTTATGGTTGTCCAGTGCGATGTAAACGGTATTTGCATCAAACAAGTCCGCCCGAATATCATTGACAAAGGCGGTGGCAGGCACGCCGGAAATTTTTCCGACCGATAATTGGCGCCAATTCTCGCCTCCATCTTCAGTTACCTGAATCAATCCGTCGTCGGTGCCGGCATATAACAGGCCTTCCTGCTTGGGGGATTCCGACAAAGAGGTAATGGTATTGTAATTGGACATGGCCCCCACATCCCAGGCATTGTCATAGCTTTGTTCTTTGCCCATAATTGGTAGAGAAAGCCGTTCCTGGTTTTTGGTCAGGTCGCCGGAAATGGCCGTCCAGTCATCTCCGCGGTTATCCGAACGCCAGACGCGATACGACGCAAAATAGAGTCGCGTCGGACTAAACGGACTGACTAAAATCGGAGCATCCCAATTG
>JANQRV010000619.1 GCA_028284395.1 Saprospiraceae bacterium
ACCGAAAGTATCGGAAAAGCAAGATGCTAAGCTGGCCACGTCCTCGGAGGTTTTTGCTCAATGGGAAACCCAAAAGTAGGGAAAGGAGGCTACTGGAGAATTGATGTCTCCCAGGTATAAAGGTCTTTATTTGCTTAAAAACCTCCGAGGAACCACAAGCCCGGCTGATGTGATTTTCACTTGGTTAGTGTACTGCGCTTGATAGAAACCTCGGAGGAGGTGAACCCTCAGTTGCCGCTTTCCTCCGAGGTTTCTGTCAGAAGCAGAGACCGAAAGTATTGGAAAAATAAGATGCCAAGCCAGCCACGTCCTCGGAGGTTTTTGCTCAATGGGAAACCCGAAGTAGGGAAAGTAGGCTACTGGAGAATTGATGTCTCCGGGGTATAAAGATCCTTATTTGCTGTAATACCTCCGAGGAAGCAGGAGCCTGTCCGATGTGATTTTCACTTGGTTAGTGAACTGCGCTCGATAGAAACCTCGGAGGAGGTGACCAATCGGGCAGAGGCTGCAGCGAGAACAACACCGTAAACCTAAAATATTGCAAGTGGACAACATCAGGTATTCAATCAATGACGATCAACTGGATGCATCGACTTATCTTTCTTTGGTCCAACGGGTTTGGCCCGGTAATTACCAAATCAATAAAACGTCCGAAGCACTACGACAAACCATTAACATTGCCGCATGGGATGGAACGCTACTCATCGGCACCGTACGGATCTTAACGGACGGCTACTACTTCGGCACCATACCGGAAATTCTAGTGGATCCCGAATACCAAAACAGAGGCATTGGTCGCCGGTTGATGGAACTGGCGTGGGAAAGCGCACCGACCTCTATTTTCCTGGGCGCACAACCCGGGAACGAAGGCTTTTTCGAAAAAATGGGATTTACCCGCGGCCTAACTTCTTACCAAAAGAAGAAACCTCGGACATAATAGGTCGAGCCTATCCTGGCATCAGCACCACTTTTCTCCCAACGATCGACAAATTCTCATTGATGAAACCCTCGTTCCATAAATTGGAGATTACCGCAGTAATATTTGGGTTTTGCAATGCCCAGAGATAGGCTTTCATCGGCGGTTTCATGTCGCCTGGTACGATGCGGTTGATCTTTTCAATACGCCAGTTGGGCGTTGGTTGCAGCGCTTTATGGTGAGTGGCTACTGCCATCGCGACCTTCATCGCTATGATGCCCATCCCGCTAGCTGCTGCTTTGCGAATGGTCGACTCCATATAGCCACCATTGATGATGTTGTAGGCTACCATGGCACAATCAAATTTGCCGGTATTCATGGCCGCCTCCAGCACGCCGGCAGGGTCATTGTGCGAAGAAAGGCCAAGAAAGCGGACTTTACCCGATGCTTTCAATTCGTCGAATACGGTGAAAATTTCGGGAATGGTGGCTTCTTCCGGACTGTTGGCACCGTGAGGGCACATCAGTATATCGAAGTGGTCGGTTTTGGCTCGTTTTAGACTTTCTTCTAGGGATGTTCTAATCTTTTCCTGGAAGGCTTTGCTGCCATCCACCATGTGGGCGTAATCGGATACCATGGCATTGGAAACATAACAAGCGTCCATCGAACGGTCCTGCCCCGGCCAATACATCAAAAAATAGCCGGGCTTATCAACGTTGCGCTCGGCTCTTATGGCTTGCGCTTTCTCCATGATCTTCTCTTGCTTGGCAGTCGGTAACCCTTTGAAAATATCTTTATAATATTGATCTCTGACACTGGCGAAACCACTGATCTTTGTGGTCATAAATACCTTCATCCGCTTCGAAGAACTATCGATTACTTTGCTGTAGGCTTCTTCGCATTCCCCGCGTCCGTAGGCGGGTGCCATATCCAGGTAATTGACCCCTCTTTCGATGGCAAGGTCTACTTGTTTGTAATTATCCAGTCGGACCGGATCACCACCATTAACGACTTCGGAGACCATCAATCCGGTGCGGCCGAGTTGACGGTAGGCCATGCCGGGTTGCCGGTTGCGCCAGTCGAGTTCGACAGGGGGCAGCGTTTCCGATTCATTTTTTGGCTGTTCGGCCGCATTTGCGCTTGTCAGAGGTAAACTACCAAGACCGACAGTTGCTGCTGACGCGACCGATAGGAAATTTCTTCTTGATAAGGAAGGTTTTTGTTTGTTGTCTTTTTCTTGCATGATCGAAGGACTTTTTCTTATCAGAAAGTTATGAAAAAAAGGGAAGAATTCGGCTACAATTTCATATGATTCAGCTCTTTCAAGAGTTTATCCATATTGGCTTCGCTTACCGGAATTTCATGCTCGCCAATGGAGATGCGGTGATTGCGGATGGATTCGATCTTTTCCAGGTTGATGATAAAGGATTTGTGAACCCGGAGAAATTGATTATTAGGCAGCTTCTCGCCAATCCCCTTCAAAGTAGCCTTGGTAATGACCGGTTTGGAACTGGAACAAAGGTGGATCTTCACATAGTCTTTCATGCCCTCAATATGTGTGACATCTGCCAGCAAGATTTTTTTTAGAGAATATTCTACATTGACGTAGAGGGTTTCTGAGTCGGCGGCTCCCAATTTAGTGGGAGGAGTGGATAATGGAACAACTTCTTGATTTTTGCGAAATAGGTCTAACGCTTTATAGGCGGCCTTTGTGAACCGCTCGAGACTGACGGGCTTCATTAAGTAATCGACGACTTCCAGATCGTAACTCTCCACAGCATAATTGGAATAAGCAGTTACGAGAATGACCATCGGCTTTTGACGCAAACTCTTGAGGAAGTTGGTACCTAACATGCCGGGCATCTGAATGTCTAGAAACATCAGATCGACCGTGTGCTTTTCGAGCAGATCCATTGCTTCGAAAGCATTCTTTCCGGTACCGACCAGCTTTAAGAATGGAATTTGACCGATGTTTTCCTGTAATAGTTTTCGACCTAACGATTCGTCGTCAATAGCAATACATTGAAGCTGCATGCAAATTGGGTTTAAATTTTCCCATTTGATTATAAAGAACTGGGCATCAGGTTGGCGGAAGAGGCCGCATTCTTCGAGTCGGTGTTGACCGTCAAACCCGCTTCCGCTCCCGGCAGGAATTGTAGCATTAAACTAACTACAAACCATTCCTCATCTTGCGTTACCCTCAAATCGTGCATATGTGGATAAAGCAATTCCAGTCGCCGCTTGACATTTTTTAGCCCGATTCCCGAACTGCCGTCTTTATTTTCAATGGATTCCGGACCAATTTTATTGCGAATAGAAAAATTGATTCGATCTTCTTTAATGGCCAATTGAACTGCGATTACAGGTTCTTTGATAAGCCCAACACCATGTTTAAAGGCATTTTCCACAAAAGGAATCAGCAACATTGGTTCAATTTGCTGTGCGCTGGCGCGTCCGCTGATGTGCAATTGAATATCCACATCCTCTTCAAATCGAATCTTTTGCAGTTCTATATAGTTTCGCAAGTAATTGACTTCCTTTTCCAGGGGAACTGATTCGCTACCGGAATTATAGAGGGTATAACGCATCAGTTCCGATAACTTGATGGTGACCGGTTCGGCCAGCGATGATTTGGAACGGATCAAATAGACAATGCTGTTGAGAACATTGAAAATGAAGTGGGGACTGATCTGGGATCTTAGGAAGGAGAGCTCCGATTTTAGTCTTTCCGCCTGCTCTTCCTGTTTGGCCTTTTCCTGTTTACTCAAATAAATGATAAGTCCATAACCCGTACTCATGGCCGTTGCAAACAAAACCGGGACGACCGCCCAAAATATACTGGTGCGGTGGCGTCGGAATTCCTCCGGAATGTACGAACCGCGAATAAGGTATTGGAATGCGGCAAACAATACGATGAGCCCTAACAAGGAGAGCAAATAAGCTCCGACACCCTTTCTGCGAAAAACCTTCGGGATGAGCAGTTCCGTATTGATCAAAAATAAGGGAATGTGCGCCATGGTCAATGGTATCAGATAGCTGGCAAATCGGGTATAGCGCTCGTTATCGTGGGCATGGATGAACGGCCAAGCGATCCAAAGACTCCAAAGAACCAGATGGAAAGCCAACTGAAACCAGAGATCAGAATTAATTTTTCGATTGAAGAATGCCATTACACTAAATTACTCTTTTGTGTTCCAAGTACCAAAATATAACTTATTGACTACGATGTACAGCCAAAAGAGATCAATGGCTGTTTTTCGGAGATCAACCGGTATAATACGTAGTGATCTTCCCCTTTGCCAATTTCATATCCAGAATACGCCTGCTGATCGATTCTCAAAGTTCCTACAAAAACTTTTCCTGTAATTTGAAGTTGTACACTCCGTATTGTGAGAAATATTATTTCATAACAATGCATTCGACTGTAATTAAAAACTAAAAGATGAAGACACGACTTACCCTTATTTTTGCCTTCCTGATGTTTGTAACCATATTGCCGGCCCAGCAATGGGGTGGTCGTGGCAGTGGCGGAGGGTTCAACCGGGAGATGATGAATAGTGGGAAATTCTACGGAAAGGTCGTAGATGAGAACGGAAAAGGAGTTGCCTATGCGGCCGTACAATTATTCGGTATGCAGTTTGATACAGCCAGCAAACAAATGGTAGAAAGACTGATTGCCGGGCAGATCACTGAGGACAACGGAGATTTTAATTTGGAAAAACTACCGGTACGCGGCGATTTTACTTTGAAAGTCTCCATCCTAGGATATGCTACTACCGAACAAAAAGTAACTTTTGGTTTGCCGGGCTTTCGTCCTGGTGGTGGCGGACCTGGCGGCGGACGCCCGGGAGCCGGCAACTGGCAACGCGGCCAAAGACCGGACAATGCCAATGCGCAAAAATCGGCGGGCACGGAAAAATCAGACGAAAAGAAAACCGATAAAAAAGGAAAAGAAGGAGCCGAAAAAGCAGCTTCAGCTTCCCCGTCGCAGGGAGGTGGACGCCCCTCTGCGGGTGGTGGCGGAGATTGGCGCTCCAGAATGCGGTCGGCTATGGCCGGTGCCAACTTCGATAAGGATCTTGGCAACATCGTCATCAAACCCGATGCCCAGACTTTGGATGAGATCGTCGTTCACGGAGAAGCAACCAACGTATCTCTCTCTCTTGACAAAAAGATCTTCCGGGTAGATAAAGATGCTTCGGCAGAAGGTGGTACCGCAGAAGATGCTTTGAAAAATGTACCTTCCCTTTCGGTAGATATCGACGGAAATCTTACGGTGCGAAATTCCTCCCCTCAGTTATTCGTCGATGGTCGCCCAACAACCTTGACCCTCGATCAAATCGGGGCCAATGAGATCGAACAGGTAGAAGTGATTACCAACCCTTCGGCAAAGTACGATGCATCTGGAGGACAGGGAGGAATTGTGAACATCGTCCTCAAAAAGAACCGCAAGCCTGGTTACAACGGTAGCATTAGAGTTGGTGCCGACCGGTGGGGTGGATACAACGGTAGCGCGAACATCAATATGCGCGAAGGAAAAATCAATGCCTTCATGAATGCCAGTATCTTTAAAAGATTAAGTCCAAGCGAGGGGGAAACGGACCGGCAAAACTTATTCGGAAGCCCTAGGACCAATGTCTTACAGGCCAATGACGGCGAATTCGACGGCCTATTTGCCAGTCTGCGCGGTGGGGTAGATTGGTTTTTAGACAACCGGAATACCCTGACCCTTGCCGCCAACTACCGCCGAGGTGACATGAAACCGATTCAGGATATTCGGACCTTCACGGATTCTCTTTTTTCCGGACGCACTTCTTCCAGTGAATTTATTCGGAGTTCCGATGCTTTCCGGGACTTTGAAAATGTAGGTGCGTCCTTGTTGTTCAAGCATCTTTTTCCCAAGAAAGGAAAAGAAATAACGGCCGACATCAACATCAATACTTTCGACATGGTCAGTGGAGGGGATTTCAATACCACTTTCATTGGGTCGGGTTTTACCAGTATTGAGCGTCAGGAGGGAACCTCTACCTCAACCTTCATCACTGCTCAGGCAGATTACGTTGAGCCGATTGGCGATAGAGGTAAGATCGAATTAGGAGCAAGGGCGGCCATCAGAGACTATCGCAGTACCAACGGCAATTTCTTTCAGGACCCGGAAACAGGCCAGGAAACTCGGGTAGTCAACTTTGCCGATGAATATGAATTTGAAGATGCAGTATATGCAGCTTATGCTACCTATAGCCAAGAGTTTACTCAGTGGAGTTATCAAATCGGTCTACGGGCTGAGAGTAGCAGCTATACCGGGTATTTGCCGGAAACCAATTCGACCTTTGAGAATGACTATCCGCTTAGTCTTTTCCCCAGTATTTTCGTGACGCGGAAGATCAACGAGAAAGATAATTTGCAGGCGTCGTATACCCGTAGGGTCAACCGGCCAAGTTTCTTCAATTTGATCCCTTTTACCGACTTCTCAGATTCGCTGAATTTGCGGAGAGGCAATCCCAACCTCTTGCCGGAATTTACCAATTCCTTCGAAATGACGTACCAAAATATTTTCGATAAAGGGGATAACCTGTTGATTACCGTTTACTATAAGTCGGCAACCGATCTGATCACGACCTTCCTGGATACGGAGTTTAACGAACAACTGGGACGCGAAGCAGTCATCAGTACGTATCAAAACTCCAGTAGTAGTAGGGCCTATGGGGCGGAGTTTACGCTGAGGAATTCGATTACGAAAAATGTGACCCTAACTTCGAATCTGAATCTCTACAATTCGAGGGTCGATGCCTCCAATGTCGAAAGTGATTTGATCAACGACCAGTTCAGTTGGTTCATAAAAGAAAATTTAAGCCTTCGGCTGCCTAAGTCCTTTACCGTGCAACTCAATGGGGAGTATCGAAGCCGGGCGGCTTTTGCCCTCAACAGCAACCGGGGACGATATCGTGGATATGGTCGTTCGACAAATACGGCTCAGGGTTATTCCAAAGAGCTCTGGTTTGTGGATCTTTCCGTGCGCAAAGACATCATGAAACGCAAGGGTACCCTGACGGTTAGTATCCGTGACATCTTCCGCAGTCGACGCAGCGGATCATTCAGCGAATCGGAATTTTTTATTCAGGACACCTGGCGACTTCGCGCTCCGCAGACCGTCAGCTTGAACTTTTCCTACCGCTTTGGTAAAATGGATGCTTCCCTATTCAAGCGTAAGAACAACAAAGTGAGTACCGAGGGGATGGAATTAATGAATTAGCATTAAATATGAATCGCAATAATTAAGGAGTGTTTGAATGCTGCTTACCAAGAAACGTAAGCAGCATTCTTCTTATTGACTCTCAAAGGTCCACGTTGATTGTTCGCTCAGTTGCATGTTTCCTTTCACATTCTTTTCGTCAAAGACTAATTCCAGGTTGAGTATGCCCAAAGGAGTGACCATGGCCCACCAATCGTGGTGGAGATGAAATATGGGTAAGCGCTCAATAGTTTCCTGCTTGAACCACTCCTTTAAAGCTTCGGGAGCACTAAGGTAGCCTTGGACACCATCCAAATGGAGTTTTGTTTCCGTTACTTTTCCTTTAAAAGTGCCCTTCAGATCGTAGCTTTTCAATGTGATCTTTTTCTTTGGATCACTGTGCAGTAGGGCTTCCAACAAGACCTGAGCATTTCGTTCGATGGCAGACGACCAGCGGATATTAGTGGTGGTGGCGATGGCTGTTTTTTCGTCTGGGTATAAGATCAATACGCTGCGGGCTCCGTTCATGGATCCTGCGTGATGGCGAATTGGCCGCCCCATAAAATCGTGTCCGATGCGCCAGCCAATGCCAACCCCCGTCGCCTCTCCATCATTGGTTTGTTGACTGGTCCACAATTCGGCAAGGATGTCGTCGGTGAGAAAACCGTCAAAATAACCTTTGGCCAGTTTGATCAGATCCGTTGGAGTACCGATCATTCCGCCTCCGCCCCATTTGTA
>JANQRV010000621.1 GCA_028284395.1 Saprospiraceae bacterium
TGGATCGGAGCCACCTCATTGACGGCAGTACTGTCATCACCATCTCCAAAATCCCAAGATATGCCCATCAAGGTAGTATCAGAAGCCAAAAATGCGACTTGTCCACACGAATCGGTCATTTCAAATGAGAAACTCAGATTTCCACCATTACAAGTACAGTCTTTCATTAAATTATAGGGAACGTTGCAAGTTTGGATCTGTCCTGAACTATCCCTTACTTCAACGGTAATCATAGTATCTTGGTCTACCATCATCCCTGCCATCGGCATTTGGGTAATGGTATAGGGTTCACAACCACCGGATACTGAAACTTGCACCTGGGGCACCATGGCCATACAATCCATGCCCGCTAAACTATCAATGGCCGGCGGACACATAATCTCTAGTACCGGTGTCATTTGTTCTACCCGCACTGTAAAGCTGCATGTATCGGAATTACCGGCGGCGTCGGTCGCCGTATAGGTCACCATGATGGTGCTATCCAGTACAAAAACGCTGTCCATGCCCGGTTGATGGGTTCCCATAATTGTCAACGAATCATCGCAGTTGTCCATCGCCACGACCATAAAATCTATCGCTCCGCTGAAGGGTTCACAATCGGATACCTGATAAACGCTATCCGGAGGACAAACAACAAAGACCGGCGCAATGGTATCCATCATGATCATGATATCCTGACAGACGGTGTCCATACACAACGAATCCGTTGCCGACAGACAAACCGTATAAGTTCCGCCCATTGCATATTGGTACAACGGCATCAATTCGCCCACGGCTGCACTGTCATTTCCGTCACCAAAGTCCCAAACCAGGTTCATCAAGCTGGTATCCGATACTGAAAAAGCAACTTGTCCGCACGAATCAACCAGTTCAAAGTCAAAAGCGAGTGAACCGCCACAAGAGCAACTCTTCAAGACCGTCAATGGAACCATACAATTTTGGACCTGGCCAGAACTATCCCTTACTTCAACGCTAATCATGGTATCTTGATCCACCATCATCCCTGCCATTGGCATTTGGGTAATGGTATAGGGTTCGCAACCGCCGGACACTTGCACATCTACTTGAGGAACCATACCCATACAATCTGCTCCTGCCGAAACCTCCATCGATGGCGGGCACGTAAGCATTAGGGGCGGTGTAAATAATTCAACCCGGACCTCAAAGCTGCACATGGCAGAATTACCGGCTGCATCCGTTGCCGTATAAGTGACCAAAATGGTGCTGTCGACCACAAAAACACTATCGACACCCGATTCGTGAGAAGCAACTATGCTCAATGAGTCATCACAATTATCGGTAACGGTCAATGGAAAGCTAATCGCCCCCGAAAAAGCATCACAGTCCGCAATCTGATAGACACTGTCTGCCGGACAAACCTCAAATACCGGTGGCATGGTATCCAGTGTTACATCAATCTGCATGCAAAAAGTATCGGGACAGGCAGGGGAAGTGATACATACTGTATAGGTACCGGCACTATCGTATTGATGGACCGGATTTAATTCATTATCAACAAAGGTGCTATCGCCAAAGTCCCAGGTAAATTCTTCCATCCTTGCCCCCATTAAGGCAAAGGTGATTTCACCACAGGTGTTCGACTCATAATCAAAACCGTATTCGCACATTGCCGGACAATCATTGACAATGACGGTTCCCGGTGACTGGTTAGCCCCCATTGTTAGCGCCGCCATACTCGTATCGACCACCTCGAAAGGTGTGGGGCTCATCATTAATTCGATCAAACTTCCTGCTGAGTCGACCCCAACAGCAGTGAATGACATATCAAAAAGAGACTGTCCATCCGCTAAAGTCGTGTCCATAGAGTTTGGAGTAGACCATAAGAAAGTCAAATATCCGGCCTCGGAGGTATTAAAACCAATTGTATCCAATCCTTCCAAACCATAATTTCCGACACTGTCCAATTTGATAAAGGTGGTATCCCACCCCAGCGTAAACTGAATACCCAGAATGCTTTGAAAATTTGCAACTGTAACTGGCACTGTAAAAACATCTCCCTCACATATTGTGGTATCGGGAATTGCAATACTGACCATGGTAGTGTCAGTTGGGGCAAAACAATTGACATCGCCTTTCTGAATCCCTACAAAATCAATTCCCATTGTGTCTCCCTGAACCATAACCGATTCCGGCCATGCCATGGCGAAAGGATCGGAAGGACTGGGAAATGTATAAGAAGTAGGGACAAAACACCAAATACTGTCCTCCGGTTCCTGCAGCCCCAATATGATGCTATCAAACATCATAATATCAGCGACAGAAATGATCTGGTTTTGATTGATATCCGCAGCAATGATCTGGTAAGGTGAAGTGAGTAATTTGTCGCCCAGAAGGTGCTGTTCGGCGAGAATTTTGTCGGAGATCGATATTCCGCTTCCACCTCTAATCTTGGAAGGTTGAATGATGAAGCTGTCACCGACTGCCGTGATGACAAAATTGTAAGCACCAGTCATATTGGTAGAATCCATTTGGACGGTGTCGCCCCGCAGGTCAATAAGTGCTTCTGCAATGGGATCCCCACATTCAGTCTCCAGCGTTCCGGAAACATTAATTTGGGCTTGAATAAATGAGATAGTAGCTATAACTACAGCAACGGTAATTGGGAAATGAATTCTCATTAAAGCAAATGTTAATAGGGTTTGGCAATAAATGGCACGTCGTGTTTAGATCAACAGCTAAACATATAGAAGGGATAAGTTGGAAATGGGTAGAAATTAAAGGTTCAAATATAGAAGATTTAAATTTATTAGCAGGAATAATGCTATGAAAATTAATAACTTTTGCATTAGTGCTAATTCCATGCAGAAAACTGGCAAGATAATTGATCCATTGATGCTGGAGCAGATAGGTGAATCCCTTAATTGAAGCAAAAATGGATTCTCACAACATCAAGAGAAAATCTGCCCCCCATAGAGAACAAATAAGCACTGCTTTGAACAATTACTGGGTCAATTAAATCATTACAAAAAATTGTTCAAAAAATGGAAGCCAGTAAATCCAATGTTGTCTCTCAAGCCTCGGACGATGGGTCCCTAAAATGGATTTTATTACTATTTGTGGGTTGCCTCATGGCCAATTTCTACTTACAATCCAATCAAAATTCGGGAGAGATTTCCGGGGATTTTAAAGAAGAGTTGGAACAGGTACAACCAGTTTCTTTTAAGAATTAAAAAGGTTACAGTGATCTATTTACAGGCAAAAATATGATTGCCTCTGGCCCGGCAACGGGCCGCTCTATTCTCCATTCGGCTGCCGGCAAAGATGTCGATCTCTTTCCCGATAGCAATGTTGACAAACCCAGCCTCTTTTAGAAGTTCGTTACAATTTTCCAGGGAGATACTTCCAGCCATCGAATCCGTCCAGAGCGAATAGCGGGCCCGATCGAAAGGATAACCGATCTCATCGGTCAAAATATCTGCGAGCTGAACTCTTCCACCCGGCCTCAGAATTCGATAAATCTCCTTGAATACCCGTAGTTTGTCTGGACATAGTGACAATACACCATTGCTGATAACAATATCTACATTATTGGCAGGCAGTGGGATGTCTTCGGCATACCCCTGTAGGAAGCCTACATTTGGCAAGCGCAAATCTTCGCTGGCCTGATGGGCGACCTGGATCATTTCTTCGGTCATATCAAGTCCCATGACATTTCCTCGGCTACCCACAAGCTTAGCAGCAATACAGGCATCCATGCCAGCGCCACAACCAATATCAACGATGTTCATCCCTCGATCGAAAGGCAAAATTGAAAAGGGATTCCCAACCCCCGTAAAAGGGTGGACGATACTTTCCGGCAATAGGTCCAGTGTTGCATCCGGATAGTCAAGTCGCTTAGCCAATGTGCGCCCCTTCACGTAATGAAACGGCTCCTTAGGATTGACCACCAGACGACCATACTTCTCCTGGAGCGCTTCCCGGAGCTTAATGATCTTACTGTTGTGGCCTACCGTATTCATATCTATTCTGTTTGGTTTGTTGGTTCGACTAGGTCGAAGTTACCCGATTTACAAATGTAACAGTATATAATGAAATTTTCTGACCAGATGAGGGAACTCTGCTACATAGTGTTTGATTAGCCTTGATCTTGAGTTTTCCATCAGCAGAGAATCCCGCACGTGTTCTAAAATTGTAAGACCTCAAGTATCGCTCCCGGGACCATCACTCAATCGATGAACGGTATTTTGCAGAGCCCCTTTAACGGGTTGGCCATCAGTAGTTTTAAGTTCATAAAGAATTTCCATTACCCAGGCCGGTGACATACCGTCAATTTCCAGTAGGATAGATCTTCCATCATCGGCCAGTTGGCTTTTTGTCACTTCCAGGGTACGCACATCATACCGCTCAGAACCATAAGTCCGCGTCCTTTTTAAGCCCCAGGTATTGACCTTGAAATTATCGGTATCTGCTACGGAATTGGGGTCGAGCTGACCTGAGAATTGTAAACGAATCCCGTCTCTTAATGCATTCAATTGAACCGGCATGTGAATCGGTTTTCCCGTATACCTAATCCGGTACAGGCCACCTTCCTGCAATACCTGACTGGTGGCCCACGAAGATAATCCGCAAACATAGAGTTGGCCATCCCCTGGATTGAACCTTCCCCTCATCACTCCGGTCGCAAATCGAGGAATTGGAATTTCAATCACCCCTCCCTGAACAATGCCATCAACCTCTTCATGCGGAACGACGTAAACTTTGCCGTAACCATAGGAAAAATTAAGAAGGCTGCCACCCAGTGGACCCCACCGATCTGAATCTGCCCATAGCAATTCAGATGGAGAACGATCGTATTTCATGTCCACCCAGACAAAGGGATGCTTCATAGCGTTATCAGAACTATCTACGGGTGCGCCATAACCAAACATATTACCGTAAAACTCGCCTTCCCGGACCCAATTCAGACGATTCATTGGATTCCAATGCCCCTGCTGATCGGTTACAATGAAACTACCATCGGGATTAATACACACTCCGTTAGCAGCCCGAAACCCATTGGCAACGATATCCGTCTTGGAACCGTCAGCACTTACCCGCAGTAATGTTCCATGATGCGGAACCAGAGAGGTCCGGGCATGTCGAGCACTTTTAGCGTAGTAAAAATTTCCTTTTTCATCCGTTTGCAGCCCCATTGCAAATTCGTGGAAATGCTCTGACACCTGGTGATCGTTATTGAAACTCTCATAAAAGTCGGTTTCACCATCTCCATTTAAATCTCTAAGCACGGCAATCTGATCGCGACAGGTCACAAATACAGCTCCATCTCTAACCTTAATCCCCAACGGTTGGTACAATCCGGAAGCAATTCTATGCCAGGTTATTTCGCCGGTAGCCTGCGTTATCCCCGTGATGTGCCAGACGTCGCCTTCCACACTACATACATAAGCTTCGTCGGGCCTTCCTTCAACAAAGTCTATTCCTCCCAATTGGAAACGACTGTTCCAAGGGCTGGTTTGCGGCAATTGGAGCACTTCCATGACATAGGCAGCGTTGTCCTCGCTTGCGGTGATCGGGCTGGTCAATCGTTGCGGATAATGAGCCGGGCCGCCTTGCAGGTATTTATCCAATGATTCCGGTGGAGCAACCGAAGCTGCGTATTGAGAGAGTCCCATTTGGTCTCGCTCACTGATCAATACCTTGACTTGAACGGGTTCGTCAGAAGTGATGGAGAGCACATGAAAGCCATCACTTTCAACGATTTCGGCTCCTTCTCCCAACACAGCAACTGCCAATCGTTTGGGTGCTATACGCATCAGCAGTTCATCCCTGGAATGCGGTGTTATATTCAGGGTTCTAGTAAACACTGGCGCATCGCCGTTTTCCAATCCGAAAAGTTCATGCACCGTAGACTGTCCCACCGTGTATTTGAAAATCACCTTATTTTCGTAGTGATACAGTCCCTTGTATTGCAACCAATCCCGTGGAAGCGGTCCAAACTGGCGTCCGTCCAAACCGTGCATACGAGGATCTTTCCAGGACCCGGTTTGGGGATGTGCCCATCCGGGAGCCAGTGGATTCTCAAATTTTAGATCTCCTGCAATTCTCGGGTAAATATTGTGTTCGCCATTGAAGAGAATCGAACGCCAATCGATGAAACCTTCTCCAGTCCATGCTCCAGCAACACGCATCAAATCCTGGTCCATAACCATCCATGCCTTTCCTGCAGCAATCCCTCCATTCCCTTCATCCAGGCGAACGGCCATGCCTTTTTGGGCGAAGTTGATTTCCGCATAATCTTCATTAGGCAAAGGCGAACGGCCACCAGAAATATTACGTGGCGGAGCATCCTCATCCACTATTTCATAAGTATAGATTAGGAAATTCCCATAATCCAGTTTTTTGTAAGGCTCCCATTTAAAGTCGGCTGGACCCATGGTGTCTCCCTTGGGCAAGTCAGCCAAATAGTCCTCATTTACCTCGAAGTATTGACTTGGATTCTCTTCTTTTAAAAAGGACTCCCGAATGTAGTGGATCACTTCGTATTTCTGTTTCGGAGATAGCTGGACCTGTGGAGGCATCAGACCAAAACCACGGGTAAGGGTTTGATACATCTGGTAAGGTTCGTTTCCGTGTTTAAACTCGTCCGACCAAAATCTAAAAGCATCCGGTAAAGAACCCGGTTGATCCGCATTACCGTGGCAATTGAAGCAAACCGTACCGTAAATTTTTCTTCCGCGTCGCCATGCATCTTCGTTCCACGATCCGATCATTCCTTCGTGATCCAAATTTGCTTCGTAATCGGCAAGTGCCGATTCGGGCAACAACAATCCTTTTTCCATTACCGACGTTGATTCCTCGTTTGTTGAAGTGCAGGCCCCTAAACAAAAAAGGGAGATCAAAATCAAACCAAGACTAGACCTTTTCATATTAGAGTAGAATTGATTCTATTAATTCCCAAGAGCAATAATATCTGCAACCGTTAAGTTCCGACTTTCCCAGTATTCATCATCCTGAAATTGATAGGGGGTCAGATCGAATTTCCCGACGACGTCAACCTTTGCATTTTCCGGCACCGGTAAATCAAGACACCAATAGACAGCATTGACATACATGCGCCTGGTCCCTTCAGACTGCATGTCCGTAGAAGCACCAATTGTAGCGGCGAATGTCTTACCCGTGCTGCCTCCAGGTACCTGGTAGCTCTTCACCCAGGCGACGGGCATCATTGGGTCATTTGGATTCCCCTCATCGTCTTCTTTGGCAGAATTCTTAGTAGCAACCTCATCATCCGTTGGCCGCATGCCGTAATTGAGGTCATCCTGATCAAATTCTCCTTTGCGATTTGTAACCTGACCAAGCACTAGAGGCTGACTATCTCCGGGCAATGGGAGTCGGACTCCGTATACATCCGTTGGGCCCCAAATGTCACCATCCGAAATAGAAGTCATGATGGGGTGTTCAGCAGCGCCGTCCGCCACGATTCCAACCGTACTTTGATGCTTGTGATGCCCGTGATGCGAAATCCACTTCTCTCCCAGGACCAGCCTGCCAAATCCATCTTTCCACTCCGGCTTTTCTTCTCCCTCGTAGAAGTTTCCATAGTGCCTCCATGCGTGTTCTTTATCTTTAAACCGGAAAGCATGAGTAGAGGTACGAATTCCAATGACAGGTTTACCACTTTTCAAATAATCTTCAATGAACTGCATCTGTTGATCGGGAAGCGCTCTAAATCTGGTGAATAAAATCATCAAATCCGCATCGGCGAGGCTTTCTAGACCGGGAATATTATGTAAATAGTTAGGATTCACGACGCCCGGTTTTTCCGGATCCTGAGCAAAAAGTACTTTGCAATTCATCCCATGATGAGTATTCAAAATTCTTGCAAGTTGAGGCAATGCCTCTTCTGAACGATATTCTTCGTCTCCCGATACCAAGACGACATTTTTACCATTGGCATTTCCCACTAGTTCCATCCATTGCGGAGGTGCTTCTACCGTCTCTGATTCCTGGCTTTCCGTCTCAGTTCCGGAGGAACTGGATTGGCAGGCAGAGAAAAATAGAAAGCAAATCGGTACCAAGTAAGTCAGTGTTCTCATAATGACTAAATTAAATATTTTGAGTTAAAGTTGGCCCCTTTCATTTGCGGGGATATTATTCATAGTATACCAGCATTCTCCCGACCAGAGTGCATGACCGTCCAGGCTTTTCATCTCCTGACTAAGGCGCACATAAAGTACATGTTTTTTCTTCATTCCTACTACATACAGCCTTGCTTTCCTGCCGTCAGGGGAGACCTCAATGCGATTAATGGATAAGGTTTCCAAATCGAGTTTTGGTCCACCGTAGTTCTTGGTTGCTTCATATCTCCACTGTTGTAGGAGATAATTGTTGATGTTGCCGGCGATTTCCTCACTGACCTCCTTGGTAAATTCAATTTCAAGTCCTTCCGGTCTGGCCCTGACCGCCAGCATTTCAAAGGGAATCACGCCACTATAAGTAAAACGTTGCAGGCCGTATTGGTGTCCACGCCAACTCCAGTTACCAGTCATACCAACACCTCCCGCATACAGAGCGGTATCGGGCCCCCACACCAGGCGGTTTACTCCTGCTTCCATGCCTTGGCTAAACCGAAATACACATCCTTGCTTTTTTCCATTGACTTGTTCGATAAAAACTCTTTTAATGCCTCCATGTGTCACTTCTCCATGCAACATTTGTCCCTCGTAAGGCCCCCACAACATAGGGACTGGTTGACTGGGAGAGTTCCCGATTTCATCTTGTGGCAACCAGACGGTGGGCGGTGTTTCTTCCCGGTTGTCAAATGCCGTCCCGCTTTCTTTCCGACAACCATAGAATGCTCCTTCTTCAACCTTGATGACTTTATTAGCGGGCACCCACCGCCCTTGGTTTTCTGTGACAAATAACTCACCCTCGGCATTGAACCCAATTCCGTTGGGCTGTCGCAAACCGACCGCTAATTTGGTAAATTCTCCATTTTTAGAAATTCGAATGACGGTGCCCCGATCAGGATGTTGGCGTTCGTGGGCCATCATCCTCATTGCCAATCCAAGGGAAGCATAAAAGTAACCTTCTTTATAAGCAAGACCATAAGAATACTCGTGAAAATCAGCGGACACCCCAAAGCTATTACAAACATTGCGATATTCGTCGGTAATTCCATCGGAATCATGATCGATCAATTGAGTCAGTTCATGCTTTTGCAAAACATAAACTTCATCTTCTACCACCTTGATTCCCAGCGGTTCTGCTAATCCTTCAGCAATGCGCTGGACGGTCACTCGACTGCTGTCACCAGAAAGAACACCGCTTAAAGCATACACTGCTCCGATCGAATCCCAGGTGGAAACCAACAACCGGCCATCCGGCAAAAAATCCAGCCCCCCCACTCTTGGCCTAAAATGATCCGGGCGAATATCATGTCGTATTAAACTTGGATGGAGTCCTTCGACAGGGGCACCAAACCCGGCGGTTCGCTTTGCTTCGGGTAAGGGTTTCGGGATTGTTCGTTTTTTAGTTCGCCCGGTTTTTTCTGATGGTTTTAACGACAGGATGTATTGCAACATTCTAATAATGTCAGCATCGGAAATATGCGGATGGGGGTTCATTGGCGTGTCTCCCCAAACCCCTGAGCCTCCTACTTTTACTTTTTGAACCAGTTGCTCAATCGTCGACGGATCCCGATCATACCTACCGGCAATAGCCCGATAACTGGGACCAACGGTATGTTCCTCCAATTCATGGCAAGTATTGCAACCACTCCGATCCAACCAGTAGCGACTTCCATTGGCCGATAGATTGGCAACGGGTCGTTCCGGTTGCTCGATCGGGTCAAAATTTCGAACAAATTCAAAATCATCATTTGAATCGAGCACATAATCTCCATAATGGATAACTACTCCATCTGGAAGCCCCTCGACAGAAAAGAATTGGCTAAAGCCGTGATCTCCCGACCATTCTGGTTGCTCAAAAATGGTAATCCGCGACCCTCCCGAGAGAAGAACCTCATATTCAAAAGTCAATCTTCCAGATTCGATGCGGTAGCCTCTGTACCGAGGTTTCACCTCTTTTCTTCGAATCGCATTTCCATCTTGCGCTGCGACCATCCAGACCGGGACCTCTTCATCTCTTTCCCAATAAGACTTCCCCCAACTGGTTGGTTGGATGGTTTTAATGTTGGTAAAAACAGCTCCCTGCCAGTGTACGCCACCTCGCCAGATTTTATAAATGGAGCACTGCTCGGTATCGTATGCGACGTACCGGTCTTCTTTTAAAGCGAGTGTGACCATGCGCGGGTGTTGATCCAACACAGATCGCCTCACCCATAACTCTGTTGGCCGCTCGACCAAGTCTACACTTTCGGTTTGACAAGCCGACAGTATCAATAAGGCGATCCACAACTTTTTCATCATCGTGTTAATTATGAGAGACTTAAAGAAAGGTATAAAGTGAATTTACGGGAAATATGACAATCAACGCCAAAGAATGGCATAGAAAATTCTTACTTTAATGTTTCCTTCTGTTACTATCATCACTTTAGCAACCGTAGAAACTAGAGCTATCACAGAAAACAGTAACAAAAGCCTTTGAGATGACTTCCCAATGAGGAAAAAATTCTAATAAGTTCAATTACTATTGGTATGAAAATCGCTCTATTTAACGCTTTGATTGGCTGCTTGACCATCATTTTATCAATGCATTCTTGTCAGTTGAAGGAGTCGCCAAACAAGGAAACAGCCCAACCTTCCCCTTTTGCCCACATTTCCGACCAAAAAGCAAAGGACTTGCTTGAAAAGGCCATTGCAAGTGCCGGCGGACTTGAAAGATGGAAACGGGTGAAAGATGTACATTTTGAAAAGGAATTTGCTCTTTATACCGAAAGTGGTGAGATTGAAAACGGTGCTGTCCAGAGCCATCATTATCGATTTCAGCCAAGGAGTGTGGTTGATATCAGTTGGCAAAAAGATGATGAACAGCATGTCTTGTCTTACCGGGAGAACAAGGTCCAAAAAACCATCAATACAAAAGTGGATACCACGGTCAACCCCCAATCTCTACTCAATAATATTTTGAGCGCAACCTTTGTAGTTAGCATCCCTTTCAACTTGCTGGATCCGGGCGTGGAACTTTCCTATGTCGGTCCCAAAACACTGCCGGATGGAAAAACCGTAGAGGTATTGAAAGCGGTTTACAACCCCGCCAAAAATGAAAATCACAGCACTCGGGATATTTGGTGGCATTATTTTGATGCGGAGTCATTTTTGGAAAACAGCTACATGGTCCAGCACGCTGACCATTTCAGCATGGTTCAGAATGTGAGCATGGCGGAAGCGGGTGGAATCCATTTCCCTAAGGAACGGAAAAGCTACCGCGTAGATGAAAGTGGGAACATTCTCTATTTACGGGCAACGTATGATTATCGTAAGTACGAAGTTCAATACTAGCCGGTCAGTGCTTACAATAAACTCTTGAACCAGTCTACTAAGTCCGCTACCACTTCTTCCCGGTTTACTTCATTCAAAACTTCATGACGCGCATTGGGATATATCTTACAATTGACGGACTCCATACCAGTTTTTTGGTAGGCTTTAAAAACTTGCTGAACGCCTTTACTCATATCACCTACCGGATCCTGCGAACCCGCCACCAGATAGATGGGAAGACCTTTTGGTGTACTTCGGTAGTTAGATGTGCTATTGATGGTGTTCACTCCTTTTAACAAATCGACGAAGAAGCCAGCGGTAAAGACTCCGCCACAATAATCATCGGCCACATATTTATCCACTTCCGATTCGTCCCTGCTCAACCAATCAAATTCGGTGCGATTGGGCTTAAAATGATTATTAAAAGCGCCAAAGGCCATGGCATTCAACGTTTTACTTCTCACCTTTCTACTTCTGATGACCGTTTGAAGTTGAGCGACCAGGACACCTACTTTCCCTATGAAACCAGGGTCACCACCGGTTCCGGAAAGGATAACCCCCTGCAAAGGCTCCGGGTATTGCGCAATGTAATGTCGCCAAAGCATAGATCCCATACTATGCCCCAATAGAAAAATGGGCACTCCCGGATGGGCATTCCGGATTAGCTGATTGAAGGTATGGAGATCCTCTAGCGTTTTTTCCCAAAAGCTACCTTCTTCAAAATATCCGACTTTAGACAAATCCCCTGCCGTCTTTCCATGCCCCCGGTGATCATTGGCATAAACAGCCATTCCTTCCTTGGTCAGCACCTCGGCAAAGCGATGGTATCGCTGGCTGTGCTCAGCCATACCATGAGCGATCTGCACGATGGCCTGAAGTTTGCTTCCATCATCCGGAAGCCATTGATGGTAAAAGATTTCTTTCTGGTCAATTCCTGCGAAGGTGTTCGTAACTGTTTGCATAATCATAAAAGGAAATGCGACAAAGGCCATCCAAAGCCCCCATCGCATTTCACAAGTTTTATTGTTTCTTAGAAGTCGTTAGTGAATCAATAATTTTTTCGGGACAATACCGTCTTCAAATCGAACAATAACCGTATAAAGCCCCGCGGGCAATTGTAAGTCATCCTTGGTAAAAATAGTATTTTCTACCCGATGTCTTTGTATCGCTCTGCCATCGATTGCCACTACGGTGATATCTTCGATCAGACGGCCAGGATCTGTAGATTCGATTCGCACAGAACCATACGTCGGATTCGGAGCCATTTTGATCAGACCGTCATCCAAAACGATGTCTTTCACCGGGCTGACACCAGACAAATCACATCCTAAGCCCATGGTAATACACGCTCTGACGCCAAAGTAGCTGGCCATCGTATCGATTTGCAAAAGTCCTAATTCGCGATCAGCCTCCGGCAGCACATCAAAGGAACCAGCACTGGCCGGACAATTTAAAGTATCCCACCAAACCCAGGGATATTCGTTGTCTGGGTGGCCAGACAGCGGCAACCAACCTTCGGTACCGCCGAAGCGTGGGTTAGCTTGTTGGGCAAGCGTATAGGGATCAGACAAACCGGCATTGATCCAGGCATCATTCAACCCTTTGGCCACCGCTTCTTTGATCAGACCTTGTGATAGTTGTACAAATGCCACTACTTCGCCGGTTGTCGGCAATTGGATAGGTCCTTCCTCCACGAAGGTCACCACACTATTTGGGTTCCCCATTTGAATCATTGGTGGCTCATCCGCATCGATGACTCCGGTATCTAATGCAATGGCGGAACCGAGCACCGACATCTGAAATTTAGAGGAATATTCTGGCCAATTCACGTAATTGGTCGTATCGCCCAGGGCATTCATCCCAACGACAGTACCATCAATATTACCGGCCTCCATCTCATTAAAGGTATTGAAAATATTACCCATTGAATCTTGTACAAAGAAGGTCGGGGTCTGCAGTTCTTCCAATTCGTTAATGTAGGCTGCAAATCCAGAATAGGTACCGGCACTGGATGCCGTTCCCCAGATCGTCATTTTATCCCCGGCAATGCCGTAAGTATTTCCTCGTTCTGCTTCATCCATACGCAAGAATCTTGCACAAGCTTTCATGTCTTGCTGAATTCTGACACCCGCATCGACCAGACCATCCAGGAAAGCGTCTTGGGTAGTAGCCAAGGGATTCCAACCAAGGCGATAGTTTGGTGCGACGGCCACGTAACCCATCCGGGCCAGCTTCCGTGCAGTGACAATGGTAACAGTGTCCTGCTTGTCTCCCCAGCAAGCGCCATTGGCCAATCGGGGCAATGCATCGCCACCGTGAACCACTAAAACTACTGGTCGCGAGGATACTGTATCCACCGCAGGGTCGGGTTCATATACGTCCATTAATAGGTTTTCTGGTACAAATTCGGTACCACCTAGAAATAGTAGTGGAAAAATGGTCGCATTTACAGCATATTGCTCGTCGAGCGTGACTTTAATCTGGTCATCCGTAAATACCTCATCTGTATACCGCTGTTCTATTTGTGCTGTCAGTCCAGTGAACAAAAGCAACAATAGCGGAATAAGTACATAGTTTTTTTTCATAATGGAGATTTTATACTTGAAAATTAGTTCATCTATTTTTTGTCAAATTGATAATTGAGTTTGATGTATGCCAGGCGCCCGACCAAGGGGCCCCCAACGGTTTCGAAGTGTAAATTGTCCAGGATATTGGAAGCACCAATTTTCAAAGTAGTATTGATCTTATCGAATTCGTAATTGATCTGTGCGTCCAGCAAAGCATATCGAGGTACAATTCCGGTAAATTGTGGCGACCCTTCAAACAAGAAACTTTGAATCCACTTGTAATTGATGTTGAAACCGAAGTTGTCGGATCTGAAGTTGCCGATCTCGATTGGCACATCCCGTCCCGAAAGACTAAAATTAAATTTGTGCTCCGGCGTATTGAAAGCAGGAATGATCTCATCGTCGACTTCCGTATTAAGTCGGCTCCAGGTATAGTTACCGGAGAGCTGATAATATTTCGAGAAATAGTAATTCAAGCCGATGGCAAACCCTTGGGTCGTAACCTGGTTTTTGGAATTGGCAGAAACCCGAAAAGCCTGTACTTCATCCGGTAAATTCAGTTCATTGAACTGGACATCCAAGCCAACGAGAAAACCAATGAATTGATCATAAATGTTGTAGTAATAGCTAGCGTCGAGATACAACTGGTCCCAGAAAATGGTGCGGTATCCCGCTTCTAACGTCTTCACTTTTTCCGGTTGAATCGGATCCACATCGAAGAATTTCAGGCGCGATGCATCGAGATCTAAAGCAAAATCCTCGAAGGATTCTACCGTGAGCAAATTCTGGAAACCGTTTACGCTACCAGCAAAGATCGCCGGACCAACGTCTAGCCAAAAGAACTGGTCGGGTAAGGTTGGATTCCGAATGGCGGAAGAGAAAGAGAAACGCAAATAATCTTTCGCGCTCGGCTTATAAACAATAGAAGCTGCGGGTGTTCCAATCCAATCAAAGTTTTCATTTTTGTCAATCCGGCCCGTCAAAGAAGCGATCAGGCGGTCGCCGGCAAATTTCTTTTCGATACCACCGTAAAACCCAAATTCGTAGTTGGTGATTTTCTGGATCGTATCTGAAAAGATCGTCCCTCTAGTATCTGGTGTATAATACCGTCCACTACCTCCCACGGTAATCTTATCCACAAATTGAGGCTCAAAAATATATTCTCCCGCGATGTGATAGAGCTCAGAATTGGTAAACAGTTTGGATCCACCGGCCGAATTCAAGGTACTGGTAATGCGATCAAATTCTTCCTGAAACTCCGGTGTCCCCGGTTCTAGAAAGGGCAAGGTACCCTGCTCACTGGAAGCATTTACGACCGCCGTTGTCTGACGATGCCAACTGGCAAGAGAATCCAGAATCACCGGATTTTGGAAAAAGGCGTCTCGCGCCGCATCATCGTAAGACGGCTGTCCATTGACAATTTGCAAAAGCGGGTACCCCAGTTCCACTGCCTGAGCACCAAAATTCCCCAACCAGGCATCCGTATACAAATTGGCCCATAATTCGTTGGATTTCGAAGCTTCGTTGAGTTTTTGTGCGGTAGCAAATGGGTTGTAAGTATCCCCAACGGCGTCCGTTGTCATATAAGCTCTCAGGAAAAATTTATCTCTTTTACGATATTCCAGACGTGTAGTAAAATACTGCACATCAATCAATCGAAACCTCGCTGAGCCTTGAAAAATTGTACTTCCCTGGCTGAAATTGTTGGCCCAAATCAATTCGGGAGATTCCGCTCCCATTGAAGGTTTGGTGCGTAAATTAAAAGAGGCATTTGCTTTTACATTCTCTGTTTCGTACTCCAGCAATTCGCTTTCCTTATAGCCATTCCGGTAAAAGCGTGTCATTCCCCTGGTAGACCAAGGAGCTACCTTAGTCAAATCAAATACGGGATCATACTCATCTCCGTGAATGTTGACGGCATCAAAACCGGCATAGTGGGTCTCCGGGACTCTGGAGGAGTCAATGGGGCTGAAATTATTAGCCTCCCAATCATCTGCCGTCAAATACGTCACATTGAATTTGTAGGCAAAAACTTCCTGGCCTTTCTTATTTCGGAAAGAGTCGGCCCAACGTACACCTCCTTCCAGTATATTTCGTTCGCCAGCCTTAACGAAAGCCGAAAGCCCCTTGGTAAAAAACGGATTTTTTGACTCCATTTTAATCACCCCGTTGAAAGCATTTGGTCCGTAAAACGCCGAACTTGCACCAACAACCAAATCGACCGCCCGCAGATCAAGTTCAGCAGACCCGAGAAAATTCCCTAAGGCAAAATTGACGCTGGGCGATGAGTTATCTACCCCATCAATGGTCTGTAGGATCCGAACCGGGGCTGTACTGTTAAAGCCCCGGGTATTGACTACTTTGATCCCGAGACTGGCACTGGTTAAATCTACGCCTTTGAGTGCTCCCAAACCATCGTAAAAGTTCTCAGAAGCAGTTTGTTTGATGGCAATCTGATCCAACGATTCAACAGTAAGAGCAGAAGCTTTCTTCCTTTCGTCGACTCTTTGGCCTTTGACTTCAACGGCAGTCAAAATTAAAGCGTCCGTTCCCAATAAAATCGTAACCTTATCCGAATTGGCTTGAACCGTGATGGTCTTTTCTAAATAGCCGGTATAAGAGATTCGTAAGTCTGCAGAACGCTCCCCTCCTAAATCCAATTTAAAATTACCATCAAAATCAGTGGTTGTTCCAGAAGTTGTTCCAATGACCAAAATGTTTGCCCCGATAAGTGGATCCCGGGTTTCTTCATCTAGAACTTTTCCTGAAATACTATTCTGCGCCTTCGAAAAGAAGGTGGCAACGACCATTAGTATGCCCCATAAAACATACTTCTTTAGTTGTTTTTTCATTAACTAAGTTCATTTAAAAACATGTGTGAAAGGAATTACTAACTCCCACCCCAAAATCCGACTCGATCACAAATTTGGGATTTTCACAAGTCGCTTAAGTGATTACTGGGGATACTTTGTGAATAGGCGTCGCTTACTTGGACGCAAAATAGAAATTTAGAATTAATACACTTCCATAAAAACGTCGTTTTTTTTCATTTTCAATTGCAAAATCTAAAAATCACGGCACAAGATTCCCAATAGAATACTATTCCTACATATTTGTTCGGTCCGCTCGAAAAAATCGATACATTATAGTTACTTTTGAAAATTAAAAAAACCGTTCATGAAACTTCGCTGTACGCAAAATAGTGTTAGAATCAGGGTTCGCAAATCAGATATCGAGACTTTAGCGCAGCAGGGAACTGTCCGGGAAAGTGTCTGCTTCGGCCCTACTAACTTTTTTCATTTTGAATTGGGTATCACACCTGGCATCGATAGTGTTGAAGCCACTTTTAGCGAAGGGGTTCTGCGGGTGGTTCTGCCAAAAGAAAGAGCTCAGAGCTGGATGAATTCCAGTGAAGTCGGAATCGAAGTTCAACGAACAAACGCAGAAGGCGCAATAAGTCTTCATCTATTAATTGAAAAGGATTTTCCCTGTCTGGACCGCGACAACGAGGATAAGTCAGATACGTTCTGGGAATTAGCCGCTGACAACCCGGAAAAATGTTAGGCATCAATTCAAAATATAGCTAGATGAATCAGGAAAAAGCCTTCAATTTACTGGTGGATAAAGGAAACTTGTTTACCATTTCCCTTTCAGTTGGAGAAGAACCAGATTTGGAGGAAGGAGAGGTCCTTTTCAAAATTGATAAATACGCTTTTACGACCAATAACATTACCTATGCTGTGGTCGGCCCCAGAATTGGTTACTGGAAATTCTTTCCTGCGCCAGATCCTTGGGGCATCGTGCCCGTCTGGGGGTTTGCAGATGTGCTTCTAAGTAATCACCCCAGTATTGCCGTCGGCCAACGGTTTTATGGTTATTTTCCCATGGGCAACTACCTGAAAGTAGCGCCCGGCAAAGTATCAGCATATGGATTCTCCGACGCTACCCCGCATCGCCGGGATTTGCCGCCGATATATAATTACTACCAAGCCACGGCAAGTGACCCGGGCTACCGGGTAGATAAAGAAGACTTTCTGCCAATCATCAAGCCCCTGTTTGCCACTTCTTTTCTCAATTATCACTTTCTCAAAGAACAAGCTTTTTTTGATGCTGATCACATACTCTTGACCAGTGCCAGCTCCAAAACTGCCCTTGGGCTTGCTTTCTTGCTGAAACAGCACCAAGCAGAGGATGGGAAGAAGATCATCGGCCTGACCTCGAAGCACAATGTCGAATTTGTACAAAACAGTAAATATTACGATCTTGTATTGCCCTATTCCGATGTACCGGGTGACCTTCCAATCGCCCCTTCATTGATCGTGGACCTGGCCGGAAACGCAGAATTATTAAAGGGACTACACAACTACCTGGGCCCTCAATTAAAATACGTTTCTCTCATTGGACTAACAGACTGGACATCCGGCAAGGAATTTAAAGAGATTCCGGTAGCAAAATTTTTCTTTGCTCCTTCCCATGCACAACAACGGTATCAGGAATGGGGAGCTGAAGTGGCAAACGCCCGCATTTCTGAGGGCCTTCACCAGTTTATTGAAGACGCCAGTCATTGGATTGAAATTGTTAAGATGAATGGTCAAGATGATGTCAAAAACCTCTATATCGATATGCTAAAAGGCAAGGTAGACCCCAGTAAAGGGTATATCATTCGGCCTTGACTTTTGGGTTTCACAAAACACTACTTTGAAATTATGTATGAAAAATTACTATCTCCATTAGATTTGGGTTTCACGACCTTGAAAAATCGGGTCCTGATGGGTTCTATGCATACCATGCTTGAAGAGGCTCCAAATGGTATCGAAAGAATGGCTGCTTTTTATGCAGAACGGGCCCGTGGGCAAGTAGGACTCATCGTCACCGGAGGAATTGCACCGAACCGCGAAGGCAATGCGCTCCCGATTGGACATCCAATGGACAATGTTGAAATAGCCAAAAAACACAGGGTGGTTACCGAGGCCGTACACAAAGAAGGAGGCAAAATTTGCATGCAAATTCTCCATGTGGGTCGATACGGTTACACCGAAAACAATGTATCGGCAAGTGATACCAAGGCGCCAATTTCTCCTTTTCCAGCTCGTGCTTTGTCGGTAAGTGAGATCGAACAAACGATCCAGGATTATGTCGACTGTGCTGCCCTGGCACAACATGCTCATTACGATGGTGTAGAGATTATGGGTTCGGAAGGCTATCTGATCAATCAGTTTATCGCAAAAAAAACCAATCGCAGAACGGACGAATGGGGAGGTTCTTACGAGAACAGAATCAAATTCCCCATCGAAATTGTCAGAAGAACACGCGAAAAAGTAGGAGAGAATTTCATCATCATCTATCGCTTATCAATGCTCGATCTGGTAGAAGGCGGCAGCACTTGGGAAGAAGTCGTACAGTTGGCGAAAGAAATAGAAAAAGCGGGAGCTACCATCATTAACACGGGGATTGGCTGGCACGAAGCAAGAGTTCCAACAATCGGTACCATTGTCCCCAAAGGTGGATTTGCCTGGGTCACGAAACGAATGATGGGGGAAGTCAGCATTCCATTGGTGGCTACGAATCGCATTAACATGCCCGATGTTGCAGAAAAAATACTACAGGACGGATGTGCAGACATGGTTTCTATGGCTCGTCCCTTTCTAGCAGATGCGGAC
>JANQRV010000624.1 GCA_028284395.1 Saprospiraceae bacterium
AGTCAAGGTACTGCCATCGTAGTGAAAAACGCCATCACCATCACTGCCATACCAGTAATGGCCGTTGGTGTCTTCGAAGATGATCAAGATCTTTTCGACCAGGGAAGTAACCGCTCTACCCTTAACCGCTTCCTTGGTTTTGTGGTCCTTAATTTGACCATTGCACGAAGAAAACGCCGTTAAAATGATGAGGAATAAGGCCGCTTTAAAAGGTAACTCTTTGGAAGGCATGTGCTGTATTCTTGATGGTTTGTATCAATTAACTTGAAGGGAAATTTCCTTATCGGTGACAACATAGGCCCAGGCATTCCAGTAGGGCGTTTCCAGGATCTTGTCGTAAATTTGTCGGGCCATTTGATCGTCTCCACGGAATTGGTACCAATTGGCGATCCCATAGGCAACGGTCATTTCCGTAGCGGTCCAATCCGAGACCTCCCTGTTGACATCCAATAGATCCTCGGGATCTTTTTGGCCCTTGTACAGTTGTACGCGTTGGCTGTAAGCGTAATTCATATCCTGTTCCTTTTCGAAAGTAAAGGCCTCCAGTGCCTCTGCGGCTTTTTCTGGGGCACCGGCCTTGTGGTAGCTGTTGTACATCCAATCCGTTGCTCCTACTTTGTTTTTCGGCGTTTTAGCCGTCTCCCAACACTTCGAAAAAGCCGCTGCCGCCTCCCCAAAATGTTGCTGGAGGTAATGGGCCAAACCGAGGTGGTACCAGATCCAATATTCGTAGGAACCCTTGATTTTTCCGTCGGGAAAATATTCCAGGGCTTCTTCGTCTGCATTGGCTTCTAGTGTCAATGCACGTTGCAAGTCCGTCACGGCTTTCTCCACTTTTCTGGTAGAAAGAAATCGATGGGCCCGGTGTCGCAACAGCTTATAGGAATCCGGGTAGCTTACCAGTCCTTGCGAATAGGCTTCGATGGCATTATTGAATTGATTGATGGCGGCGAAAGCATATCCCAGTTCGAGGTAATCGTCTTCCGAGAGTACCTGTTTTGTCTGCAAGTTCTGAATGATCTTGGTTTGCTTTTCCAGGGCGGGAGTGCCTGCCTTTCGGAGATATAGGTTTTTACCGGAAAAGGAAATGGCTTCCACTACGGGCGATGGAGCCTTCGCGGTCTCGGCTGGTGGCGGATCACTTGTTTCGGATTTTTCTTCGCTGCAAGCGAAAGCCACAAAAAGGAGTGCAATGAAGGGCAGTACTTTCATAAGTTAGTTGTTGATCAGAATGAAATGTTTTGACGGTCAATAGCCGGCGGCGATGGCATCCCCGGTCCGGGTACGATCGGCTGCTCCCTCGTAAGACCCGTCGGGCCGCACCAGAATGGCTTCCGTCCTTCCCAGTTGTTCGACCGATCTAAAAGCGTGTCCCATCGACCTTAAGTTCTCCATGGTCAAACTATCCAGGGCGCCTTCTTCGACAACAATCTGATCCGGCAACCATTGGGAATGGTGTTTTTTGGCGTCAACGGCTTCCTGCATGGTCATGCCGTGGTCAATCACATTGATGATGTTCTGATAGTTGACGTTGATGATGGTAGAGCCGCCGGGAGTTCCCAATACCATATGCAGCTTTCCATTCTTTTCGACGATGGTCGGACTCATGCTGCTTAACATACGCTTACCCGGTGCGATTGAATTGGCTTCGCCGCCGATCAGGCCAAAGATGTTGGGTACACCGGGTTTCAAGCTGAAATTGTTCATTTCATTGTTTAGAAAAAAACCGGCTTTATCAACCAGTACCTTACAACCGAAGTACGCTACCAGGGTCGTAGTAATGGAGACGGCGTTGCCTTCTTGGTCGACAATGGAAAAATGAGTTGTTTCAAGGCTTTCGATTTTGTCTACGGTACCGGCTTTAATGTCTTCGGAGGGGGTGGCCCGATCCAACTGAATGCTGGCATTGCGAGTGGCGATGTACTGGTCGTCGAGCAGCATATCAACCGGGACATCGTAAAAATCTAAATCTCCCATGTGCTCGGCCCGATCGGCAAACGACCTTCTTTGTAATTCGGTCATCACATGTACGGTTTGAGCAGTGTTGTGACCCATTTTACCAAGATCGTAAGCATTGGAGCCTTTCAGGAGTTGTACGATGATGATGCCGCCACTGGAAGATGGGGGCATGGAAATGATGTTGAACGAATCGCGGTAGGTCCCCTCGATCGGGTCGCGCCAAACGGAGGCATAGTTTTCCAAATCCTCTTTGGTGATGATGCCGCCACCGGATTTCATTTCATCGATGATGTACTGTGCGGTTTCTCCCCGGTAAAAGCCATCTCGGCCGTTGTCCCGGATTCGTTCCAGGGTTTTAGCCAGGTCTTTTTGCACCAGCGAATCTCCTTCTTTCCACGGCTCTTTTTTGATAAACAGCATGGATGCATCATTGACCTCCCGGAACTGCTTTTGCGGACGGTTGAAGGTCCAGGCGTCGTACTCGGAAATCACGAAACCCTCTTGAGCCAAATCGATGGCTGGTTGTATGAGTTGCGCGAAAGGAAGCTGACAAAACTTTTTATGCACCTGGTCCATGCCATCGACGGTACCCGGCGTACAGGCTGCCAAATGCCCCAGAAGGGCCTCTTTTTTCATTACGGTATCGGTCCTAGTGTCGATGAACATATCGCGGCTCGCGGCGGCGGGCGCCGTTTCTCTGAAATCAAGTGCGCCTTTCTTTCCGTCGGCAGTTCGGTAGACCATATAGCCGCCACCTCCTAAGTTGCCGGCCTTGGGCAAGACGACGGCTAATGCGTATTTAACCGCAACTGCTGCATCAAAGGCATTACCGCCGTTTTTTAAGACCTCTAAGCCAATTTTTGTGGCTAAGGGATGAGCGGTTACGACCATACCGTTGGCGGCGACTACTCCTTCGTTCGGTTGCTTTTCGAGGAGGACCGGGCGCGGAGTTTCCGGGTTGGTGTTTCGGCAGGCACAGAATGTGATGCCTAAGAGGAGTATTGCGATTTTTGAATGGTTCATTGTTGCTGTTGCTTCTTTTGTTACTATGGTTACTACGGCTACTCTTGCTTCTGAACAAAAATCACAATTCTTATTTAGATTCAGTAATTTAGGTGTAAATAAATCAATCACCATTCCATATGAACTCCTACCTGTCCATCTTGCCGGCTTTACTCTGGTATTCTATGACCTGGGCCCAAAATGCTGCTCCACCCAACATCCTCTTTATTCTTGCCGACGACGTTGGGCAAGAAGTGCTGAGCGGGTACGGCGGACAGTCGTACGAGACGCCGCACATCGATGCATTAATGCACGGTGGGATGAAGTTTGAACATGCCTACAGCATGCCGAATTGCTTTCCCTCCCGGTTGGCTATTATGACGGGGAGGTACCCCCTGCGGCAAGGTGAAATCGTTTGGGGCCATTTTCCCAAAGAGGAGGAGGCGCATACGTTCTCCAACTTGCTGCAGTCGGCCGGTTACCGTACCGGCATTGCCGGAAAGTGGCAGTTGACGCTGCTGAAGGACGATCCGGAGCATCCACAGCGACTGGGCTTTCAGCATTCCGACCTCTTTGCCTGGCACGAAGGGCCGCGGTACTACGAGCCGATGCTCTATCGAAATGGTAAGATCCGGCAGGATACCGAGGGGCATTACGGCCCGGACCTCTACGTGCGCAGTTTGATCGAATTCATGAAGGAGAATCGCGATCGTCCTTTTTTTGCTTATTATTCGATGGCTTTGTGCCATGATGTGACCGATGATTTGGCCAAGCCGGTCCCGCATAGTCCTTTTGGTCGCTACGACAGCTTTGGAGAAATGGTGGCGGAAATGGATCGCGCCGTCGGTCGATTGGTGGCTGCCTTGAACGCCCTGGACTTGAGAGAAAAGACGCTGATCTTATTCGTAGCGGATAACGGTACACCCCAGGAAATGATCGTCCGTGCGGAAGGGGAGGAGCTGATCAAAGAGCCAGTCGTTTCCCGTTATCAAGGCCGACTGGTTGGCGGTGGCAAATCGACTCTTTTAGATGGGGGCACACGGGTACCGTTAATTGCCAATTGGCCGACTACCATTCCTCCCGGGCAGGTTGTTTCGGACCTGGTGGACTTCAGTGATTTTCTGCCCACTTTTATGGAGCTCGCCGGTACTTCCCCGCCGCCGGAGCGGGAGTTGGACGGCTACAGCTTTGCCCCGTTGTTGATGGGACAAGGACGCTCGAAACGCCAATGGGTGTATGCGGAGGGCTTTCCTCTGCCTTTGCCTGGAGGGACGAAGCCTTCCGGACCAGTCACTGGTTTGAAATGGCTGCGCAACGCGGATTGGAAATTATACAGCGACGGGCGTTTGATCGATATGAAAGCGGACCCTAAGGAAGAATCGCCCATCTACCGGGAAGCGGACAGTGATGAAAATCGACAAATTCGGGAGCAATTTGAGGAAGTGTTTAGGCGTCGTTTTGAGTGAGGCGGTCCTACTCAGATGTGGCGCAGTAACCACAGAGTCCACAGCTTATCTCCCTTCTTCTTTCATTTTTTTCAACATTTCCCGGGCATTATCTCCCACACTGCCTTCCGGATCCAATTCGATGGCCTTGCGATAATACGTTATAGCCTTATCCTTTTGACCGGCTTTCCAATGAACTTCCGCCAAGCTATCCCAGGCATTCGCTGATTCGGGGAAGAGCTTTGTATTGAGTTGGAAGACGAAGGTAGCAGGTTGTATCTGGCCATTGCCCAGGAGGTTGTAGCCGGCCTGGTTAAACTGAGACTCGAATGGAAAAAAGCGGTAACGAGGATCTTTGACCAAACGGACGGCTTCGCTTTGTAAGGCCTCAATCTTTCCTTCCGTAAACAGTTGCGTCAGATGCGCCATCGGGTTGATGATGAAGTCGCTGTCGTTAAATTCCAAGGCCGCTTCAAGAACCGGATCCCGATTGTTTTTGTATTCTTCGAAGCTCATTTCGACTGCCAGATGAGGTGGGGTCCAAGGGCCGTTCTCCCACTGGGGCTTATCCTGCCACCAGGCGAAGGAAAGTCGGACGGGAATGCCACTGTTAGGCAGCGTAACGCGGCGATTATCCCCATAGAAATTGATGTTTTCAGCAGTAGGCTCTCCGACAAATATGGCTTCGGTATAATTGCTCAGTTCATTGACCAGGTTTTGACAAGCGGAAAATGTGCGCCGACCGGTAATGACGAAAAAATTTCCCGGCTGATTGATTTTACTAGACCGGATTACCCCCGTAACGATGGGCTTATTCTTGTAGTTGTTACCGCCGCCGTTCAGCCGAACATCCAGGATGAGGCGTTCGACATCGTTTTGTTCGATGAACTCAAATACGCGCTCGTAGAAGGCTGGGATGGCTTCCTCGGGATCGTCTTGAATCTGACTATGTCGCACGTAGACGGCTTTCTGTTGTGGCAAATATTCGTAATAATAGATTCGCTCCAGGTTTTTAAGATAATGCGGTGTCTGACTGTTATCGCGTGCATCGAGCCATTCTCCCTTCTGTTGGATGTGGCTGTATTGGCCCGGGAAACCATCCGGATTGGCAATGGGCTGGAAGGTGACATCGAAGGTTTGGCCATTGGCTTCCAGGGTTAAACTTACGGTGCGATTCAAGGATTTGGTAATTCCCTGGGCATGCAGAATTTCTGGTGTTCCGAGGTAATTGATACCAAATGCCTTAAAAAACTGGTCGTTTTCCGCCGGGACCACCGGCCGAATCGCTTTCAGGGCCAGCTCCACCTCCATTCCTTCCACCCGGAGCACTTTGGCACCGAGGGCCTTCGAATAGTCTTGATGAACCCCCTGCACGTAAATGCCGTCCCGGTATTGGTATAAATTAAAAGGTGCCTGATGGAAACGGATTGGTGCCCGGTCGTACCAGCCGGATAAACCCATGGCGGTGTGACCATACTTAAATAGTGCAATGATCCGGGCAAAGCCGACAATGATCTCATGTTCAGCCAAATTTGGAATTTCATTGTGGAGTTGTTCCACTTCTTTATCGAAGGCATCGGCGGTGACCTTTTTGAAAAGAAAGGAATAGTCTTCGTGTACCGTTTCTTGTAGAAAACGGAGATCTTGCTGCCACTTATCGGAAGTAAGGTCAACTTGGGCTTTTGCGCAACCCAGTGAGAAGACCAGCAAAAGTAAGAGTGAATATATCTTCATGTAGGAGTGTTTTTTAAAAGACACCGTGAAAACTTGGGAGTTGCAATGAATGGCAATGGCCGTCCGTGATTAATTCAAACCCCGATGGATTTCCGGAATCAATACGCCGACTAATGCCCCAACGGCATATCCAACCAAGACGTCCGTAACAAAGTGTTTGCCTGCTTGCACCCGTTTCCAGGCGGTGATGGCGGGAATGATCGCTGCGGTGGCCCATACAACGGGCTCCATATCGCTATCGGGATAAAAATCACTGAACATTTTGGCGCCCATGTAGTAATTGACCGCGGTATAGGAAGAATGACCGGAGAAGAAAGATTTTTGTGCATTTTGGGTAAAAGGGTTTTCATTGAAAGCCGATCGACCGTAGACGTAGGGCCGTTTGCGTTTGGCCAACAATTTGGTCAGTTCCGTAAGGGTATAGGTGGCCAGCATGCCTTCAAAGACCATGAGGTAGGTGACGCCCATTTTGTGGCGGCTGGTCCGACCAGCTACCAACGGCAAAGCAATCGGAATAACCGGAAAAGTACGGAGGAAGAAATTGCTGGTTCGGTGAGCAGCAGGTGACCAGTTTTTTACCACGTGCCGGTCGATGCCGGGAATCTTTAGAAGATTGAGTCCGATGGTATCCTCGGGCTGAACGGCGGGGAATTTTTTGTGTAGGGCAATGTCAATGCCAAAAAGGATGGCTTCGCCTCCTAAAATGGGTAAGTCGGTTCCGGTTGATAAATCGTAGGGGGACTGAGAGAAAGTCAACTGCAGGGAAAGAGTTAAGCTAAGTAATGTTGCAAAAAGGGCCTTCATGCGGTAGTTTTAGATTTTGTAAAGTCGCACTATATGTTGCGCGGCCCGAAAATACGATTTTCTTGTACTATTTGCTATGGAGGCTGTTGGTGCTATTGTTTCTATGGTTTCTATTGTTTCTATTGCTGCTGGTGGCTGCTAACTTGGAAAGATGCTGTGATGCTGTGGCCATCTTGACGATGGCCTGGATGCTTCGGTGGCCGGTCGTGCCATCACATAGCATCAAGGTTGCCGCCAAGGCGACCGCAGCATCACATCTTCTCCAACAATTCCCGATCCTTCTTCCGCAAACTCTTAACGACCAACGCATAAGAATGATCAATCAGTTCGCGAATCAGGGAATCGGGTAAATCTTCTTCCATGACCACTGTATTCCAGTGCTTTTTATTCATGTGATAGCCGCCGTAGATGAGGCCGTTGTATTCTTCGCGGAGGGAGATGGCGCGTTCGGGATCGCACTTCAAATTGATTTCGAAAGGTTGTCGTACCAGGTTGGTGAGGGCGAACATTTTACCCATGACTTTGAAGACGAGTGTTTCTTCGCCGAATGGCAGGGTTTCTTCTACGGCCGGTTTGGCCATGCAGTATTGGTGGAAATCTTCTATGTTCATTTTGCTATGGTTTCTGTTGTTGCTATGGTTTCTATGGCTGCTGTTGCTTCTATGGCTTTTGTGGTTCCTATGGCTGCTATGGTTTCTGTGTTGATGCTGGCTACAAACCCGGAGAGATGCTATGATGCTATGGCCATCTTGACGATGGCCTTGATGCTTCGACGGCCTTGGCGGCCATCTTGATGCTATGGTGCTGGGCACAACCAGCTTTCTTCGCTGATCGGTCTGACGGCTTGGAGCCGTCTGACCGTTGCTGGTAAAGCAACAAATTTGTCATTGAGACGAATGCAGCATCACAACACCTCAATTTAAAAACAAAATAATGATTTATGATTTTAAATTAAAATTTTTGTTGTTTTATTTTGCTTCGATTTTAAAAATTATTGACTTTTCATTCTGTTGAATTTCCAGATAATAGATGCTATTTATTTCAAAGAGTTCGATGCCGGTTCGGAACGATCCGGAAAAGGACCTTCGTTCGTAGTCATAGAGCAATCGGCCGGAAGTATTGTAGATTTTAATGGTCGTTTTTCCCCGGTTTGGGAGCGTGAATTGTAGGGTGGGAGGGGAGTGGTTGGCGAGAATGTCGATAGTGGTCAATGGAAGGTCGTTGGCTTCGGAGAAGGAGGTTTGCAGATTGGTGTTCAATTCGCGAATAAAGAGGGGGTGGATTTTTTCCATTTCGAAGGTGAGAATGTCGGTCTCCGCCTCGGTCAATTGCATACCATCTTTGATGATGGTGGCACAATAGGATTTGATTGGATTGCTGCCAGAATGGATGCTGCCGTTTCGTTGAAAGATGACATCTATATTGCGGCCGACAACGGCATTGTTAATGGCAATTCGGACATCGTCCCAATCGATCATGGGGTGGCCATCGATTTTAAGTAGAATGTCGCCCGATTCCATGCCCATTGCTTTTGCCGTCGAATTATCGATGATATTGACGCGAACTCCATCGGCTGCTGGAGATTGCAGGCTTAGCCGCACACCTAAAAACGGAGCTTCACAGGGGTCTTCGGCTTCGGTGTTTGAAGCCGGACGAGGCGTGAAGTGTACTGGAACGGAATGTCTTTCGGAACGCCGGATTAAGAGGACGTTTGCTTGGTCACCGGTGTGGAATCGCTCCAGTAT
>JANQRV010000632.1 GCA_028284395.1 Saprospiraceae bacterium
GCCGAAAATTACGGATTGGATTTTATGCTTTGCGCACTTAACCACTACAAAAAAGGAGAGCAGTCCTTTGAAGGGCAAGCAGTTTCGGCGGCCCACGATAACGGACTGGGGGTGATGGTCATGAAGGTCATCCGGCCCAGAGAAACCGTGAAAGAGCTAACTCCCGAACAGCTGATTCGCTATGCCCTGTCATTGCCCAAAGTAGATGGTGCCGTTGTTTCCATGAACAGCGTGGAAGTCATGAAAAAGAACATCGCCTTGCTCAAGGCTTTCAAGCCAATGACGGAAAGTGAAATGGACAGTACGGCGATGTCCCTGGAGCCTTTCTACCGTTCGGAAAACCTGGATTGGATGCAACCGGGATACCGGGATGGTGTTGTAGTTTAAATAATGATAACAAAACGATGAACCAATGTCTAGTCTATTCTTGCAAAGCAATAGGGTGAAATTGCTTTGTCTTATTTTTTTACTGAATGATCCCATTTCAATCTTTGCACAGGAACCGACCGTAGAACGACCACCCAATATCATATTGGTAATGGTAGACGACCTCGGTACCGAGGCAGTCGGCTGTTACGGGGGAACCTCCTATACCACACCGATGCTCGACAAAATGGCGCAAAATGGAGTGCGTTTCGAGCATGCATACGCCTATCCGCTTTGTACACCTACTCGGGTGAGCATCATGACCGGGAAGTATAACTATCGAAACTGGAAAGCATTCGGAATCCTCGATCCGGCAGAGAAAACCTTTGGCCATCACCTTCAGAAGGAAGGCTTTAGGACCTGTATGGTGGGAAAATGGCAGCTGCAGAGTTACGACCCACCGGGTTATCCGGGAGCGGATTTGAGAAGAAATACCGGAATGACCGTAGAACAAGCCGGCTTCGACGAATATTGCATGTGGCACACCGGGCACACGGAAGATAAAGGTTCCCGCTTTGCCAATCCCGTCATTTATCAAAATGGAACATTTCTGACCAATACGCAGGGGAAATACGGTCCGGATATCTTTACGGACTACCTACTCGATTTCATTGACCGGCACGTCGACGAGCCTTTTTTCGCCTACTATCCAATGGCATTAACCCACAATCCCTTCGTGCCGACCCCCGACAGCGAGGCCTGGTCGGACCCCACCAAAAGAGCAAAACAGGATTTGAAGTACTTCGGTGATATGGTGACCTATACGGACAAGATTATGGGCAGAATCTTAGCAAAATTGGATGAAATAGGCATCGCCGAAGAAACGATCGTTCTCTTTTACAGTGATAATGGAACAAACTTAAAATTGTCTTCCATGGCCAATGGACAAGTGGTGAAGGGAGGAAAGGGCTTATCTATCGATGCCGGAACCCGAGTCCCGCTGATCGTTCAATGGCCGGGTCGAGTCGATGCGGGCCGGGTCAGCCGAGCCATGATTGGTCCCAGTGATTTTTTGCCAACGCTCTACGAAGCCATTGGCCGACCCATTCCTTCCGGTGTACAGACGGATGGCGAAAGCTTTTTGCGGGAGCTAACCGAAACCGATGAAGATCGTCGCGACTGGGTCTTGATCGACCACAACCCAAGACCCGGCTGGGACAAAGAAAATCTGCTGCCACAGCGATTTGTTCGGAATCGGCGCTATAAGCTTTACGACGACGACCGATTTTACGAAGTGGCCTCCGATCCAATGGAGAAAAAACCCATCCAGCCAAAGACAACGGAAGAATTACAGACCCATACAAAGTTCCGGGAGATCTTGACATCCCTGAGGCGTTATCGGACTTTTGGCTACTTGGAAAAGTTGGACCCGGCTTTCGACCAAGTCGTACCGCCACATACCAAAATTGAGGTGATCGCCGAAGGTTTTACCTGGTCGGAGGGGCCGGCCTGGATCCCTTCGCAACAGTGCTTGCTGTTTTCCGATGTGCCGCGAAATGTCATTTATAAGTGGACCGATGCCGCCGGCCTTGAAGTCTTCCTTAAGCCTTCCGGATATACCGGAGCGAAACCGCGCAAGGGAGGGAAGGGAAGCAACGGCCTCGCATTGGATCAAAATGGGAAGCTATTGGTTTGTCGCCACGGTGATCGGGAGATGGCACGATTGCTGTCTGGTTACCGGCAACCGGTACCGGTCTTCGAATCGCTGGCTACTCATTGGGAAGGTAAGCGTTTGAATAGTCCCAACGATGTGACCGTCGACCGATCTGGCAATATTTACTTTACCGATCCCCCCTACGGCATTGATCGGTCGGATCCAAATGCAGTAGAACTGGATTTTTCAGGTGTTTACCGGATTGATAAGGACGGAACGCTGTATCTTCTGGATCGCTCACTTGCCAGGCCGAATGGCATTGCCCTTTCGCCCGACGAAAAGACCCTGTACGTTGCCAATTCCGACCCGCCGCAATTTTTTGCCTTTGAAATAACTCCTTCCGGAGCATTGACCAACAAAAGATTGTTCTTTGATGCTACTTCCTTAGTGGCATCCAGTGTAAGTAAGCAGGCGCCGGATGGCATGGCGGTTAACAAAAACGGCATCGTCTTTGGTACCGGACCCGACGGGATTCTGGTTTTTGATCCTTCGGGCAAACACCTGGGTACGATCCGCACGAATAAGCGAACTTCAAATTGTGTGTTGAATGAAGACGAGACCGTGCTTTATGCAACTTGCGATGACTACATCTTGCGTATTGTACTTGGGTATAAATTGGGATTTTCCCTAAATTAGCGTTCATTCACTCCAATTAAAAGTATAACATCTTGAAACTTAGAACAACATACTTCTGCCAGTTCTTGGCACTCGCCGCAGTGCTGTTTATCCATGGTTGCGCAGCTCCGGTTGCCGATCAAAAACCCATTTTGCCCGATCCCGACGGCGATCACGGAGGAATTCAACTACCGGACGATTTTGGCGCTCTGGTCGTAGCGGATACCCTTGGACGTGCCCGCCACCTGGCCGTAAACGGTAATGGTGATGTTTACGTTCGACTGGGCAGGGCCAAAAAGGACCTGGGAGGATTGGTGGCATTGCGCGACACCAGTGGGGACGGGCGAGCCAATATCACCTCCTATTTTGCGGAAAACTCTTCCGGAACGGAGGTGAAAATACACAACAATTATCTGTATTTTTCCTCGACCACCAATGTGATGCGCTCGGCCATGCGGGCAGGGGAGATGATCCCCGATGGCAAGGTAGATACTTTGATCACTTTCCCTGATTCTACGGCCACGGGCCACTCCAGTAAATCTTTCACCTTTGATGGGCAAGGAAACATTTATGTGAATATCGGTTCGAAATCCAATGCTTGCCAGGAGGAGGCCCGGTCACCTGGTTCCAAGGGCAAGGACCCTTGTCCGGAATTGCCGGTGCGGGCAGCTATTTGGAAATTTGATGCCAATCAATTGGGACAAACCGTAGAAGATGGTTCCCCCTATGGTATTGGCATTCGGAATACCGTCGGTCTGGCCTGGAATTTTGTCGATGACAAATTATATGCTGTACAACACGGTCGGGATGACTTACACCGATTTTGGCCGGATCTCTACACGGATGAGCAAAGTCGAGATATGCCCGCAGAGGAATTCTTGCGCGTGGAAGAAGGCGACGATTTCGGATGGCCCTACTGTTTCTACGACCAATTTCAGGGCAAAAAAATACTGTGCCCGGAATATGGTGGAGACGGTAAAACCCAGGGACGTTGCGAAGGAGTTAAAGCTCCGGTAGCGGCATTCCCCGGTCACTGGGGGCCGAACGACCTCATGTTTTACCAGGGTGATATGTTTCCGGAACGATACAAAAATGGTGCTTTCATCGCTTTTCACGGATCGTGGAATCGGCTGAACTTCGAGCAAGCCGGGTTTAAGATTGCTTTCTTGCCGATGAAAGATGGCCAGCCGACGGGCGAATACGAGATTTTCGCCGATGGTTTCACCGGGCCCCAACAAATCATCAGTACCAGAGACGCCACCTTCCGGCCTTGTGGCTTGGCGGAAGGTCCGGATGGGTCCCTTTACGTAGCCGATTCTCAAAAAGGTAGGATCTGGCGAATATATTACTACGGCGAAGGTTCCGGGGTTAAGAGTGAGGCAGTCGAGAAGGTGGTAGCAAGTGCCGACGACGGAGAGAATTTGACCGGCGCTATGGCCGCTGGAAAAACCGTTTATGATACCTACTGCAAAGTATGCCATATGGCCAATGGGGGAGGAGTACCTAACTTGAATCCGCCGTTAAAGGGAACCGATTGGGTTACCGGCGACAAAAAGCGTTTGATCAACGTCATTTTAAAGGGACTCAGTGATCCGATTGAAATCAATGGAGAGTCCTTTCAGAATGCCATGGCGGCACACGATTTCCTGAGCGACGAGCAAATTTCAAATGTGCTCACCTTTATTAGGGGCAGTTTTGGAAACGAAGCCAGCGAGATTACGGTGGCGGAAGTAGCGGCGGAAAGAGCATTGCTCGACTCGGCCAATTAATCCAGTTGGAGGAAGTATTAAAATGGCTAAATTTGCAGTTTTCAATTAGAATTAGAAAACTGCAAATTTAGATGATCCTTTTCTTCGGTTCTGCATCAGAAACTGTTTTTGCTGTTCAGGTCTCTGCCGTTTTTCTGGCGGAAGACATTGCCAAATTATCCTGGCTCTTCGGTGATCAACCTCATTTGGATGACGCGACGCCGGAAGGACCATTCATCGGGCCGCGGGCGGCTATGGTTAGTCCCTGGAGTACGAACGCCGTGGAGATTACCCAAAATATGGGAATCCGGGGTGTACTTCGAATCGAAGCTTTTCTGAGTGCCGAAGCCTTTCGCGGGACCTTCGATCCTATGTTGTTGCAGCGCTACCGGGTTTTGGATCAGGCGCTTTTCGACATTGACATCGATCCGGAACCCATCATCAAAATTCAAGATATTGCTGCTTTTAATCAGATCGAGGGCCTGTCGCTGAGTATCGAAGAGATTGACTATCTGGAAGCGCTTTCTCGGAAACTGGGTCGTAAATTGACCGATTCCGAAGTCTTCGGTTTTTCTCAGGTCAATAGCGAGCACTGTCGGCACAAAATATTCAACGGTACTTTTGTCATCGATGGAGAAGAAAAACCGGATTCACTTTTTCAGATGATCAAACGTACTTCCCGTGAACATCCCAACGACATCATCTCCGCTTACAAAGACAACGTCGCTTTCTTAAAGGGGCCGAAGCTGACTCAATTTGCGCCGCAAAGCCCCGACCAGCCCGGTGTATACGTTAAAAAACCCTTTGAATCCACTCTGTCGCTCAAGGCCGAAACACACAACTTTCCGACAACGGTAGAGCCGTTTAATGGTGCTGCTACCGGCTCCGGTGGGGAGATCCGTGATCGATTGGCCGGAGGTATCGGATCCCTACCCCTGGCGGGCACGGCGGTTTATATGACCGCTTACTCCAGATTGGAAAAGAATCGCCCTTGGGAAAATGCCGTTCCGGCACGTTCCTGGCTTTACCAGACGCCAATGGACATCCTGATCAAGGCTTCCAATGGAGCTTCCGATTTTGGAAATAAGTTCGGACAACCTTTAATTGCCGGTTCGCTCTTTACGTTTGAACATGCCGAAGCCGGCCGTAAGCTGGGTTTTGATAAAGTCATCATGCTGGCTGGGGGCATCGGCTACGGGAAAGCCGATCACGCCATGAAACGGAAGCCGGTGCCGGGCGATAAGATCGTGGTCATGGGAGGCGACAATTACCGGATCGGAATGGGAGGAGCAGCTGTGTCCTCCGCGGATACGGGCGCCTTCAGCTCTGGCATCGAACTCAATGCCGTACAACGTTCGAATCCGGAAATGCAAAAACGGGTAGCCAACACCATCCGCAGCATTGTCGAAAGTGAGGAAAACTTCATTGTTTCGATTCATGATCACGGAGCGGGTGGCCATTTGAATTGCTTGTCGGAATTGGTTGAGGAAACCGGCGGCAAGATCGACCTGGATCGATTGCCAATCGGCGATGCCACCCTTTCCGCAAAAGAAATCATCGGCAATGAATCCCAGGAAAGAATGGGCCTCATCGTGGGAGAAAAGGATCTCGAATTGTTGGAGCGCATTGCAGATCGGGAGCGCGCCCCCGTTTATACCGTCGGTCAAGTGACCGGAGACTTGCGGTTTACTTTCGAATCTTCAAGCAATGGCGATCGACCTATGGATTTGGCCTTAGGCGATATGTTCGGCAGTTCACCAAAAACCATTATGCGGGATCGACAGGTCAACCGCACCTATCGCGCCATCGATTATCAATCGTCGTCCATCCATGCTTATATCCAAGACGTACTGCGTTTGGAGGCCGTGGCCTGCAAAGACTGGCTGACGAATAAAGTGGATCGGTGTGTAGGTGGCCTCGTGGCCAAACAGCAGTGTGCTGGTCCTTTACAATTGCCCTTGAACAATTGCGGTGTCATGGCTTTGGATTTTGACGGACCCCATGGCTTGGCAACCGCCATCGGGCATTCGCCGATTAGTGGATTGATTGATCCGGTGGCTGGTTCCCGCAATTCAGTGGCCGAAGCACTCACCAACTTGGTTTGGGCACCTTTGGAGAAAGGGTTGAGATCGGTTTCTCTATCCGCCAATTGGATGTGGCCTTGCCGCAACGAAGGAGAGGATGCCCGTCTTTATGAGGCCGTGAGCGCCATCTCGGAATTTGCCATCGCACTCGGCATCAATATTCCTACGGGCAAAGACTCTCTGTCGATGAAGCAAAAGTATCCGGAGGAGGAAGTCATCTCCCCGGGGACCGTGGTAGTCTCTGCGGCCGGACACTGCATCGATATCTACGGCATTGTAGAGCCCGTCTTGAAGAAAGAAGCCGGTGCTATCTATTACCTCAATCTTTCTCAAGATGCGTTCTCCCTGGGAGGGTCGTCCTTCGCCCAAACCTGCAACCGCATTGGGGCAAAGGCCCCTAAAATCAAAGATGCTCCCTATTTCGCTGCCGCATTCGATGTGTTGCAGGAATTGATCAAGTCAGACTTGATCGCCGCCGGTCATGACGTTTCGGCGGGAGGATTGATTACTACGTTGCTGGAAATGTGCTTTGCGAATCCCGGTATTGGCGCAGAAATCGACCTGACGGCAGTAAAAGAGCTGGATACTGTAAAAGTCCTATTTTCAGAAAATAGTGGAGTAGTAATTCAAGTAAAAGACGAAAGAGTAGCAGCGATTCTTCAGTCGAAAGGCATTCAATATTACCGTATTGGTAAAGTGGTGGAATCGGATTCCCTGAACATCGTTAACGGCCCGGAAGAATATGCTTTTTCCATCAGCGAGTTGCGTGATGTTTGGTACGAAACATCCTACCTGTTGGATCAGCAACAGTCGGGCAAGGCCAAAGCAAGCGAGCGTTTTCAGAATTATAAACGACAGCCCTTGCAATTCAGGTTTCCCGCTCATTTTTCGGGATGGAAACCCAGTCGAGATCTCGGAGTTCCGCGGCCTAAAGCCGCGGTCTTGAGGGAAAAGGGGAGCAATTCCGAACGAGAAATGGCCCATGCCCTGTATTTAGCTGGGTTTGAAGTACGGGATGTTCACATGACCGACCTGATTGCCGGCCGAGAAACCCTGGAGGATATTCGCTTTCTGGGAGCAGTTGGAGGTTTTTCCAATTCCGATGTCCTTGGATCCGCAAAAGGCTGGGCGGGAGCCTTTTTATACAATGAAAAGGCCAAGCGGGCACTGGATCGATTTTTCCAGCGAGACGATGTGCTCTCGATCGGCATCTGTAATGGCTGCCAGCTTTTCGTAGAACTCAATCTGATCAATCCCGAGCATGAAGTATCCCCTAAGATGTTGCACAACGATTCTCAAAAACACGAGAGTGCATTTACTTCGGTCACGATACCGGAGAATAATTCGGTGATGCTGTCGAGTTTGACCGGTTGTCAATTGGGCGTTTGGATTTCACATGGAGAAGGGAAGTTCCACTTGCCTATGCCGGAGGAGGCTTATAACATTGTTGCCAAGTACGGGTATGAAGGCTATCCTTCCAATCCCAACGGCAGTGAATACAATACGGCCATGATGGCAAGTCCGGACGGTCGACACCTGGTCACCATGCCTCATATCGAGAGATCGATCTTTCGTTGGAACTGGGCCTGTTATCCTTCGGGGCGTTCGGATGTGATCTCTCCCTGGATCGAGGCCTTTGTCAATGCTCGTCAATGGTTGCTCGACAATTGATCAACGGACCAATAATACGTCCTGAGTGGTAGTGCCAATCTGTGTCCCGCCGGTATTGGACAACAATTGATAATTGATGGCAACGACGTAAATGCCGGGTTTGGCTGGATTTTTCCGGATTTTGCCATCCCATAATTTTTCCGGATCCTGCCCGTGAAATACGAGATTACCCCACCGGTCGTAAACGGAAGTCTCGATCAGTATTACCTCGCAGGATGTATAGAGCCGGAGCGCGTCGTTTTGACCGTCGCCGTTTGGACTGAATGCATTCGGCAGGGTGACCTCGCAGTCACAAAGGACTCGCTCCAGCTGGAATTCCAACAAAACCGGGTTGCCACAGTCCTTGTTGCGTGCTCGATAAATTCCCGGTTCGGAGAGTAGGCGGTTCGCATCCGGGAAGTTGTCCTCCCAAGAAAAATCAATTGCCGGCAGCGTCACTTCCCAGTCTTCTTCACACAACAACAGCGAATCGGTCCTGATAATGGTAGGGTCTTCGGAAAGAGCACAAACATCTACAAAGGGGTCGCGGAGCGGCATGCCGTCTACCCCTCCCGATGAAGTGTTAGTGAGGACCAGGTCGGACAGAACTGTTTCAAAATCGGGGAATTTGAGTAATCGCTCATTGGGTCGGATGTTGCCGGCATCGACCCAGGCAAAGCAGCGGGCAGGAAAGATATCCGGCGACAATTGGATCAGGTAATCAGTCAGGCTGCTTTCGGCAGATGAAACATGATTCGTAGTACCAAGGATATTTACGATGCCATCCTCTCCCACAATTTGAGTGATTGCACCGACCCGGAAGGAATAGTCACTTTCTAATCTTAGGTTTTGCCGTAAGTTGCCGGAAGCATCCAGTTCCAGCTGCCGGAGGTCATGTTCCAATGTGTGGTAATGGATCAGTAATTTCCCACCGCTGACTTCCTGGACTGCTATCGGAAAGTCAGCGGTGGGAAAGAGATCGGATTGCCAAACCAGCTGACCGCCTTCGTCCAGTTTGTAAAGAAAAGCCTCGTTTTCGAAGTAGGCTTCGAATAAATAGCCGCCAGCTATTTCAATCGGACCCAACACGGGCTGATGGTCAAGGGTGCGATCCAACCTTCGAGACCATTCGAGCTGCCCCTCCGAATCAAACCGGTAATGAAAGGCTTCGGTACGCAAAAGATAGCGGTTGTCGGCAGTAATGATGGCGGCGCCTTCGAAAGTGAAAGGCCGCACGACCTTTCCCCATTGAAAATTCAGCTGGGTATCAAATATGGCAAGATAGCCGGTGGTGGCTGCACCAATTTCGAGCAGTCTCCCCATGGCCAATAACTGACCATCCCGGAGGTCGAGAGCGTAAGGGGAGATGTTGGGAGCCGGAGCGGTAAACATGCGGTAGCGAAGTTCTTCTCCCCGGGCGTTTACCTCCATCAAAAAGATCGCCTCGTTGAGACCGTCAATGGCGCTGCCGAGCACGAAGATGCCGTCTTGTTCACTAATGACCAAATCGCGCAAAAGCAATTGCTTGCCGTTGTGCTCGTAAGCATTTGACCAAATTACAATACCACATGAATTCATTCTGATCAAGGTCATTCCACCACCGCTGCCGGGAGGAGCAGAATCGCCGATTAGCAGGTCTCCGTTGTTGAAGCGTTCGATTACCTGGCGAAAAGAACGATCCGGATTTTGCAGTCTTTTCAGATAGGATTGGGCGTTGGTGGGAAAACACAGTGAACTTAATAGCCCCACGATGGCCAGCGGCTTCATCGGTTTCCATGCTGCGTTGGCGATGCGGAGTAATAAAACGATGGCCAAAATAACGACAAACGGAGCAAAGGCCATGCCATCGTTCAACAATCTCTTGCTATAGGTGCTCAGGAAAATCATCCAGATCCAGTAACCACCAATCGTATGCAACCACTTCCACTGATTGCGGGTTAGACGCGTTTTGAACCGCTCAAAGGAAGTAATAAGCATGGCAATGGCAAAGAAATAAGCCAGGCCGCCAGCCAGGAGGGATTGCCGGGCCGCCAGATCAAAAACCGGATGGAATACCCACTGCAATACCAGTAGGAACGACAAATGGAGGAGATGACTCAAGGCAAAGGTGATTCCAAAGTATTTGCGGTTCATCAACCACCAGAACGAAAAGGAATTTTTGGTAAACCGGTGCACGGCGGAGGCGCTGAAAGCCAGGCAGAAAAAAGTGAAACTAATCTTAGCAGAACTGGCAATGCAAGCCCTGGTGCCCTCTTCGGTAAACCCCAAAGAATAAAAAAAGAAGGCGTAAAGTAGCAGCGATGACCCCAGGGCGAGCAGTACAACCTGCCAACCCCAGATGCCCCTACTTTTTCCAGACTCTGTCATTTTTCGCTACTTAATTTGGCCAACAATTGATCCAGTTGTTCCCGATTGATGAGGTTGCCCTGTTTGACTACGGCTCGTATTCGCTGGGTGTTCGTGATGTCTTCTAGCGGATTGGCATCCAGCAAGAGGAGATCTGCCCATTTTTGCTCTTCGATACTGCCCAATTCCTGTTCAAGACCAAAATATCGGGCGGGATTCAAGGTTGCCGTTTTGAGGGCGTCCAAAGGAGAAAGACCGGCCGTTACCAATACGGCCAATTCTTCGTGCAGACTCCGGCCCGGTGTGAGAAAGAAAATGGGCGTGTCGGTTCCCGCCATCATGTCAATACCGGCCGAATGGACCTGCTTGACCATATTCATCAACCACTTCGAATAGTTTTTCTGAAAGGTGGTTTTTTCTTGGGCAGCAACGGTGGCTATCCCTTGTTTCCAACGCTGCTCGACCGAGTCGGGTAAGTACGCAAAGGAAGATTGCCACTCTTCCGTGGCAAAAGGCAATTCCGTGAACGCCGTACTAAGTGTGATCGTAGGAATTTGCCAGGTTTGGTTTTTTGCTAATACCTGCAAAACTTTCTCCGCGACTTTGGGATCGTAGTTTTCAATGGCGGTAGCTCGTTGGGTTTGGTGGATACGAGATCTCAGCACCCCTCCCGGGTCTTGGCGACCTTCGGACAGTAATTGACGTCTTTGCTGCAACAGTTCTTCGGCATTGGAAGCGCAGGAAAGTTCCAGATTTCGCATGTGCTCCATACTATTCAGACCGGCATTGGAAGCGCTGATCACATCCATACTAAGAGGAACATGTCCGGTGACCTTCAAACCTTTCTCTTGGCCAAGAGCTGTGGCAGCGGAAAATTGCTCGGGCGTTAGCATCTCGTAGGCCTTCAATAGATCTACCCCTAAGCTGTCTAGTTCTTCAATTTTTTGTTCGACGGCTTCTTTTGATCCCAATCCGACGGAAAGTGGTGGGCGCATCGGGTCGCTGCCGTCATAAACGTTGGGAAGTCCGTCGAGCAATGGCCCCGCGATCATAAGCCGGGGAGTGGTAGTTGGATTGGCCAGAGACTGTGCTTTCCATTTTCTGACGAAGTCTATTTTTCCACCGGTATCCCTCAAGCTGGTAATGCCATAGGCAAGGAAGAGGTCGTGCATGCGCGGAGCCAGTTCTTCCATATAGGCGAAGTGAACGTGAGCGTCCCACAGGCCAGGGATCAGGAATTTGCCCGTTCCATCGACGATGTCGTTTTCGGGGGAAAGCGGAAGATCGGAAGTGGGGCTTATCTTAAAAATCTTTCCAGCTTTAATGATGACGGTTTGACTTTCTCGCAAGCCATTAATCGCATCAATGGTCGTGATGTTTTCGATGCAAAGGGCATCATCGAAAAGGGTAGAGGTTGGTTGACAGCTGATGATCATCAGGCAGCCTAAAAGTAGAAGGTGGTTTTTCATGTTATCGTTGTTTAGTCGCTCATTACTTTGCCGTAGAGGGCTTTTACCCGATGATAGTGCTTGACCACGATGACCGTTTTATCGCTCTTTTTTGCAATTTCTTCCGGAATGTTTCCAAAGAGGATTTGGGGATAAATGCTTTGGCCGGCGGCACCGATCATGACCGCATCAAATGCTTCGGCTGCGCTGATGATTCCGTCCGCTACGTCATCATTGGTAATCAATTTACGATCGAGATGGATGTGCTCATGAGTTCTGGGCCGCTTGAGACTAGCTGCTAGATTATCGCGACTTTGATGAATTTGCTCCTCCGTGGCATTGTTAGAGATCACCTGACAGGCAGTGAGGTACCCTCCCGTGGCGTGCACCAAGGCATGGGCATAATCTTCGGCACATTGGGCGTGTTCTCCGCCCGCTGTAGGCAGCAGGATTTTGCGAATGGGCTGATCGCCGACAAACTTAACCAGAATGAGGTCACTTTGCGCGTGCGTGACGATGGTATCGGTAATGTTGCCGAGTATTTTCTGTTGACTGGTGGTACTGCCTTTCCAACCCAATACCATCAGCCGACAATAGTGCTGACTGGAAGTCTCTAGTATGGCCTTGGGGATGCTGTAGCCAATGCGGATCAGGGCATGAGCAGGAACTCCCAGACTTTCCGCGTAAGTACGGGCCCGGTTCAGAATTCTTTGCTGTTGTTCCACCATACTATCCTCGTAACTGGTCAGCGGAATCTGGCTGGGCAATTTGACAACCTTCAGGAGCAACAATTCTCCCTCTTTCTCTTTGGCGATGGCCGCCGCGATTTGAATGAGGTTGTTGATGTTTTGCGGATTGGCAATGGGAACCAGTACTCTGAATTTTTCCTTGTCGAAACGACTCCGCCCTTGACTGTGAGCAATGTGGGACGGGGGACCCGGAATAACGCTTTCCGCCGGTTGTGCTCCCTTCCACGTAAAGAAGCCAATCAGTCCGAGTACCAACGTTCCGATGGCCAGGAAAAACGGTATCGGGTGATTGAAAATCTGAACGATGAGATAGCCGTTTGCCAGGATACCAAGGATCGGGATCAGTGGTACCAGAGGCACCTTAAAGGGCCGCTCAATATCTGGAAACTTGCGTCGGTGAATGATCAAGGCCAGGTTGACCAAGATCAGGGCAAGTAACAATACCGTATTTGCAAAGTAGGAAAGGTCTTCGAGCGGTAGTATCAAACTGAAAATGAGAATGGTGCCCCCAATGAGAAACACGGAGATGATGGGGGTTTTGGTCTTGCTATTGATGGTGCCGACTTCGGTTGGCAAATGCCCTAGTTGGCTCATCGATAACACTACCCGGGAACCGGCCATAATCGAAGCATTGGAAGCGGATACCATGGAAAAAATGGCGCCGCCAATGATGACGTATCCCCCAAAGGATCCCAAAAACTTCTGAGCGGCCGCTCCC
>JANQRV010000636.1 GCA_028284395.1 Saprospiraceae bacterium
TGTCAACGTATGTATGAGAGAGGATGTAGTACGTAAAAAGCAAATCCAGCTAGCTGCTGTAATGCAAAAGCAATTAAAAGAGCACCCATTGTTACGTAAAAAATTCGCGCAAGCCAGACTGCGTGGTAAAATAGAGGGAAGCAGGCTCCGGTTGGGAACCGGAAAAAGGAAGTTGTCGGGAGATCGCTATCTTTTGGTGGGGGACTCAGCTGGCCTAATTGATCTCCTTTCCGCCAATGGCATTCCTCAGGGGCTGGCCAGTGCTAAAATTGCGGCGGAAATGGCAAGCCATAGTCTGAAAACTGGTGATTTCTCGGCACATGCCTTGCGTAGCTATGACCAAAAGGTGCATAAAAGAGTGGAGCATTATTTGAAGTTGGGAAAGATGATGGCACCCTTTATGGGTTACACGCTTTTTAATGGTATTTCGTTGGCGATGATGAACTTCATTGCTCGAAAATTTAACAAGAATGAACATTTGAGAGATTTGATGTACGACAATGAAGTAGGTAAGACCCTTCGACGCCCCTCCTTTTACTACAACGTTTTCTTCGGGGTCAAAAATAAAGAATTTACCTAAACAATATTTAGCCATAATTTTAATTTGATTTCTTATTTTCTGATTAATAGGTTTTTAAATCCTGTTCATTGTTTTGGGTGTGGCAAAAATGAAAAATTAAAATTTTCAGGTTTTTAAGAATCCTGCTACTTTAGAGGCAACAGATGAAGGGAATACTCCCCACCAAAGTCAAAACCCCAAAATTTAGCTCGGGTAAAATTCTAGACCGAAATGAGCCCCAATTCTTCACAACGTTTATTCTAATCGATGGTCGTTCATTAGTTGAAAAAATACTCTCACAGGGTATAGCTCACCAGAAACGCAACTGAGAACAGGTAATCACTTTTAAACAAGATCAAATCTATTTTCTTGTATCGGCCGGTAGACCGAAAGGTATTTTGGCCTAAAAAACTGTTATGATGAAAAACAACATGATCATCACAATGCTTGTCTTGTATAGTAGTGTGATGACTGCCAGGAATGCAGAGGGTGTAGTGGTTTTACCTTTCCAGAGGGTCGGTAAAATCATTTATTTGGAAGCAGAAGTGGAGGGGAAGTCGGGAGGTTTTATCATTGACACTGGTCTGAGCGAAGTCGTGCTGAATGCCGCTTACTTCGAAAATGGTTATAGCAGTCCATTGGTCTTAAAAGGCTTTAATGGTGCCTTGGACAACGTGAGTCACCGAAAAGTGCAATTAACGATAGGGACGATTCAGAAACAGAACGTTGCTACCATTGTGGCGGATCTAAGCCATTTGGAAAAGTTTAAATCAACTAGATTCCTGGGCATATTGGGAAACTCCTTTTTGGCGAATTTTGAAGTTGCTTTGGACTATTATAACAATGAAATTACATTTTATGAACTGGATAGAAAAGGAAACCGATTATGGGCGGAACTCGATGAAGATGTGCCTGATGAGTCTTTGAAAATGAGCTTTAAGGGACATATTCCAACCATTGAAATGGTTTGTGGTGAACAGAGGTTGCGTTTGGGGATTGATTCGGGAGCTGAATCCAATTTATTCAATGCAAAGGTACTAGAGAAATTAGGCGATCACTTTAGCCAAGGTGTCTCCAAAAAAGTGGGAGGACTCGGTAAAGAAATAAAACTTTTGGTGGCGGGAAAAACTTCAGGACTGAGGATAGGTAGTCTGCCGCTAGCACCCATGAAGACAATTTTAGTGGACTTGAGTCCTTATTTTGCTAAGTTGCACGGTCCCAGAACCGACGGCTTAGTGGGTTATGAGTTGTTGAAGGAATATAAGATTGCCATTAACTACCGGAAGAAAAAAGTGCATTTGTGGAGGCATGGCTTTAATATTCAAGAAGACTTGATATTGGTCTCTTCGAAGCAGAGGGAATCGATCTCATTGGATGAATTTCCCTAAAACAATTTCAGCTGTTGACCTGGATTTTTTCGGCGCCGTGCCTGCCTGGATTTTTCATCGAAAACAGTCCGGCCGCCAAATTGGTTAGACATGGCCCATTCGCGCTCGATCAATTTATCGTAATTGTTTGCATTGGGTTGAAAATCTTTTTCGATTCGGAGTGCCATGGTGTGAAGACTTTTGATCGCATCCTTTTTGTCGGTCATGCCTATTTTGGCCTTTTCCACGGCAGTGCGCAAGGTGTGAATCGTTTTATCAAAGACCTTGGTAGGGACGGGAAACGGATGCCCGTCTTTACCTCCGTGTGCAAAAGAGAATCGAGCAGGATCTTCGAACCTGGATGGAGTACCGTATATGATCTCACTAACCAACGCCAGCGATTGTAAGGTTCGCGGGCCGAGCCCCTTGATTAACAACAAGTTTTCAAAATTATCGACTTCCGTATCGTAAGCCAAGGCCAATACACTGCCCAGCCTTTTCATGTCTACGTCTTTCACTTTAACATCATGATGGGAGGGCATGTGAATTTTTCTGATTTCGGCGGCAGCACGATCTGGATGTTGTCCTGAAAAATCAACCATGGCATTTCTTGCGGGATCTGCCTGATGGTCGGTCAAATTAAAAATTAGTCCTTGATTCGAGCCAACGATAGAAGTATGCGGCTCATTAACAAACGACTCAAATTGTTCAGAATGCCAGTGATACCGGCGGGCGTAGCCGTTGCGATTGTTGAGGCCTTGTTGGATTACGGCCCATTTTCCCTCATCTGTCAAGATGAAGCTATGCAAATAAATCTGGAAGCCATCTTGAATGGCGGTGTTATCTACTTTGGCGCTAAGCCGGCTACAACGGACAAGGTGCCGGCCATTTAGTCCAGTTTGATCAGCGATGTGCAACAGCTCATTGGGTGTTTGTCTTGAGTGCCGGCCACGGCCTCCGCAAACGTAAATACCGAGATCCTTGGAGATTGGGTTAATTGCCCGTTTTAAGGCTCCGACCACTGAAGTAGTAATTCCGGAGGAATGCCAATCCATTCCCAATACTGCACCGAAGGACTGGAACCACAACGGGTCGCTCAAACGTAACAAGAACTCGTTTTTGCCAAATTCCAATACGATGGCTTCGGAGATGGCTCTGCCCAATCGAGCCATTCGGTTGGCTAACCAGGGCGGAACCCGTCCATGATGAAGTGGCAAATCGGCCGTGCCGGAACGTTGCATATTCAAGTATTTGTGTCAAAAGTAACAATTAATGATCACTTTTGTTGAAAAAGAACGCTCATCGAATGGAATATGGGTTTTGTCGGATAATGCGTTAATTTCTGTTAAAACCTTTGAACCGGGGGACAAAAGGCATGTTTATTGTACAAAAGGTTGTAGGCGTGATTACCTAACCCACAAAACATCAAAGCTATGAAAATTAAAAGATTTAAAAGTAGACTGGCTGCCATCGATTGGATAGCCAACTACGTAGAAGATGAAGGAGAATTTGAGGTATTAAGAGAACAACTGAATTTCAATTTCATTTACTCCGGTAAATTCTACCTGAAGTTAGATAAAGAAAGGCGTTCGGTTGCTTTCTTAGACAAATTCTTTAAGAACAAATAGTGTGAACTACCCCATTGCCTCATTCAGATTAGGCAGACGACCATGCTTCTTAAGGGCTGCAATATGTGAGCGGATGGCCTGCCGCAAAGTTTCATTTTCGAGATAGGGCACACCGAACTCCTCGGCTGTTCGCTTTACAATCGGGGCTATTTTCGGATAATGAATGTGACTGATGGCTGGGAACAAATGGTGCTCTACCTGAAAGTTCAATCCCCCTACATACCAGCTGATCAATTTATTTTTTCTGGCGAAGTTAACGGTGGTATTCATCTGATGAATGGCCCAGCTATTTTCAATTGCCCCTTTTTCGTTCGGGAGTGGAAAATCGGCTTCATCCACCTGGTGCGCTAATTGGAACACCACGGTCAATATAAAACCGCCAATGACTTGCATGAGCACGAATCCTAATAATACCTCCCAAAAAGGAATACCGAAAACCATTGTAGGCATTACCAAAACAATGAAGAAGTAGAAAATTTTCAATAAAGTGATCTTCGAAAATGTGATGGTATTCTGCAACCTCGTTCTCTTATTTACTCCATTCATAATGTACTTGGCAAATTGAAGGAAGTCCTTCACTGTAACCCAGTATAAATTGGTCAAACCATAAATGAAGAAAGCGTAAATGTGTTGGAAGCGATTGATGGGTTTGGTCTCCCCATGCGGTGTGAAATGGAGCATTGCGACATCCTTAATATCGTCGTCCATTTCATCGATATTGGTATAGGTATGGTGTAAAACATTGTGCTGGAACTTCCAATTGAAGGCCGAGGCTCCAAGCAAATTGATCGCCAGATGGCCAAAAGCATCATTCAATCTCTTGCTGGAAAAATAAGCGCCGTGATTCATATCGTGCATGATGCTCATACCGGTGCCCGCCAAACCAATAGCCATGATTGACCATAGGATCAAACTGATCCAAAGCGGTGGATTCAATACAAGCAAAAGGACGAAAGGAGTTATATATATGATTAATAGAGCAATGGTTTTAATTCCCATTGCCAGGTTGGCATGCTTAGGCAATCCATTTTCTTTGAAATAGTTTGAAACTCTTTTCTGCAGTGTAGCAAAAAATTGTGATTTGTCTACATCGACAAATTTTACGTGCCCTTTCAATTTCATGACGATATGATTTTAGTCACTTATCGTGATGGTTCTGGTTGGTGTTTTGAAACCCCCAAAGATAGAATTAATTGAATAATAAGACAGAAAATGGCTGCACGATTTGGTGCAGCCATTTCTCATTTCCGAGACTCCATATAGTGATCGGGAGTCTTATGAAAGATTTTCATCATCTGCATTAATGGCCTCCGCCACCTAGGCTTTCGGCTTTGTAGCCTCCACTTCTTCTATCCTGGAAGAACAGGAAGCCAAATACCCCAATCAAAATTAATCCGAGCGGAGCGAGTTTCCGGAAGGAGATTTTTCCTCCGTAATTGTCAGCAGGACCCAATATAGCTGCAGCAGCTCCGATGGCAGAAGATTCCTGACCGGCTCCTAAAAATGTGCCACTCACCGCCCGCAACGCTTGAGCGGTTGATGCTACCGGTAGAGAGCCACTGGATTTGTATTCGGAGTGAATTTCTTTTACCCGGCTAATCGTACCTTCTATGTCGGCCTGTAAAGCGCCGGCACCCGACGCAATTGCTGGCCAATCCTTTTCGACTGTTTCGAAGATTGCTACGGTTTCCTCCACTGGTATTTTGGCATGCCCTTCCCGGTCAACTACTCCTCCCATAATTGGGACAGTTGTGTAGGAGGCAAGCATGCCTACGGCACCCATCAAGCCGAGACCTAGTGCACCGGACCTTGGAATACGTTCGGAAACAAAACCAAGCATTGTGGGCCAGAACAAGGCAATACCAGCTGCCCAAATGGCGGCTGTTGCAAAAATGGCAGGTAGCGATTCAGCCATGCTGAAAAGATACAACCCAATTGTTGCCAAGACGGCTCCGCCGAGCAAAACACCAGTTGGAGTCAGTGCTTTTAATATCGGAGCTGCCAGCAATCGCAACGTTCCCATGATGCCAAAAATAAACCCGAAGACCAATAGCCCTGGAGCGCCACCGGCCTGTAAAACTGGGGGAACCATTGAACTAGGTGGCAACTCTAAGGACGCAGTCAGCAACATCATGGCCATCATAACCAGCATCAACGGATTGGTAAAGCTTTCTTTCAAGGTCTCTACCATGCTTACACCGGCACTGGCGGTTTCTGTCTTCGGGTAGGTAGCGTTGAGCATCATAAACCCATAAACAACTGCGGGGATCAAAACCAAAAACAGGTTCCCTCTCCAACCCACACCTAGCGCGGGTAAGAGGTTCGCTAAAATTAGTGTGGTGATCAATGCGGCAAGAAGGTTGCCGTAAGGAAACCACATATGGAAGCGATTTAGTTTGGCAGATTTATCATTGGGATAAAGCGCTGCAACCAATGGATTACAGCCTGCTTCTACTAAGCCAGCTCCAATTCCGCAAAAGATTGATCCGGCAACAGCCATCGGATAGTTGGCGACAAATAGCAACATCAGTGCACCAGCTACGTGGCCCACAAATGCTCCACGAACGATCCAGCGAATCCCAATCGTATCGCAAAGTGGGGCAAAAATGAACTGTGAAATGGTGAAACCTAAGAAGAATATTCCTACAAATGTCCCCATTTGTACATTGGTCAGAATAAATTCTTGTTTCAAGGGACCGGCAATGGAGCTGATTACGGTAAATGCAAAGGCAGTGGTTAACAAGGCGAGGCAGCTGCCCCAAAATAACCTTTGGGGATTAACGCCCCCAGCTGTTGAGTTTTCCATGAATAAATTGTTTTTCGTTTTGTGACTTTAGTACGTTTATGATCAAATCACTACCGTGATTAGAATGCAACAGAATTCGACCGTATTTTCAAAAAGGGATTACAAAGATTCTACTATAATGGAAAGGGCAGTAAGACGCTTTTTTACATTATCTACTCCTGGTAAAAATAGAAATTTTTTCCAGGATTTGAAATGGTCTTTCGATAAGCACTTTTTCAGTCCCGAAAAAATTAAAATTCTCCGTATTATTGCGACATCAGAATTTTAAGGCTTTTTAGAAAGGGCATTGTTCTCATTTGTTTGCCGTGATCTGGTTTCAAATCTTCCCTTCAGGGAATTAATCTTTTGTCATGATTCGAATTTCCAATCTGTTTTTACTGCTTGCAATAATCTTCAATTTGGTCAACTGTTCCATTGGTAAACAAGGGACCAATAATGAGGAGATTTCATTGTTTAATGGCACCGATCTCACCGGCTGGAAAATTCACGGAACGGAAAAATGGTACGTGGAAAAGGGTGAATTGATTTGCGAAAGTGGTCCGGACAAAGGTTATGGTTACCTCGCAACGGAAAATACCTACAAAAATCTCGACCTACGACTAGAGTTCAAACAGGAGGCAGACGGTAATAGCGGCGTCTTTTTTAGATCCTCTTTGGAGGGAACAAAGATTAGTGGTTGGCAGGCCGAAGTAGCTCCTCCCGGCAGATTTACCGGCGGTATTTACGAGTCTTATGGCAGGGGGTGGCTGATCAAACCGGATTCAGTGCAGTCGGCAGAATTCTTAAAAATGGGGAAATGGAATAAGATGCGGGTTTTGGTCCAAAATGATGAAGTGACCACCTGGCTAAACGGCGAACAGATGATTCATTTAAAAGATGCAAAAATTGGAGATGCCACTGGCCAAATCGCCCTGCAAATTCACGATGGTGGTGGAATCAAGGTTCGCTGGCGCAACATCATGCTGGTCAAATAGGAAATATACAATTTTCACATAAGCAAAACTTAAATACCATGGCAAGAAAAGTACGAATGGGAATGGTAGGTGGTGGAAGAGGTGCATTTATTGGCGGTGTTCACCGAATGGCTGCCGCTTTGGACGGACAGATTGAATTGGTCTGCGGTGCTTTCAGTAGTGATCCGGAGCGCTCCAGACTTTCTGGAGGAGACTTGTTTTTACCCCCCGAAAGATCTTATGGCAGTTACGCCGAAATGATTGAGAAAGAAAAAGCCTTGCCTGAAGGAGAGCGGATGGATTTCGTGTCCATTGTTACGCCCAATCACGTCCACTACGGACCAGCAAAAATGGCTTTAGAGAATGGCTTTCACGTCGTTTGCGATAAACCATTAGCTTTTAATTTAGAAGAAGCAAATAATTTGATGCAGTTAGTCGAGGAAACGGGATTGCTCTTTGCGCTAACGCATAACTATACTGGCTATCCAATGGTGAAGCATGCCCGGCAGATGATTTCCAGCGGACAGATTGGAGCTGTTCGAAAAGTAGTGGTTGAATACCCACAGGGCTGGCTGGCTACCAGATTGGAAGAAACCGGACAAAAGCAGGCTGGTTGGCGGACAGATCCCAAGCGCTCGGGTGCTGCCGGCGCAATGGGAGACATTGGAACCCATGCCGAGAACCTGGCTGAATATATGACCGGATTGAAGATTAAAGAGCTATGTGCTGATCTGTCTATATTCGTAGATGGTCGCCTGTTGGATGATGATGGAAGCGTATTGCTGCGTTTTGATAATGGCGCAAAAGGGATTCTTTTTGCGAGTCAGATTGCCGTGGGGGAAGAAAACAACTTGAATATTCGAGTATATGGCGAAAAAGGAGGTTTGGAGTGGCATCAACAAGAACCCAATACCCTGGTCGCCAAATGGTTGGATCAGCCAACTCAAATTTTGCGTACCGGAGTCGGAGACCTGGCGGCTGCAGCACAGGCCCATACCAGAATACCAGCTGGGCACCCCGAGGGATACCTCGAAGCTTTTGCCAATATCTATCGCAATTTCGCCAAGTGTTTGCAAGCACGGCTAGCTGGAGTAGCCGTCGACCCTATCTACGATGATTTTCCGACGGTGTCCGACGGTGTCCGTGGTATGCAGTTTATCGAAAAAGTGGTGGCATCCAGCGCGAATGGAGCTGTTTGGACGGATTTTTAAACAAAAAATCTCAATTTATGGTCAGGCTACTCATTGGTTTTGGCGTTTATATCTTCGGTCTTTTTTTTGTGGCTAAAGCCCAGAAGAGATCGATCGGTATCGATGATTACTTTGCGATCAAATCGATGGGTAGCCCCCAGGTAAGTCCCGACGGACAGTGGGTCGCATATACCGTCACCTCTACTGACCTTGAAAAGGATAAGCGGGAAACACGGATCTGGATGACCGACCTGAATGGAAAGGAGCATCTACCCATGACGGCTGAGGGGTATTCAGCAGCCAATCCTCGCTGGAGCCCTGACGGAAAATATCTGTCTTTCACTGCGTCCAAGGGAGAGGGGAAGACACAAGTTTGGGGACTGAACAGAAAAGGTGGCGAAGCACAACAACTTACCAGGGTTAAACAGGGGGTCAGTGGATATGCCTGGTCGCCAAATGGAG
>JANQRV010000645.1 GCA_028284395.1 Saprospiraceae bacterium
ATTATGTCAACCTTACTACCGCTAGTTCGGAGTTGCGAGCCAAAGAGGTGGGGGTGCGGAAAGTGATCGGAGGAACCCGCAGAAGCCTGATCAATCAATTTCTGACGGAGGCGGGTTTGCTCAGTTTTTTTGCCATCGTCGTGTCTTTTGGTTTGGTGTGGGTGTTGCAACCGTTTTTTGAGCAATTGATCGGTAAAGATCTTCCCATTACCATGTTTTCGGATGGGAGGCTGTTGTTGATTACGTTGGCTGTATTGATCGTCGGTACCCTACTTTCAGGTCTGTATCCGGCCTTTCTGTTATCTTCCTACAAACCGATAAAAATCCTGAAAGGCGGTTTCTCCGGAGAAGAACTTAGACGGAGCAACTGGTTGAGTAAAAGCTTGGTATCGTTGCAATTTGCTGCCGCCATAGCACTGATTGCGGGTACCTTGATCGTCAATCGCCAACTAAGCCATTTGCAGGAAACCAAGCTGGGACTCAGTATCGATCAAACCTTGGTCGTACGAGGCCCGAGAGTAACGGATTCGACATTCGTACAAAAATCGACTGTTTTCAAGCAAAAAGTAGAACAATTAGGTACGGTGACGAAGTTGGCGGCCTCCACGTCCATTCCCGGCCAGTCGTTCGGTTGGACAGCGGGAGGGGTACACCGCATCGGAACGCTGGAAGAAGAATCCGAAAACTTTCACGTCATGGCAGCCGATGCCGACTATACGGAGCTGTATCAGATGGGGCTTGCTGCGGGCAGACACATGACCACGACCATGGGCAGTGATGGAAAAACCGCATGTTTATTGAATGAAACCGGCGCGCAATTGCTGAAATTCAATTCTCCGCAAGAGGCCATTGGTAAAAACATTGAATTTTGGGGGGAAGAGTTTACCATCATCGGAGTGCTGAAGGACTTTTACCAGGAATCGCCCAAATCGGTGGTGGAACCTCTGGTGCTGCGAGCCAGACCGGCAGAATGGGGAGTGGACTTTTATTCTATCAAATTAAATGCACAGCAGCTAAGCCGGTCGATCAATGAGGTAGAATCCACCTGGAACAGTTTATTCCCCGGCAACCCGTTCGAATATTTTTTCCTGGACGACCATTTTAATAAACAATACGAATCGGAACAACGGTTTCGAAAAGTATTTACCCTCTTTTCCGGACTGGCCATCTTTGTTTCCTGTATGGGCTTGTTTGCACTGGTCACCTTTATTACGGAAAGAAAGAGAAAGGAAATTGGCGTACGAAGGGTTTTAGGGGCCTCTATAGGCAATATCGTAAGTTTGCTCTTTACCAATTTCTTAATACTGGTTTTGGTTGCGCTCGTCGTGGCAACTCCTTTGGCCTGGTATGCTATGCAACATTGGTTGGAAGGTTTTGCCAATCGCATCGATATGCCGTGGTGGTTCTTCGCAATTTCCGGCATTCTGGCCATTGCAGTGGCTTTTATCACCGTTGGTTTTCAAAGTGTAAGAGCAGCTATGACCAATCCCGTCGAGTCACTGCGTACGGAGTGATGAAAGTAAGCTTTTTAAAACTACCCAACGGCCGGAGAGGGGAGTTCATAATCCGGAGCTTAGTCATATACTGTGAAGTAACTTTCCATTTAACCAAATAACGGCGTCATATCCATGTATAATCTCACCGATCGGACCTTGCCGTCTTCATTCAGATCGGTGAATGCTACGGCGTTAACCGTTACAATTTGGCCATCGTGTCGGGTGTAGTGATTCAATGCTTCCAAGACGTAATTCCGGTCCGATCCATAGATATTGATCAAGTCGTGTTCGATGGTTGAAAAACTTTGCCAATATTTTTCCAACCCATTCAATATCATGTCTTTACCTTGGCCGAAAGGGGCGTTGTTGAAAGTCATCGTTATTTCATCCGCCAAAAATTTGCCGTAAGCTTCGACATCCTTGTCGTCCATAGTTTTCAGATAAGCCAAGTAGTTTTCAAACGCTGGAGCAGACAATTGATTGATTCTTAGATTCTCAGTTTTCATAATCTTAAATTTTGTTGGTCATTGATTATGATCCAAAGGTCGGAAAGAGAAGCCGGCAAGGGGTAGGACAAAATACCAGTAGAATGGTAGTTTTTTCGGATGTTACTATTTGAAGTTGCCTAAAGTTTCCTTGCTAGGCTACAAAACCGTCTTTTAAGCCCACTTTTCGCCAATTTTTAACACCGTAGCGCTGCTGTGCAGTGAAAAATTGACTGCAATTGGACCTAAAATTCGTATTTTTCACCAGCAGCAGAAAACTTTAGACAACTTCATTTCTTCGAAAATTCAAGGGAGTCATACCTACTTTATTTCTAAAAAGCTTGTTGAAATACGAAGGGTCTTCATAACCCAACCAATAAACGATTTCTTTCACGCTCATTTCCGTTTGCTTGAGCAGGCTCTTGGCCTCAAAAAGCACAAATGCCTCGATGCTTTGTTTTGCGGTCAGTCCGGTTTCTTTCTTCAGTACGTCCGAAAGATGCTTGGGTGTGATATGTAGCTGGTCGGCATAGAACTTGACTTCTTTGTGGCTTTGATATTCTTTGTGAAGAAGGCGATCGAAAGCTCGAACCATTTCATAACCTTTCTTATTCGAAAATTGGGTTCCATTCCCGGGGTAAGTTCCCTTTACAAGTTCAAGAAGTGAAAACAAGAGGCCCGAATTAATGCCTCGATTTGTTTCATACCGTTTCAACAATTGCACGATCGTATTGACCTGAAAATATGCTTCGTCGGACAAATTAATGACGTGATTTGCTCCGGGTTTGAAGAAGGGATAGTCGAGCAGAAAGTTACTGTTAAATGGTTTTTGGAATAGCTCCGGCTTAAAAAAAATGGTTGTATTTCTGGCGTTCCAATCATTTTGTGTCCATAATCTGACGATGCCAGGCCCGACGACGGTCAATGATTGTTTTTGCAGGTCAAATTCACGGAGACCTATTTTCAAACGGCATTTGTCTTCGTGTAAAATTCCCAATGCGTAGAAGTAGCTTCGGTAAGGAAAGGTTGGACCTGATCCATTTTTGAAATCGTCCTCAGTCGCCACAAAGAGATTGGAATCCGCTATGTCGGATTTCAGGACTTTTTTCACATATTGATGGAATTCGAAGCTAAAAGGAAGCCGTTCTTTCATTTTCTCATCTTTTGATCGGGTTTATGATCACTAATTTAATCTTTGTCCACCAGCAACAGAGCTTAAATTGGCTCTGAATGTTCACCTGGCGGGATTTTGTAGCCGGAAGGGGAACTTTGAACAACCCTTTTCTTCATATTTTGGTGTGGCAAATCAACCCCAATGTGCCATAATCCGGAGAAAACAGTAAATTCCTTACCTGCGAATGAGCTAACAAAGAGGGCGTAGTCTTTTCTTTGAGTTGAATATTGGAAAATATGTGCATAAAATTCGATGTGATATGGGAAAAGTAATTGTATTTAACCTGATGAGTATTAATGGGGTTTTCGAAGCAGCAGACCCAACACTTGATTGGTTTAATATTGATGATGAATTCAATGAATTTGCACTAAACCAGTTAAGATCTGTTGATATTTTACTATTTGGGAGACAAACTTACGATGGAATGTATGCCTATTGGACGTCCGATGATGCTTCAGATAATAATCCTGAGTTTGCAAAATTGATGAACACGAAGAAGAAAATAGTATTTTCAAAAAAAATGGAAAAACCACAGTGGGAGCATACAACGGTAATTAAAGATAACATCAAACAGCAAATTCATCAGTTAAAAGACAAAGAAAAAAAGGATCTAATCATTTTTGGGAGTGCAGATCTAGTGTCGACTTTTCTCAAATTAGAATTGATTGATGAGATAAGAATAATGATAAGTCCAATTATTCTGGGAAGCGGCAAACCTTTATTTAAGGAAATTCAAGATAATATAAGGTTGAAATTAATGGAATCAAGAGTGTTGAATTCGGGTAATATATTATTAAATTATGAAGTGCATTGAATTGAAACGACAAGGCCGCTAGAGCGAATTATGATGAAATCAGTCACCAATCCACCTGATTGGTTTTGTCCTCTTCCCCTAAGCCGCAACCGGTTTAAAGTAGAGTCTATAATTAGTAGTAGCAAAATCGCCGTCATAGGAACCAGACCACTAAAAATTATCTTCGAAGAATACCTTTCCTTCGCCCGTAGAAAAATCAACATAGTCCACTTCTCCGCTACCCAGGAAGGAATAGGTGATTCCAATGAGTTTACCAAAGCCAGTTATTGTATTTTCATGGATTGAGTTCGCATTTAGCGTGATGGCTATCTTTCCATTTTCCACACGTACCATCAAATGCTGTAAGGTACTAAAATCGCAGCCGAAACCGGTGAGATCATGTTTGCTACCGCGCATAATCTTTCCATTGAGCCCTAATACGATGTCGCCAACACATCCGGGGATAGTGAAGGGTAAGCCAATTGCTCCCTGTGTTCCCTTGATTGAAATCATAACATTTTGGCAAATAGCCTGCCCATCATCATACGTATTTCTAAACCCGGTTTTCATCACAAAAGATTCTGAAGAGACATCAAAGTGTGAGAAATAGTAGAACCGGAGATACTCGGGTTTATCCGCTGTTGTACTGTTGTTTAGCTGCGCACTGTCTATCCGCAACAGGCCATTTTGCCTCAACTGTTCATCTAGAAAGTAGCGAGGCTTAGTGGCCCCCATACTTCCCTGGGTTCCTAACCAGCCGTCGGTAGTAATATACAGATCGTGCGTCCGAACGATTTGATCATTTAATACTAATTTTGCAATGTAGTAGCCAGGGTAGTAATAGGTCATCGTTGCTACTGATTGACCTTTTTCTACTTCAATGCGTTTTCGCTCGTCCCACATCTGCTGAATCTCAATCTTATCCACTTTTAGATCGCCCAGATCGTAAGCAAATACAACCGTGTTGGGTATACCCTTCGCTATCTTCGTGACTGAAAACTGGACATCAACCAGATCCTTTTCTGAAAAGGATTTGCGATTGGGCTGCTTCAACATATAAAACAGAAAAATCGCTAGTAGTATCACGCTGGAAGACTTCACTACCAGTAAGAATCTTCTTCTGGTAAATGCTTGTTTAAATCCTCTAAACAGGTCGCTGTGTACGGGCTGCTGAGTATTATTTTTTTGGGTTTCTTTAAACGCCAACCAGTGCTGGTATCCGGCAAACTGGGCAAGAATATCCAAGGTGGATTGCCGAGGGGTTGCCTTGTAGGATACGCGCCCCCAAATACGCTTCAGTGTGGTATAGCTCACTTTTTTTCCCGTTACCTCCAACATCTTTTCGCTCAGTAGTTCGAACTGATGATCCGGCCAATCGGCGCTCTCACCCCATTGTAAGACTTCCTCTATTTCTGTGGTTAGGATACTAATGAAAGATTGGTTTTCACGAACGTCCGATGTCATATGTAGGTGGCTCTGCTGAATGAACAAATTTGAATGCATTTGAATGCGTATGAATGGGATTATACAATACAAAATTAGAGCTTATTACCTCATTACTACGCAAAACGAACCGTAATTTACCAACACTTGTTATTATGTTTAAGAATTTCTTTTACGTTGCCATCCGTGGGTTTATCAGACAAAAAGGAACCTCATTGCTAAATATTCTGGGCCTGGCTATTGGTCTTGCTTCGGCGACGCTTATCTTTATCTATGTCCAGGATGAGCTTACTTACGACAACATGCATCCTGCACCTGATTTGACCTATGGTATTGGGCAGGACTTCACTAACTTTCGAGGAGAGACAGCGCCTCGTCCTACCATTCCTCCGGGATGGGGGAATATGTTGAAAGATCAGCTACCCGAGGTGGCTGAGGTATTTCGTTACATGCATATGGGTTTTCCTTCCAACATGAAAAATCCTGATCGTGATGATGCCTTGCTCACCGAGGAAGGGACAGTTTTTCTGGTAGAGAAAACGTATCCAAATGTGATGTACTTCCCATTGCTTCAGGGCGATAAAGATCATGTTTTTTCTCAGTTGAATAGCATCGTTTTATCAGAGACAGCCGCTCAACGTTTATTCGGCACCACCGATGTCTTGGGGCGTCTATTAGAGATGAAGCATATAGCCCTGACCGATGAATACATACCATTAAAGATTACCGGAGTGATGAAGGACTATCCCCGCAATTCACATCTGCGACCGGACTATTTACTGCCCATTGAACTGCTTGACGCCAAATTGCGGGAAAACCTGGACGTATCGATTGCCGACTTTTTATCCAGTATGGACCGATTCGATGTGTTCACCTACGTTCGGCTGGTCGAAGGGGCTGATGTAGCTAAGGTCGAAGCCGGCTTAGATCGCATGGTGAAGGAACACCTGCAAGATAAAGCTAGCAGATACCAGCCCTTTTTATCTAACATAACGGACTTTCACTTTGACGAAAAGGTCGATTGGACAAGGTGGAACGCTTCGGCGAGTTTTGAATCCATGATCGTGTTTAGCTCTATCGGTCTGTTGATACTACTGATTGCCTGTATTAACTACATGAATTTGGCCACTGCAAAATCAGCTAAACGTGCCAGAGAAGTGGGAGTACGAAAATCCGTGGGTGGTAGCCGTTGGTCTCTTGTGGGGCAATTCATGCTGGAGTCGGTGCTGACTACCTTCATTGCCCTGGTATTAGCACTCGCACTCGTGGCTATTGTGCTGCCCGCATTTAGTAGGTTGGCCGATAAGAGCTTTACCTTGGCCTCTCTACTGGACGTAAGCATCATTGGCAACTTAGTACTGATTGGATTGTTGGTCGCCCTCATCTCCGGTAGTTATCCTGCCCTCTTCCTCTCTAGCTTTAAACCAACAGAGGTGCTAAAAGGGAACCTTACGCTCGGGAAAGGCCCCGCCTACTTCCGTAAAACACTGGTGGTTATTCAATTTGCGGTTTCTGTACTACTGATCGTCAGCACGGGTGTTATTCTGCAGCAGATGAACATGATTCAAAGCTCTAAGCTATATGATCAAGCCGACGAAATTGTGTCGATACGCTTTGGTGGTGGGATAGCTCCACTGGAACGCTACGGAGCATTGAGAAATGAGCTGCTGCGTGATCCACAGATCAGTGAAGTAACCCTAGCGGTGCATCTGCCCCGAAGAGAGAATTTTGGTCTACTATTGACCTCTTTTGCTCTGCCGGATATTAGCGGTGATCAGGAATACGATTGGAAGCATTTGCGAGGAGATTATCACTTTCCCGACGTATTTGATATGGAGCTAGTGGCGGGAAGAAGTTTTGACGTACAAAACTCGAATGATTCCAGTAATTACGTAATCAACGAAACTGCGGTTCGTACGCTTAATATGCTTCCTGAAGAAGTAATAGGTCTTAATCTTCGGGATACACGCACTCGTGAGAATGGTAGGATAATCGGTGTAGTCAAAGATTTTCCTTTCGAATCCATTTACAACAACATTAAACCGATGGTTATCCAGGCAAAAATACACAGATTTAATCAAATTCTATATGTGAAATTACCTGCCCGTGACATGTCTAGCAAAATAGCTGAAATAGAACGTATTTGGAAAGCAACACTACCCGGTGTTCCTTTCGACTATTGGTTTCTTAGCGAAGAATTTGGAAGAATGTATCGCGCCGAGTTAAAGTTATCTAATCTGGTGCTACTCTTCTGCGTCTTGGCAGTACTAATTGCCTGTCTAGGCTTGTACGGATTAGCCTCTTATACTGCCGAACAAAAAACCAAGGAAATTGGAGTGCGAAAAGTGTTAGGGGCAACTGTACCGCAAATCGTATGGATGCTGCTAGCTGACTTTTTGAAGATGATTCTGATCGCCTGTCTGATTGCTCTGCCTTTAGGTTACCTCTTGATGCAAGACTGGCTTCAAAACTTTGTATATCGGATCGGTTTAAGCTGGATAGTCTTTGCGATTTCGATCGCTATCATCGTGGGTCTAACTCTATTGACCGTAGCTTACGAGAGTATCAAAGCATCCATTGTTAACCCCGCTAAATCATTAAAGTATAAATAAAAGAATAATAACAGGGATATCCGCCTCGAAGTGGCTCAATTACACGGCGTCTTTCGAAACGGTCTTTGGGTTATTCGATTATCTGAGCGTGTGAGAACTACTTTTAAGGATGTTGGTAGTGGCAACCCGCAGATCCTTTCCTATACGGATCATTATGCAGACACTTCATTTACCACACCGGACGGAATTACCGAGCTATGAAGAATTAATAATGACCTTTTTGTTGTCAGGAATCCTAGTTTGTACTTCATGTAATGAAGTACAAGATAATACATGTCTAAGAATACAGGATTTGGTTGTCAAAAAAATATCGACTTATTTGGAGGTCTTAAATTCAGCAGAAGCGGTTGATCCAGAAATTATAGAATTCAGGATAAGAGCGGAACGTGAGTATTTAATTGGTGATTATGTTATGGTACTTATAAATTTCATATCCTTGAATTTTTCCTCGATAATCCAAGGGAACGGGTTATAAAAATTTCCCGTTTCTGGACCGACCATATTCGGCAAGGTCTGAATCAACTAACCAAGGCGTTGGCAGTTTCAGCAGCGTTTCACGACTCTGATTCAACCGATAGCATTGTCTCCCGAGCTCCCACCCAGCCACTATCAACTGCGCATGTCCGAAGTGGAAGCTAATAGCAACATCGTCCCGTTATTGCCGAAAATAAATATGGTATAGCCAAATCTTTTAGGTATTTTAATGATACAATTTTTCATTAGCCGACGTAGAGCGTTATACGTCGTTATCTCATATATTTATGTAACAATAGCTGCCATCAGTATATGTGGTTTAGTCCATCAACTGCAGAACGCAATATCCATTGAACCTATGACATCTCTAAGTACACTATTACCCACTTGCTTTGGTATATTATTCTTAGCCTCTTCTGTAAAATGTCAATCAATTGCACAGGCGGAGTTATTGATGAAACGGGGTCAGATGAAGTCAGCTGAGACAGTTCTCCTGAACCTATATAATAGCGGGCAGATCAGTGACCCAAAGCAAGTGGCAGATCTTTGTCATTTAATCGGAACCTGCAAAGTAAACTTTGGAAGTAAGAAGGATGCTCGAGATGCCATACACTACTTCCGTAAGGCAGAGTCATTCTACAGTCAAGAGAGTACCAGGCAAATTGATCAGCTTGCCTTGCTCAACTACAAGATGGGGCAGGCTTTTTTGTACATTCACGGAGATTCTGTGAAATTATCCGTGAAGAGAGTATTAGCTTTGGTAGGTGAAAATGAACTTGTGGCTGGTAAAGCCTTGGCTTTGTTGGCATTTCTCCAAATCTATCAAGAGAATTTTTCGGAGGCGAAAGACAACTATGTCAGGGCAGAATCCATTTACCAGCAACATTTGTCGACTGACGATGTTAGATGGCCCGATTTTTACACCAAACTTGGCACCTTCTACAGGAGAATCGGAGATGTTTACCAGGCCCGTTTTTACTACGAGCGGGCCCTGGAAATATTGACCCGGCACCAACCCGAAAATCACTTGGAGATCCTAGTTTGCCAAAATGACTTGGCCCTATCACTCTATGATCAGAAGGAGTATTTGAAGGCCATTGATCAATTGAACCTGGTTCGAGAAAAACTCTTTCGCAATTCAAAAACCCAGGACAGACGAACAGCAGCTTTACTAAATAACATTGGCAATTGCTACTTCCAATTGGGCAGATTTAACCTAGCGTCAGACTATTATCTACAGGCGCTGGAAATAAAGGAAAACTTGAGCTCCTATGCAGATGTCGCCTACCAACACAATCAAGTTGCTGCAACTTATCTGCATTCGAAACAGCCCACAAAGGCAAAATACCATCTGGACAGGGCAAAGTATCTTTTCGAAAGCAATGAAGATCTCGAAAGAACAATTAATATTCACTATGCCCAGACCATGTCCGGCCTTGCCGAAGTGGAAAAAAGCTATAAAAACTTTGACGCAGCTACTGAGCTGTATTTTGATGCATTGAAGGCTGTGGGGGTCGACCGTTCACTTAATAATCTCTCGGAAATTCACACCAGCAGAAGTTCAAGAATTGCCCATTTCCTTGGACTTCTGGCTAAATCTTGGTATCAATCATATCTTCATTCCAAAAATGAATCGCACCTACGGAAATCCTGGAAAATATACGAAACAGTTTTGGACCAGATCACGGTCATCCGGGGCCAATTCATTGAGCCCTACTCCAAGCAGAATTTGTTCGAAGAGAGCATTGAAATTTTTGAAGGGGCGCTAAGGGTATTGCATGAGCTCTATCGGCGAAACGAAGATCAGCGATATTTTACCGCTGCATTTAGAATTTCGGAAGCATTCAAGAATTCGGTGTTGTTGGAAACCATCAAAATAGAGGATCTTGGATCTTACCGGGGGGCATTGCAACAAGCCCTAAAGAATTTGAAAACCCTGAAATCTGAGTTGGCCGCGATTGAAGACGAATTATTTTTGGGAGGCGGGGAAAACCATGATAAACTGTTGACAGAGCGATTTAACTTGAAACTTGAGTACGATTCCTTGAAAGAAATTGTAGCCAGTAGAGTGCCTCTATTGCCAACAATTAATGACCCAACGAAAGAAATACAGGCTATGCTGACGAAACGCAATGGAGCATTGGCAGTAGTTGAATATTTCGTAGGCAAGGAAAATGTTTACTCCTTTATTTTTAAGAAAGGAGAAACCTTGTTTAAGATTTTGCCCAAAGACTATGACTTAGACTCATCGGTCGAAAAATTCAGAAAGGGAATTTACGGTCCCTTCGTTGGAGCGTCAACATCCATTGGCGAAGGTAGAAAGGAACTAATTGAACAAGGAGTTCTTTTGTTCGATAAGCTGATAAGGCCACTCGGTAAACTCCCCGAGGAACTCCTAATTATTCCGGATAATGTACTGGGCTATTTGCCTTTTGAGTTATTACTAGAAACTCCTCCTGAAGAAAGAGATGACTTTAAATCCTATCCTTTTCTGATAAAGAATCATGCCGTAAGTTATGACTACTCCATAGCACTCAGAAGTGAAATGGCCAATCATACCAATGAAACAAAAGGGACGCTGGTATTCACTCCCTCTTTCGGCAATTGTGATACGCTAGATATAGTTGAAGAGATCCTCTGCCCTTTGAATTACAATCAATCAATCGGGCCCCTGCTCGAGAACTTGGTTGGTGCAACAGTGTTACAAAGGGAAAAGGCGACCAAGGATCAATTTTTGTTAAAATCTGCCGAATACGATGTTTTTCACTTCGATACCCATGCCAAGGCCAATGCATCTTCTGACGGATATTCCTATCTGGCATTCACCCCGCAAGCGGACTTAAGCCCCGGTTCGTTGCTTTTTGCAAAAGATATAGCCAATATGCGGTTGAACGCTAATATGGTCTACTTGGAAGGTTGCGAAACAGGAGTTGGAAAGCTAAAAACAGGTGAAGGCATCATCTCGTTAGCCAGAAGTTTTTCAATAGCCGGGGCTAAAAGCCTGGTTACGAGCTTGTGGAAAATCGATGACCGAAGCTCCAGTTTAGTAGCTGAAAAATTTTATAAGCATTTAAAATTGGGAGATGAAAAACATGCGGCTCTCCGCAAAGCAAAGTTAGATTACCTTTCTCAATCCAAAGAAATTGAAGGTCACCCGTTTTACTGGGGTGGGATGATTTGTATTGGAGATGTTTCTACTTTGACTATTGGTGAAGGGGCAAGCTGGAATCCTCTTTCTGTAATAATGGTTTTTGCGGCTTTGATTCTTGTGTTTTTGGGGATTAACTACTTCAGAAAATGAGTAGTCGCCACTTGCTCATTAATTTGCCGCGGAGCGCTTGGGCTTCTTCAGAAAAGTCGTTTCCTTTGTCTTCCAATATTTTTTTGACGATCGCTTGAGCTTCCTCCAACTTATCTGCTTGCAAATAGGACAGGGCCATCAACAAATGAATTCTCTGTTGCTGAATATGATTTTTCTCCAACAATTCCTGAAATATTGAAACGGCAAGTTCATATTGTCCATTTTTGTGGTAAGCGCAGGCTAATAAAAATCTGGCATCCTCGTTAGCACTCACTTCCTTTTCCGAGGCCTCGGCTATTCGAATCACTTTTGACCAATCCTCATTTTTGTACCCGGCATAGATTTCCGAAGTGGTTCCCCCCGCAAGGGTAGGCGCTTCAAATTTCACCTTGTCATAAAAAGAGGCGGCAAGGTATTGGTTGGAATAGTAGAAATTAGCGTATAGAAATGCCGAAGCAATTAACAGAAATGCAAGGCTGGCGGCAACACCATAATTGAAAAGGAATGAACGCCGGACGATTCTTGGTTCTTGTTCGGAAGCTTCCTCCAAAAGTCCCCTCAGAAATTGTTCCTCCAAGGCTTCGAGTCCCTGTTCACCAGCCGGGTAGGTTTGAGCAAAGTACATGTCGATAGCCTTCGATAGCTCCTCGTTGGTTTCCAATTCCTTTTCAAATTCCACCAATTGCTCTCCTTTCAGTTCATCCTCAAAATAAGCCTTGATCTTATCGGAAAATTTTATGTTCGTGTCTGGCACTTTCATTCTCCAGGAATTTTTTTAACTTTTTCAAACATCTGGATTTGGTTACTCTTGCTGTGCCGGCATTCGCCAAACCAGCACTTTCGGCAATGTCCTTCATTGAATATCCCGCTGTGTGCATCGCCAAAATTTTCGCACAATTCGGATATGCTTTTCGAAATACCTCAAAATCCTGTTTAGACTCTACCTCGTTGACCTTTCCAGCATCATCCGGCAATTCCAATTCAGAAATGTCAACAGAATGTTCCCGTCCATGCATGGAAGTCCATTTTTGGCAATGCCGATAGTGGATTTGCTTCCAATAGGTGATTACTCTTCCCCGGTCGGCTTTAAAATTACCCTTCCTGATGGCATTCCGCAAATCGATCAAACTATCGAAGAAAATGGACAACTGGTCATTCCCGATGAAGTTGAACTTCCTGGCTTCAATTTTAGAATGCATTGTAAACGGTTGGTGATTGATCAGCCAAACCATCATCTCGTCCCCGCTTTTTCCACCTGATTTTAAAGCCTCTACAATACTTTGGTCATCAAAGGTCTTCTTCATAAGTATCCAATAAGGTCGATTCCGGAATTTTTTTCCGCCCTTGTTAACGTTCTGGACCAATTTCGCCAATAGTAAGGTAGGTAATTAAGCTATAACTGCAAAAAATTAACAGTATCCGCTGAAGTTATCATAACAAGATTTTACTAAATATTTAAATTATAAATAAACATGAAAGTAATTGCCTGCAAATTGTGTTTTATCTCGAGCTTGATGTTTTTAATTCCATCTAATGTGGTAGGGCAAGTGGAAGACTGGGAAGAAATTAAAGTAGTCCCGGTTGAGTGGTGGGGTGGTAGAGGTCTGAAGACATTGACCATTTGTCCTAACGAAGGAGATTATGTCATTGGTATTGCCAATCGTGATCTCGGTGGCAATAACCAAGTGGTAGAGATGATCTGTAGCAACATTAGTCCGCTTTTTTTCGGTTCATCCGTTAGACATGGTAAAAGCCTTACAAGGCCAGTGGATGGAGGTCCTGGCAAGGGTCAAAAACAGTGGGCTTTTTGCCCTCAGGGCACCTACTTAATTGGACTGCAAATGGAAGATTTTGGCAATAATAATCAAGCTATTGTCAATATGAGGTGTAGTTCGATAGGAGGTATGACAACCGTACATGGTAACTCTTACGAACAAATAGTAAGATGGTCAGGAGGAAAAGGAAGAAAGACTCCGGCGACTTGTAAATCAGGGTTCATTATTACCGGAATTCGTAATCGGGATCATGGCAACAACAATCAATCTGTCGCTGAGATTAGGTGCACACAACCCAGAGTGACAAAGTCGAGGTGACCTCCATAAGCCGTCTTAGTCAATTTTTTCCTCTATTCAAAAAATTCCTGTTCATGAAATATAGGATTGTAATAATCATCTTAATTGTAGTATCTACATCAGCTTGTCAAGATGTAATGGAAGAAGTTGGAGTGAATGACAATTCTGACAATTCAACGGTATCCGGGTCAGAAAAGCCCATAGACTTACTTTTACCCTCAGAACTGATTGATCAACAGGTGATAAGAATGGCCGATGGCAAATCGGATTCCAAGCGGTATTTGGCCTCATCGATTACCAGAGAAGGAAATGTGGTTATGTCAAATAGCAACCCAATTGAGACAGCTCGGCCGTTATGGCGGGTGATTAGGGCTGATGGACACTTTTATCTGGAATCTATGAGCGGTGCCCCGACCGGGAGTGAGCAGAGGTATCTTGATCTGCTGGGAGAAGGAGCGGTCAGACTTCGTAGACAGAATTATGATGAAAATGATCGATACACGGGAACCAGGTTGAAGTTTATGGAGGCTGGAGGAGAAGGGGTGTGGCTGCAGCGTGAAGTGGCCGATGGAAGCAAAAGATGGCTATACGCTGAAGAAGACGGTCGCATCTTTAATACCAAAAACCGGGAAGAAGCTACTGTGTGGTTTTTAGAGAGAACCGGAATGCAGATCATCGACGTTTTTGATCATCCAACCCTGCATTATCGAGTTCCTTGCATGGTGCCGGTAGATGGTCACCTATTTTTATTTGCGGAGGAGCGTTACAGGAAGGGGGATGCAACATCAACTGCGATCGTAGGCCGGGTCTGTGATTTGTCTGGGATTGTACCCCGCCTAAAGCCAATGGTTACCATTTCGGAAAGCCGTCGAAATGGCGTATTGAATAAAGACAGAAACCATTCAGATCCTACCGCATTTGTTGATGATGAAGCCATCTGGATGCTGATAACTTACTTTAAGATTGCAAATATAGATGAAGAGTTGGAACGTCGAGAGTCGATGGCTAAGATGATTAAACTACCGAGAAATATAGCCGATTTCCAGCGTCATCGCGCCATTCAGAATGTCGATGATCGATGGATTCACATTCCTCCGGTGGGAGAGAAATATGAAAAAGATGAGGGGAATACAGGACCAATTATGGGTGGTCCTGGACCAGGAGTCGCACTTTGGAAAGGTGCAATCGGACTGCCCGTTCGTGGCACCAAGAACTTGCCAAACAAAGGCAGTGGCCTTTTAATTAGAGAAAATTCCAGATGGCGTTGGGTAGAGTTTGAGCCCCAAGTCAAAGCAGAAACTGCCGTTGCCACTTTCTTAATGGATGGCAATCCAACATTGATACAGGCTAAAAGAACAAGGAAGGGGCCGGAAGTTCGATTTATATCACTACCGGATTTTCAAGAGCTCGATGTCACGGAGTGGAACGGTTTTCTTCGTAATCCGGCCCGACAACATTGGGTGCAGGTTGGGATTGTTGGAGATGGTAGTCACTTGTACCTGTCCAGTCCCCGGGGTGGAGATCTATCGGTACTGGATCCTGGTCCTAATGTTTCGAATGAAGATTTCAGACAATCGATGTGTCTGTTCAGGTCACCCGATGGTAGAAATTTTGAGCTGATGCAACAAATTTGGGATGGTTACGGGCAATACTCATCGGGCGGTGTGATCAGTATCAACCGGGTTAAGAAGTTGGCCGTAATATACAACTATTCATTTCGAGAAGCACTGCATAATCGAATGAGATTGGTAGTGATAGACCTTGAGGAATGAAAGAGGATATTTTTGGAAATATCTATTACACCGGAGCGTTCAGGTGCCTTAACAATAGTCTGGAATGATACCAATACGCTTTCACGGTTGAGCAGGAATAGAAAAAAACTCCTGAGTCATCATTCCTAAATGATTTCTATGTTTAAGGACTAAGCGATAATCACCGGCAACAGCATAAAAAGATACTATTGTACTACCTGGGTCAATAATGAGTCCATCTTTTCTGATGAGGGCTACCTTCGATTTTGACAGTTGGTCATTGATGTCTCGTAATTCCAAATACATCCAATCAACAATATTTTCATTTTCGTTGACTTGTTCAGACAGTATGGTGGGATCAATGATCAATCCAGGGTTTTCAGTAATGTTGTACCCTAAATCTGAATAGGGCTCCGTAGTTGGGAAATCAGACAATTGTCTTAAATCATCCCGCAAATTGTTTGTAGTTGCATTGTATGCACCTTGAAGAATAGCCTTAATCGAAAAATGCACCAGAAATGGGAGCCCAAAAACTCTAACGTGCCCGGCATTGCTTCCATTTCCATTATTAAATCGTGCCCCGATGGCGACGCTACCGCCGTCCGAAGATAGAGCTACCGAAAACCCCGATCCGTCGTCAGCTGCTTCGCCGTCGATGTCAGAGCCGACCTGGGTCCATGTCTCGTCCACAAAATCAAAGATTCGCACATGCCCGGAACTAGTTCCATTGCCATTATTGAAAGCTGCGCCGATCACGATCCTGCTGCCGTCAGAGGACAAGGCTATTGCTCTTCCCGACCGGTCACCGGCTGCTTCTCCATCAATATCATCGCCTACCTGCGTCCAGGATCCTCCCACTAGATCATAGATACGCACATGCCCCGAAATATTTCCATTGCCATCATTTAAAGCTGCGCCAATGGCAACTCTGCTGCCGTCAGAAGACAGAGCTACCGAAATTCCCGAGTCATCATTAGCCGCTTCGCCGTCAATATCGGCCCCTACCTGCGTCCACGACCCGCCTACCAGGTCATAGATGCGTACGTGCCCGGAACTGGTTCCATTGTCGTCATTCCCGACGGCACCAATGGCCACCCGATTGCCGTTGGCAGACAGGGCCAAAGAAACTCCTGATTGGTCATTCGCTGCTTCTCCATCAATATCACCACCTACCTGCGTCCAGGATCCACCTAGCAGATCATAAATGCGCACATGCCCGGAAAAACTTCCGTTGCCGTTATTGAAGTGTGCGCCAACGGCGATCCGGTTGCCATCAGAAGACATGCAAACTGATCTACCCGATTCATCACCAGCCGCTTCGCCATCGATATCAGCACCCACTTGAGTCCAGGATCCATTTATAAGATCATAGACGCGCACATGCCCGGAACTGATTCCATTGCCATCATTGTTGATTGCTCCGAAGGCAACCCGATTACCATCAGAAGAGAGACAAACCGATCTCCCTGATTCGTCATTGTCTGCTTCTCCGTCGATATCGGCGCCCACCTGAATCCACGATCCTCCTACCAGATCGAAGACGCGTACATGTCCGGCACTGGTTCCATTGCCATCATTTAGCGTAGCGCCAACGGCCAATCGATCGCCATCAGAGGATAGAGCCACCGAAAATCCCGATTGGTCATTAGCAGTTTCTCCATCGATATCAGGACCTATCTGAACTTGTGCTATTAGCATCAAATGAAAAGAAAAGGATATGAGAAATGCTATAAATGTATTTATATTCATGAAATTGCAGGTTTTTACATATAAAGTAAATCCTTGATGAATATAATAAATTTGTGAAAACGAAGCTGCGTAGCAAAAGTAGCACCTTGTATGCGTAATAGTTTGATGCCATCCTATTGTTACGGCAGTACTCTTTCAACGCTCGTTCGGTTTCTTTGTCGCATTCGTCCAACTTTACATTCAACAATTCATAAGTCTGTAACAATTGTTTAAATTTAAAAAGATATGGAGATTGCCACGTATCTTGAAGTGCTTTTAAAAGTTCCTTCTTTGATGTCTTGACCTTCCTGTGGACTGCTTTAATTAACTCCTCCGGATCTAGACTTCCCATTTCAAGAAAAGCAATAACAAATGCTCCAATCAGATATCCGGTTTATTGAAGAACAACTTCGTATAGAATTACCGGAGTTCTACATCAACACAATGCTGCACTACCCTTATCCTGAAGACTCATTTGCGGCTGAACGCTCTTTATCGAGAAGTGTGGAGCACCTAATTCGCTTAAATGCGGTATTTGAAAATACTCCGGGGTGTTTTGCCATTGGCTCTGACGGAGGAGAATTCATTTACTTCCTGAGACTCGGCGAGGATGAAAAAGTTTACATCTACAATCATGAGCGGTCAGATGAACACAGGACCGTCGAAGCGGAAACATGGGAAGACTATTTGAGAAATCTCCAAGCTGTCCATGAGGAAATATTGCAGGATGAATTGAAAATGACTGAAAGAAGGAAAAACAGAAAATGGTGGCAATTTTGGGTTTGAGGAATTGCCTTTTTGTGATCCGGACTGACCCCGAATAAGAAGGTCGTTTATTTTGAGCACACAAGCACTTTACTTATTGTTGGTTGTGCTGGTTGGGGGGACATGACCGGGGTAAAAAGGATTCCCAATCAGTGATACTGAATTTGTCAATAACCCTCTTATTTTTGCCAATGACATATGAAACTCTGGTGCAATAAGCCCCCCGATACTTGTTATACATATCTTCATTGTCCACTGTTCCAAGTTCCTAACCGTAACCTTTCCTTTTTTTAAAAGTACTCCAAGCACAGTAATGGTAGAGAAAACGTCCGGAAAAACCAGGCACCCATCAATGCCGATTGGGAAAGTTCCAATTCAATAAGATCACCAACAAACAAAGATCATGTTAAAGAACCATTTTAAAATAGCATGGAGAAAACTGATCAAGCATAAGGCCTTCTCCGTTCTCAATATCCTTGGCCTGAGTTTTGGTCTACTGAGTAGTTTATTGATCTGTCTTTGGATCATGGACGAGCTATCTGTCAACAAAAATCATGAAAACATTGAAAGCCTGTATTCAGTCTATGAACGTGTTTATATGAATGGTGAGGTAACAGGAATATATAAAACTCCTGCACATCTCTACCGGGAGCTCAAATTGAAAATACCAGAAATTGAAAAGTCCACCGTCGTCACCCCTGCTTATGAAAAAACTTTTGCCAATAAATCGAAGGCATTTAAACAAAGCGGCACTTTTACCAACCAGGATTACTTCAGCCTATTTAGTTTCAAGTTTATACAAGGTAATGCCTTGACTGCCTTGAGTGGTCCGGATAAAGTTGTGATCTCCAAACAGATGGCAGAAATATTTTTTGGCAGTGCTCAAGAAGCAATAGGACAATCTTTACGGTATGAAGATGCAAAAGAGTTCCAAATATCGGCGATATATGAGAAAACCAGTAAGACGACGGTCGATGATTACGATTTCTTTCTCCCTTGGGAGCTTTTTTGTACAGAAAACCCTTGGACTGCGCAATGGAACAATAATTACCCCAATACCATTGTCAAATTGGTTGACCAAATGGATATGGGTGTTGTTGAACCGAAAATAAAGGACTTTTTAAAAGACTACCATCCTTCAATCAGTGACGAATTCAACATAGAATTACATCTACAACCATACGCGGAGAAATATTTATACGCTGACTTCGAGAACGGAATGATTTGCGGAGGAAGAATAGAAAATGTTCGAATTTTTGGGCTTGTTGCATTTTTCATTCTATTATTGGCTTGTATCAATTTCATGAACCTTGCCTCTGTTAGCTCGCTCAAACGCGCCAAAGAAGTTGGGGTAAAAAAGGTGTTTGGTGTAAAGAACAGTAGCTTGGTATCTCAGTTTTTAATCGAAGCAATACTACTTGCATTCATCAGCGCAACTCTTGCCATTTTATTGTTGGCCATAGTACTCCCATCATTTAACCAATTGACAGGAAAAGACATTGGCCTTTTGAATCAATCCTGGTCCTCCTGGTTGAGTATATTTGTTATTACCTTGATAACTGGGCTTCTATCTGGTAGTTATCCCGCATTTCTACTTTCATCCATCAAGCCCATTCACAATCTGAAGGACAAGTCAGGAACCCTTCTTGGTTTAAAATCGATTCGCCAGGGGATGGTTGTTTTTCAGTTTGCCCTTTCGGTTATTGTAATTTGCGGTATGTTGATTACTTCTAACCAAATTAATTATATTCAAAATAAGAAACTCGGTTTTGACCGTCACAACCTTTTAACGTTTGCTTTAGAAGGAAACCTAAAAGGCAAATACGAAGTTTTTAAAAGCAGGGCCTTGCAGTTCCCTGACATCTCTTCAGTTGCCTTTTCTTCCGATATTCCTCTTCAACTCGATAATTCAACATTCTCTATTTCCTGGCCAGGAAAGAAAGAAGACGATAAAACGACCTTTGCTACAATGGTTGTCACTCCGGATTTTATCGACACCTGGGGCGCAAAGATGATCTCGGGTCGTGACTTTAAAAATAACGATCCGGCCAGGATAGAGTATATCCTGAACGAAACGGCGGTGCGGGCAATGGGATTGAAAGATCCAATTGGTCAATCTTTAAATCAATGGGGGAATGATGGAACTATCGTCGGCATTATAAAAGATTTTCATTTTGAAACAATGAAACAGGCCATTAAGCCCTTGGTAATAAGGAATGCAGGTTATATCGATTTTGACCAGGCAATCATAAGGGTCAGTCCGGATAACATCATTCAGACGGTATCTAAGTTGGAAGCTCTTCACAAAGAATTGAATCCTGCATTTCCCTTTAAGTACAGTTTTACAGATCAGGAATACAATAGTTTATACAAAAGCGAAGAAATGTTCTTTAACTTGTCCCAGTTCTTTTCTTGGTTGGCTATTTTTATTTCCTGTTTGGGGCTCTTCGGATTGGTCTTATTTACGGCTCAACAAAAAGTAAAGGAAATAGGAATCAGAAAAGTACTGGGAGCTTCCGTTATCGGAATAACGATATTATTGGCAAAAAACTTCCTGAGATTGGTGCTGCTCGGTATAATGATCGGAATTCCGGTTGTCTGGCATTTAATGAACAAATGGCTTTCCAATTATCAATACCGGGTTGATATTTCCTGGTATACTATTGGTACAGCAGGAATTATAACGGTTGGCATTGCACTTCTGACTTTATCCTTTGAATCTATTAGAGCGGCAAATGCAAACCCTACAAGTAGTTTGAGAAGGGAATAGATGTAATAACAGCAAACTCCTAGCGCTTGATCAATCCAGAAAATTTGTTCTATTTCCAGGAGGAATTGCGCGCAAAACAAAAGTCAATTATGGTCACGGGAAATTACGGAAAGGAATTTTACATTTTGAAAGTATCGATTCTTTTGATGACCAGGCAAAGATCATTTCTGACCAATGTACTTGTTTCAACGCTCCTATTTGGCTGCGCCCCTCCGGTAGATTCAAGTATTACAACCATCCTGAAGAATGCAACCCTAATTGATGGATTAGGTGGACCTCCGGTAGAGAATGCGGTGGTTGCTCTTGCCCGGGACAGGATCATATACGCCGGACCTATTTCTGAGTCTCCCAGAGCTTCATCAGAAGCGGAAACGATTGACCTTTCCGGGTCTTACATCACCCCAGGCTTTATCGACATGCATGCCCATTTGGATCGGGGAAGATACGCACCAAAATTTTTGGCCCATCTCGTTGCATTCGGAATTACTACGGTACGTGCACCCTCCAATCCGGTTGTTGAACTTCGGGACCGGGTGCGCAGCGGTGAAATTGTAGGCCCAGATCTATACCTGGCAGGTATGCTTATCAATGGCCCTGTATCTTTCTTCGGTCAACGGGGCAAAACAGAAGATGACTACCGCAATATTGTTGCCAAAGATGCAGCGTTAGGCGTTGACTTCGTTAAAATTTATGCCGGTATAACACCTGATCTGGCGGAGGTGATCATTGAGGAGGCACACCGCCTGGGGCTCAAGGTCATTGGGCACCTGGGCGAAACTTCATGGACCCAGGCTGCGAATGCGGGCATTGACGCCATCACCCATTCTTGGTACGCCGGATTAATTGATGAGATTGTACCATCTGCCTACCAGGACGAATTTAAGGGCTTCTATGTCCCGCCTGGCCGTGCCGGGTTCGATGCCAACCTCTTCAGCCGGTGGAGCGAGGTGGTGGATGTAAACGGACCGGAGGTCAGGGAATTGGCTGATTTGCTTGCTGTGCATCGAATAGATGTCGATCCAACCCTGGTTTTGGGGGAAGCCATGACTTTCGGTAATGATCCGAGTGTGCTCGAACGATTGGAGCCGGATCTTGCTATGCCGGGACAGGCAGAAACTTGGCGGTCGAGCCGTCATTCCTACTCAAAATCCTGGACAGATGAACAATTTAAGGCCGCACAAGAAGCTTGGCCACTTATGCTTGAAATCATTCGAGTTTTCCACGAACGAAATGTTTTGCTCACAGCCGGCACCGATTTGCTGAACCCATGGATGACTCCGGGAGTGTCCTTACATCGAGAAATGGAATTGCTGGTTTCATCAGGCATTCCACCTCTCGAGGTTTTGTCCATAGCCACTCGAAACGGAGCCATCGCTCTGGGGATTGAAAATGAAACAGGCACGGTCGAAGCCGGAAAACGAGCAGATCTGGTAATCCTCGATGCAGATCCAACCACATCGATTTCCAATACACGCCAGATTAAGTGTATCTACCTGGCCGGCAAACAGTATGATCCGGAAATATTGCTCCGGGTTCAGCCTGATCCCGATTAATGATAACACACAGAACTGGCTATAGCCTGAGAAATCCTACAAGTCTATTTGTCCACTAGAGTTTATACAAAATATTCATACATAAGCACTTGCTCAAATTAAATGGGTAACTTTTGATCACCGGGGAAAGGCTTAGCATCTGGATGTTTTTCTAGTCAGTTCGAGAAGTTTGGAGCCCTTCGGGCG
>JANQRV010000648.1 GCA_028284395.1 Saprospiraceae bacterium
ATCGGAAAAGGCAAATTTAGTCCCCATCGTGTAGATGGCCCACTCCACAAAGGCATCGGCATAGCCCAGACCATAAGACAGCGTGTTGTTGACGCCATCTACCCGGTGGTGAAAACTGTGATCGTGTTGGATTCCACGCCCCCCCATTTTTCGATTGGAAAAACCCGTCGGTATGTACCGAAAGCCGTACCCGTATTCGGCACCCACCCATTTTGAAAATTTGATCTCACTTTCAATGACCCGGATGATGGTATTGAATTGCTCATCGTCGTTTAGAAACAAGGCATTCTTCGCCTGAATGCCGGCAATCTTGATGCGATCGCCACCGGGCCGGGCTCCGGGAGCATCGATATGAGCAAGACCAATGATGGGCTGCGTCCTTTCGACAAGAGAAGGTTCCAACCGCTCACCAACGATCAACAAGAGCGTTACCAATCCATTTGGTGTCCCAATCTGATTGTACCACCAATTGTCGCAACGATAGTCTTTATCCACCCAATGCCGGAGCGCCAGTTCCAGCGTCTGCAAGACCTTTGCCTGCCGGTGAAATGGAGAAATCTCCGATTGATAAGCACGCGCCAGCAAAACCATATTGGAAATGTGGTAACGATGTTCGAATCCGGTCCGGGAGACATCTTCATAATCGATGCCGGGCCAAGTACCATCCTCTCTAATCGTTTCCATCAATTGATTGACTTTGAATTCTTGAACGGGTGGTCTCATCATTTCTCCTAAAACCCTTCCCTTTATTTTTGCCATATCAGATTGTCCAATACCAGGAATCGCACTGACCATTACCGAGAAAAATAATACCAGAAACAGAACTGGGTGATTGAAGCGCTTCATGTTCGTTGTTTTTTGAATTTACCTACAAGGTAGATGGATTGGAAGAATTTTCCCACTCCGAAACAATTCTTTAATTTTCCTCCATATTGCAAGGTAAGGAAGATGGCAATTTTGGCTAAGAAGTCCTATTTTTGAGTTGCATGAATGAGAAGATTACCCGAAAAAACAGAACGCACTTTTTCCTCATCGCCATCCTGGTTGTTCTCGCCTCAGCAACCTTTGCTTTGAACTTTCTTGGCAGTGCCTACGCTCGCGAAGCGCTGACCCGGCTCATCAATCGGGAAATCCCCGAGAATTGTCGTGTAAGCTACGACAAATTGGAGCTACACTTCCTGACCAGAACATTGAGTGTCAACAATTTGAGTTTTGTTTTGGATACTACCGAAGCAACATCCGCCGAGCGCATCTATGAGATCTCTATACCCTCCCTAAGGATCAGGCTCCGCTCCATTTCTTCCATATTCCTGAAACGGACCCTGGTAATTGAAGGGTTATCCCTCATTGATCCAGATCTTTTCGTGCACAATTTGGAGGATGATCGGAAGGTAACGGTAACTGCAGAATCAGCCGGGTTATTTGAGATCATCAGCCAATACCTGAACCACTTCGAAATCAATTTTCTCAATATCGAACGGGCAGCCTTCAAATACCGCAAAAATCAGGACTTTCATCTCGACGACATCCGCTTTCGACTTCAGCAATTCATGGTAGATTCTACCCTCCAAAGGAGAAAGTTTTTCAATGCCGAATATATAGAACTCATTGTTCGAGACGAGCATTTTGAACTGCCGGACAGCATTCATGAGCTCCGATTCGACAAAATGCGATTGTCGACCCAGGACTCGGTTTTGAGTTTTCACAACCTTCAGCTGGTTTCCGTTGCCGATTCCTTAGAAGAACAGCGGGCCATGGCAACGGGCAAAGCCATTTACGATATCAGGATACCAACGTTCGCCTTCAACGGTATCGACTACGAAGCGTCTTACCTGAACCGGGATTTAAAGATGCATGAAGTCGCCCTGATCGATCCACAGGTCAGCGTTCAACTACCCACCAATAAGCCTCAACGGACCACCAAAGAAAACGATGCAGTCATATCTATCATGGACAATTTTAGTCCATCGATCCACATCGACCAAATCCGGGCCATAAACGGCCAATTCCTGCTAAAAGATGACCAACATGCTGGTGCCGACCTGGAAATGCACCTGGAAGACCTGGAATTCTATGATCTCTCAATCACCCCCGAAAATTTCTCCTTCAGCACCGAGCACCTCCCCATTTCCGGTTTTCGGATGATCGTACGCGATTATCAACAAGTGCTCCCCGGGCACAAACAAAAAATATACGCCGACCGAGTTCAATTCACCACCTTGGAATCCGGTTTTGAATTGGAAAACTTCGTGTTAGAGTCTGTCGACCCTTACAACGGAATCCCCGATACAGCCTTGAAGATTGAGGTGCCGAATATCCAAATTGCCAGGATCAATTATTTGAAAGCTCTTTCCGGCGATCCACTTTTTTTTAGTGATGTAGTGATCGACCGGCCGAACATTGAACTGGCATTCCCGGAGGGAACTACTTCAAGGGATACGGGCCGGAGCCCCCTGGAAGTATTAAAAAAGACCCTGGCAAACACTTTCAACCCCTATGTAAGATCGAATCAGATTTTGATTAAGGACGGACGTTTCACGGCCGGCAAACGCATTTCTGTCGGACATTACGATCTGGAATTACAGCAACTACGGCTCCACCCCCGACTCTCATCCTGGAACGAACTGGTCTCCGGGGTTTTACTTTCAAGCCGGGAAGTAGTCGTTGATCTACCAAACCTGGAATCCCGAATTCGTTCGCTACAAACGGACGGAAGTCGTTATGAATTCAGGAACGTGGCACTTTCCATTGATCAACCTTCTTTGCAGTTACGCCATCGGGCCGACTTGATCCAATGCTTTAACTCAGATCTCGACAGTTTGATTAGCGGACATCTGGATTTGGACTCCCTCTTCATTCGGGACGCGAATACCCATTTTGTAATGCAGGAATCCACGCGAGATTCCGCACAAAAAATATCGCTGCCTCCACTTGAAATTCAGCAGATCTCCCTGGAAAACAATCAGGTATCTGGCCAACTCCCTCAGGGGGAGCAGGTGGCCATCCAACAATTACGGGGTAGATTTGCCTGGCAGGGAACCGTCGACATCCTCGACCTGGTAATGACTGATGCCTCTTTGAAGCAAAACGGTCAACCCAACCGGATCGAAGTAGAACAAATCGAAAAAGTTGGATCGGACCAATCCTATCGAATACGCCGAGCCGATTTCCGCTTCGACAGCCTTGAGTCAGCGGTTCGCAAGCTTGAAGTCCCGGAAATCAATTTGATCAAGGCAGATCTGCAACGATTCATTCGAGACCGCGAGTTGCAACTACAGGCGCTGAACATCAGGCGGCCCGTATTCGTTTTGCACCAACTGAAGGACACGATCACCAGTGGTGGTTCCAACCAGCAAAGGGCCATGCATTTGCCCGTAGTTGAGATTGACCAGTTGAACATCGATGACATTCAATTTAGTTATCGGAGCACCGGGTCCATTGACACGACCGAATTAAAGCTCCCCTCTTTCGATCTCACGGTCCGCAAGATTGATTTGACGGAAGAAGACAACCCCATTAATACTTTTTTCGCCTCTCATCAAAGCTTGCACTTCCGCTCTCATCAATCGGTGCAATTTCAGAATGGACATTTGAAGGCGAATATTCAAACCGTCGATCTCGACACTGAATCCGGCACGATCGTTCTGGATTCCATCGATTTCCTGGGCGCTGGGCCCAATCAAGGGCTAGAAGCACAACTGGATTTCGCCGTAGTGAATCAACTGGATTTCAAGAAGCTGATTTGCGGTGAAATATTGCGAGCAGATACGATCTTCGCCAACCAATTGGAAGTGCAGGTTGCCTCCGAGAAAAAGACAGCAGAGGACACCACCAAGGAATCGGATACGACCTTCCAATTCGGGATTCCCATGGAGATTCAAACCATGCAGCTCAACAATGCTTCCCTTGATTTACGGGCCGACGAACGGATCCAAGTAGAAGGCATCCATTTCCTAATTGACGGCCTTGCGACAGAATCTACCGTGGCACTGACAAAATTCGACCAATATTACGAACGGCTACAAGCCGGGATACAATCCCTATCTCTTCCCATGGGCAAGTACCGGGAATATCTCTTCCGACAATCTTTGAACTACGATTCGGAAAAAAGAGAATTGATAGCCCGGGGAGTTGCCTTCAAACCGATCTACAGCCGAACTGCCTACTCGGACCTGATTGAAGAACAAGTGGATCTGTTCGATGTTAATGCCGAACGCGTCATTATCAGTCGTTTTAGTCCCGCTGATTTGCTGCAATCGCCCTTGCATTTGAGGAAAATTGAAGTTGTCAATGCCAATCTCGATGTTTACCGGGACAAAAATGTTCCCCGGGTGAATCGGCCGACCGACTTGATTCAAGGTCAAATTCGGTCGATTCCGCTGGCGTTCTTAGTGGATACCGTAGTGGTCTCCGGTCGCATCACCAACACCGAACTTGCTGAGCATGGCACGGAGCCTTCAATAATTCGATTCGAAAACTTAAACGGCCACATTGTACACATCACCAATCACGAGCCCTTTCTCCAGCAACCAATGCTGCTAAAAGCAAGAGGAAAACTATACGGTCAGGGTAACTTCGATGCGGACGGCTCCTTTGATATGAATGACTCATTAAACACCTTTAATATTCAAGGCAAGCTTTCGGCAATGGATCTTTCGCCCCTCAACCAGTTGATGACGCCCATGGGAAGGATTCATATTCAATCGGGGCGAAATAAAGCCTTGATCTTCAACATTACCGGCAATCACCATCGGGCCATCGGAGACATGTATTTCAAGTACAACAAACTTAAGTTCCAAATTGTCAGCAAGGAGGATTTGTCGAAAGTAAACTTCGGTAATTCACTGGTTTCCTTTTTCGCAAACCGTCTTGTAAAATCCAATAATCCAAGTTTCCTGAGGAGGCGCAATGGTATCATTTATTTTGAACGAGATCAGCAAAAGGGAATCTTTAATTTTTGGGGTAAATCCATCTTAAGTGGAATCATCAGTAGTATTGGCGTCCGAAACAACCGCAAAAAACTGAAACTGATGAGCATGGAAGAACTCGAGCAACTACACTATCGCGAACTATTTCAAGAACGACTCAAACCGGGCTTGATGAAAAAGTTAGTCGATCCGGACAAATAACAGCGGGCGATCTTCAAGTGCTCAGTTCCGCCTTACCGGAGCATCTCCTATTTATTCGGCAAGCCAATCCATAATGGCCCGGAGCAAATGAATGTTGTTCTTGGCAATTGGGTTGTTCAAACCCATCGGCCGCCGTTGCGGCCCCGCCAGTTGGGCCGAAAACATAGCGGCTTCCCCACTTACTACAATCCGTCCTTTACCGTGTTTTCGATGAGCCAATTGATGCAAACCATCCCCCGGCAATGATGGTGTCGAATCATTGAATTCCCACGCAACTTTTGGCATCATTACCCTAAATTCATCATCGAGTCGCAAAATGGAAGTAGCATTTCCCGGAATGGCGAAAGCACTTCCTGTAAAACTAACAATAGAGTCGACATGAGCTGTGATGACGGAGGCCCCCAAGCTGCCCGTTGCCTTCGTAAATAAAGCGGCAGCTCGCTTGCGTAGATCCATTGCAAAGCAGTTGAGAAACTCAAAATGGAAAGCACGGGCCAGTTCGGTAGCCGCTCCTGCACAGGGCATATGATCGGCTATTAGAAAAAGACTTCCGCCATTGCGTACCCATTTTTCCATCGCCTCAATTTCTTCTTTAGTAAAAGCGGAAGGATTGGGCAACACCCATGCGTTTTCATTAGAAGGGTGCAGTGCATTAGAAATGACGTATATGTCACAGCCCTTTAGAGTGGATCGATCGATCGGTTTAGATTGGGATTTCACTCGATAACCATCGGCTTCTAAAATATTGCCAAAGGCCCGGTAACGGCCGTCCAGTGTATGGAAATTTTGGTGGCCACCATCGATGTATACCACCGGTCCTTTTCCTTGTTTATAACGGGGTGTACTGATATCGAAAAACTGTGAAGTATCCGGTATTTGTTGCCCGGAAAGTCCCATTGATATCAGCAATAAAACAGCCAGTGAAAGCAGTGTAATTGATTTCATCCTTCAATGCGGGTCTTGTTTCAGAGCGAATTTAAGACTTTGTCCGGACAATAGTACATGAGGGAAGTAGCCTTGGTCAATATCCAATGCAAATTGTCGATCGGGATTTTCGTCCAATAATGTCAAGAAGTCGCAAATTGAGCCTAACTTAGTAGCATTCAAATCAAAACGACGCTTTAAACACAAAACGACGATGCATAAGACCCTATATCGTTCTTTCCAATTTTGCCTAATTATCAGTCTCTTCACCAGTTGTGCGGTTACATCCAAACCAGAAGCGGATTACGATCCCGAGGCCAAATTGAAGGCAATGAACATAACACTACCGGCCCCTCCCCAACCGGTAGCCAACTACGTCAACGGCGTACGTAGCGGCAATCTGATCTTCTTAGCGGGCAAAGGTCCTAGACGCGCAGATGGCAGCGAGATTACCGGCAAACTGGGAAAAGATGTTTCTATCAAGGAAGGGTACGAAGGTGCTCGTCTTACCGCCATCAATCAATTAGCGGTCCTCAAAGCAATGCTGGGCAATCTCAATAAAGTGAAGCGGATCGTGAAGGTGCTCGGTTTGGTCAATTCCGATCCTGCCTTCGTGGATCAGCCTAAGGTAATCAACGGGTTTTCCGATTTGATGGTAGAAGTTTTTGGTGAAAAGGGGAAACATGCGCGAGCAGCGATCGGAGTAGCCTCCTTACCCCGGGGACAGGCCGTCGAAATCGAATTGGTGGTTGAAATATACGATTGATCAAACATATGCAAAGATTCATTTTAAGCTGGATAATTTTTTGGCTGTTTTCCGCAGCAACCATTGCACAAAATAAAAGCACGCAGTTGAAGTATTTGGGAACTGCGGGCTGGGAAATTTCCGACGGAACTACCACCATCCTGGTCGACCCCTATATTTCAAGGATTAAGTTGGGAAATGGTCCTTCCATTCATCCCGACGATACCAGGAAGCGTTTTGCCCGGACCGACTATTTCCAATCTGATACTTCTTCCATTGACAGCATTGTCCATAAGGCCGATTTTATTTTGGTGCACCATTCCCATTTTGACCATCTGTCCGATGTTCCCTACATTGCCTGGAAAACCGGGGCTAAGGTCATTGGAACGGAAACTACTTGCAACATTTTACGCGCCTACGGGATTCCGGATGATCAGCTTTATGAAGTGAAGGGAGGAGAAGATTATCAATTCGATGAGTTTTCGGTAAGAGTCATCCCTTCGCTACACTCCGCTTTGGGCGACAAACACTACTTTGATTCCCGGACCTATACCGAACCGCCAACTGCTCCA
>JANQRV010000653.1 GCA_028284395.1 Saprospiraceae bacterium
CAACAATTTTGCAAATCTTAGAAGCTGTTAAAATTTAAATTAACTAGCTAGTTGTTGGTAGGGCACGCGAAATAGCAGCTTATACATTACGGGAATGAACAACAGGGTAATCACCGTGGCAAAAAGCAGGCCGATCATAATGGCCAGCGCCATGGGCTCCCACATGAGTCCCCCTCCCAAATAAAGCGGAATTAGGCCGAGCGTGGTGGTAAAAGTCGTCAGTAGAATGGGACGGAACCTTTGCTGTGCCGCGGCAACGATGGCTTCAAAAGGAGGTCGTTTGAATTCCTCCATTTCTATCTTAACCCGGTCGATCAAAACAATGGCGTTGTTGATCACAATACCCGCCAGGGAAATGATGCCGAGGAATGCCATGAAACCAAAGTAGGAGCGAAAGAGTACCAGGCCTAAAATGACTCCGATCAGTCCGAGAGGGATCGTACTCAATACCATGAAGGTTTTGCGGAACGAATTGAATTGAGCGATCAGCAGCAACAGGATGATGAAGCCGGCCAGGGGTAACTTAGCACCCACCGCTCCCATCGCTTCTCCACTTTGTTCGGATTCACCACCCAGGGTGTAGCTGTAACCAGGGGCCCAGTCTTCCGAAGCATCTTGCAGCCAGGGAGATAATTCACTGGTAATGTCGGTAGCGGTGAAACCGTCCCGAGCATTGCAACTGACGGTCAAGGTCCGAAACAGGTCACGCCGCAGGATCTTAGCGTACTGCCAATCGGGCACTACTTCCGCCACTTGAACCAATGGTACATTTTGACCGGAGCTTTGGGAGAAAATATTGACCCCATCCAATTGCCGGACATCCAGATCCAGGCTGCTTTCATTCCGCATCATGATGGGTATGTTATCTTCTCCGGCCCGGAAGGAGCCGGAGTTGGAACCGGTCAAAGTAGTTTGCAGGGAAATGGCAATGTCCTGGTTCGTGAGATTGGCCCGGTTGGCTTTATCCTGATCGATGTCGATGATGAACTTCTTGATCTTGGGACCCCAGTCATCCTTAATGGTCTTGGTGCCCGGAATTTGATTCATCTTTTGTTTGATGCTTTCCGCAATGGTATAGAGTGTTTCCGGAGAATCGCCGGTAATGCGGACTTCTACATCCTCACCGCCACCACCGCCACCGGCCAGTTGGCTCACCTTGACGTCGGCGTCGGGAAAGTTTTCGAAGCAAAAATCGTCCAATACCTTGATGACCTTGTTGTTTTCCGTAAAACTGGAGGTATTCAAAAGCATGTGTGCATAACCGGTATTGGCTTCTCCGGGTTGGTAACCGAGGTCATAGCTCTTAGGCCCTTCACCGATGAACGTACTCCAATCGACAATGCCAGTCGGTCGGTCCGGCCCCGTCTTTAACTCTTGTGCCATAAAAGCTTCAATTTGAGCGGCCACTTCGGAGGTTCGTTCGATCTTGGTTCCCAGCGGAAGATTGAGATCTAGCGTGACGAGGTTTCGATCACTGTCCGGGAAAAAGATGAAGGGCAGGGACGGAAAGAGGCTGAGCGACCCGATGAACATGGCGATGATGAGGACAAGGAATAGGATTGGCCGCTTCAGTGTCCACATCAATATCCTTTTGTAGTAATCGTTCAAGCGATCGAAGTTGCTCTTCTTGACGGGCTCTTCCCCTTTCTTTTCTTTGATCTTCACCCTGATAAAAGCCACGCCCAGCATGGTGACCATCGTCATGGCCAAAATCCACGAAGACAATAAGGCCAGCGTGATCACACTGAAAAGAGGCCCCATGATTTCTCCCATGGTATTCTCCGCCAGGAAGAAAGCGAGGAATGCAGCCGAGGTAGTGAGCGAAGAAACCAAGAGGGGAATCATCAACTCCGAACTGGATGCAATGGCCGCTTCCCGGGAAGACATGCCGTCTTCCATTTTTACCATAATGGATTCGGAAACCACAATGGCATTATCGACCAACATACCGAGGGCCATGATCAGGGCTGCCAGGGAAACTTGGTTCAGGCCGATGCCGAAAAGGTTCATCAACCATAAGGTCATCACCATGGCCATAGGGATGAGGCTGGCAACAACGAGCCCGGTCCTTAGACCCAAAAAGACCAACATGACGGCGAGCACGATTCCGACCGACTGTAAAACGTTGTTGAGAAAGTCGCTCACTTTATTGTCTACGTAGTAGTCTTGAGCGGCAGAACGAGTGGAGGTGATGCCGATCGGCAGTTCCGCCTCGTATTGCTTTTTCTTCTCGTCGACCACTTCTCCGAGCCTGGTCAAGTTAGCGCCGTCCCGCAGTGCAATGGAAATGGCTAGACCAGGTTTGCCGTTGATGCGGACGAGGCTTTCGGGCGGGTTTTTATAGGCCCGTGAAATTCTGGTAATGTCTCCCAGTTCAATTGTCTGACCGGTATTGCCCAATGGGATGAGGGTCTTTTCCAGGTCGTCGAGCGTTTCATAATTACCGGTTGGTTCCAACACGATTCGTTCGTCTTCGAGGCTTACTTCTCCACCGGAGAATACGATGTTGGTAGCACCAATAATGCCCTGAAGCTGACTGGACGACAAACCGGTTTCTGCCAATCGGGCATTGTCGAACTCAACGTAGATCTGTTCTTCCTGAATACCGCTGATCTCCACTTCGGCGGCATCTTCGAGCTTAACGAGGTCGTCGCGGATATCTTCGGCAAATTGTTTCAATTCATAATTGGTGAAACCATCTCCTTCCAGACCCAGGATGATGCCGTAAACGACGCCGATCCCGTCATCTTTTACATTGGGAGGACGGCTGCCATCGGGCAACTCCTTTTGAATTTGCTCGATCTTTCGGCGCAAACGATCCCAGACGGGCTGTAGATCTTCTTCCCGAATATCCGGTGTCACTTCGACATTCACTACGGAAAGTCCCGTTCTGGATTCACTGGTGACCGTTTTTAGTTCGGGCAATTCCTGGGCGACCTGTTCGATTTTGTCCGTGATCAACTCTTCTACCCGCTCGGGAGATGCTCCCGGGAATTGGGTGACGATCGAGCAAATTCGAATGGTGAAAGGCGGCATGGAATCCCGGGACAGCTGGTTGTAGGCCAACAATCCCATGACTAGAATGACCAGGAGAACCATGATGGTGACCCGGTTATTGTCTATTGCTATTTTGGTTAGATTCATTTTAAATACAATGTTGACGGTGGATAGTATGGGATTTAGTCAGATAGTTTGACGATCATGCCGTCCAGGAGGGATTTCAGTCCGGCAGTGGCAACGAGATCGCCATCCTGCAGGCCCTCTTTGACTTCAAAGCCGTTTGCCAGTAGATTCCCAACCGTAATGGTTTGTTTGACCGCCCGATAGTTGTCTCCTTCGGGTTGTAATTTGAACACAAAATTTCCCTCCGGGCCTTCGCCGATGGCTTTGACGGGAGCGACCAAATATTGTTGGCCATCCCGTTGGCCACCGAATTTGAAGGTGACGTTGGCGGCCATGCCGGGTCGAATTTCTTTGGCGGGATTATCGATGCGAACAGTGATGGGATAGGTAGAAGTGTTGGCTGAGCTAAAGCCCACTTCCTGGACGGTTCCGTCGAGTTCCTGGCCCGGCAGGATGGAGAAGTGAATTTTGACTTTCTCTCCCTTGCGGATTTTGGAGATGAAGATCTCCGGCACACCTACGCTTACTTCCGGTTGGGTCTCGGCACTGAGGACAGCAATGGGGTTACCGGCTGGGACAAATTCATTTTCCTCGGCATTGACTTTGGTGATGACCCCGGAAAAAGGCGCCGTCAGTCGCGCATAATTAACCTGGTTTTGAGATGATTGAACTTGTTTTTGGGAAGCGGTTACCTGCGCGATGGCTGCTTCGTGCTGGGATTGGGCAGTTTCGTAAGACGACTTGGCTTGTTCGTAATCGCTTAACGGGACGCTGTTGTTTTCGTAAAGCTTTTCAATCCGCTCGTAGTTGGACCGGGAAGCCGTTAATTGCGACTCTGCTGTTTTGATCTGCGTTTCAGCGCTTTTTAACTGGGCTACAGCCTGATCGAATTGAACGCTATAATCAATGGCATCGAGGCTCGCTATGACTTGTCCCCGACGGATTTTATCTCCGATTTGGACATTGAGTTTGTTGATGGTGCCGTTTACTTTAAAACTGAGGTTGGCTTCTTTGCTGGCTTGCGCCGTTCCTGAAAAGGTTTGGTTTTCCAGGTCCCCTGATTTTTGAATCTTGCCGTGTCGGACCGGGCGTACGGGGGCTTCGGCCGGGCCACTGTCTTTTCCTCCACAAGAAGACAACAAGGTGCTGGTTAGCAATAGGATTAGAAGGCGAAATTTCATATTGTTCGATTTTCTTTTTTGTTAGATGTTGTTTAAATGATCGGCGGAAATCGTTTTTACTTCCGCTAATTGTTCATGGATTCGCTTCCGCTGAGGTAGAGGTCCAGGCGCCGAAAGAAAGCATCTTTCTCCTTGGCGGTGGCCAGGGAGTAATAAAAACCGGCGGCTCTTTCCAGGGAGAGGAAATCCAGAATGAACTGGTACTTGGCATTGATGGCATTGAGCTCGGTTTGAATGGCTGCATTCTGCGCGTCGATGAGCATGGTAATATTGATGAGCCCCTGAGAATAGGAGTCCTGGACGATCTTAAAGTTTTTCTCGGCAGCATTGGCTGCGATCTCCGAAAGCCGAACCTGGGAAAAAGTCGCACCGGCAGTTTCCAGGGCCGATCGGATTCTAAGTTCCAATTGGTTCTGCAGGTTGGTACGTTGGTCCTGCAATTGGAGGATACTAATAGCGGTTCGATCTCGGTTCAGTTTTCGTCGGCCTCCCTGCAATATGGGATACTGAATGCCGACTCCGATGTTCCACGTAGGTTTATTACTGGTATTGCCAAGACCAAAAGATTGTAGTTCCGGGGATAACTCCGGTACGTTGATCCGGTCCAGTACAGAGTTGATCTCGCCGGTGAGGGCAATGGTAGGGAGGTAAAAGGCTCTTTTTTGGGATAAAAGCAAGCGTTCCTGCGCGGCCAGACTGAACTCGATTTGCTTTAATTCGGGCAGATTTAATTTGGCTTCCCGAACCATGAAGTTGGCAAACTTACTGAGGACGCCATAGTCCTTTACCACGGCCAGTAATCGGGGGTCATTGACCAACAAATCCGATTGACTGAGGGCAATGGTATCGACGTTGAATTCTTCCGCGATCGGCCGATTCAGCAATTGATTGAGCGCAAAACGAGCTTGCTCCATTTGGGCGGTCGCATTATTCAAATTGATATTGCTCTGGGCCAATTCCGACTCCCAGCGGGCAATGTCGCTGGCACCGGAATAACCGACGGCTTCCTTTGCTTTGGCAATGTCGTAATTCTCTTGCGTGACCAGCAGGTTCTCGTGTTGGATCTTGACCAGGCTTTGTGCCTGGAGCAGTGTCAGATAGGCGGAAGCTGCGTCGAGCACTACGTCCATTTGCGTTTGTTGCAATTCGAAGTCGCTCGTTTTTTGCAGAAATTTTTGAATGGCAACGTTGGCGATCGCCGGTTCGGAAAGGAGGACCTGCGAAAAGTTTCCGCTGCCGAACCAATTGACTCGACCTTGATTGCCGAATGAGTTAGCTGAGGTAAGGGCGTCGATCATCGAGAGGGAAGTGGACACATTTACTTCCGGCCTCAAATCTGCACCGGCCAAACCGACGTCTTTCCCGGCGATGGCCAAATTCTTTTCTGAGATCTTAATGTCGAGGTTATTGGCTAAGGCTTCGGCGATGACACTTTCCAGCGTAAGGGTCCGGTCTGCTCCCACCCGGTCGTAATTGATCAGTAGTGCTTCACTCATCAGGCTGAAATCCGGGTAGACTTCCGTTTTTCTGGCCGTTTCCATATTGATGATGAGGTTTTCGTTATAGGTCGGCATTTCAACCGGCAGATCCGCTGGATCCGTACCGGAGAGGATCTTGGAAATATTGATGGCGACCCGACGGGGGATACGACTTAAGTTGTCGTCGGTCGCATAACCGATCAAGACACCTTCATTGACCATCATTTCCCCCAGGAGGCCGGCCGTAGGCAATTTTCGTTGGTGTACGCCCTCGTAAAGCTCTTGTACCTGCACCCGCGACAGGTCGAAGAGCGGCGTCACATAAACTGCGTCTACATCTTCCGGCATGTTGGCCAATGTCGATGCGGGCGACCCACTGGCATCGATGATCACGAACTCGGCATTGAGTTCGGTGACGATGTTGGTGTAAAGTTCGTTGATGAAACGAATGACCCGGGCCTCATCCACCAAAATGGCAATTTTCTTAAAGGGGTACATCCGGTGTAGTGTCTTGATGTCCCGTTCGATGTCAAAAGGTGCTTCTACGTAAGCAAAATTATGAACCCCGGAAGTGCCTTCAGGTGTAATGGGTATTTGTTGCAATTCGTGATTGATCACCGTCGTGGCGATCGACGGCTTCGGGTAATTACCTAGTTGGCTCATGAGTCCGCCGCTGATGATGCCTGCGGTAAGTATGATATCTACCGATTCATCGGCAAAAGCATTTTTCATCGCATCCAATACGCATTCATTTTGGGCATTGCAATAAATGGTGTTGAATTCGACCTCATATTTGTGACGAAGCAGCAATTGGGTTTCTTCCAACATTTGTTTTTGGAGGAGATTGACAAAGTTGCTGGAATTTGACTCATCGGAAATGTAAGTGATTTTTAAAGGCTGTTGAGCCTGGATCACCGCCGAGGAAATCAAAACCTTGAGGAGGATAAGCAGGTGAAGTTTCAGAACATTTTGTTCAAGCATTGCAGGTTTTACTTTGATTCAAAAATCAGTGAGAATAGAGGACTGAGCCGAATCATTGGATTACGACTTAACCAATTTACACTTTTTTGTGTGATTGAGCTGGAGCACTTTTAGATAGCTGACCCAAAGATAGGAGGATGTCTGAATTAAAGCGTCCCGATCTGTAAAAACGGAAGTCCCGATTTATAAATACGGAATGGGAAACGGACTAAACTGCCTGTTTTTCCTGGAAGGTCATCGACTTTCTGAAATGGGTGGGCGTGTGGCCAGTTTGTTTTTTAAAGGCCGAATAAAAGGCCGTCTTTGAGTTGAATCCGACCTCGTAGGCAATGGCTAGTATGGTCATATGGTTGAAGTGTGGATTGGCGAGTTTGGTCTTCGCATCTTTCACCCGATAGCCATTGATGAAGTCCAAGAAATTATGACCCAGTTTTTCATTGATGATCTGTGAGAGGTAGTGAGCGGGTATTTTCAAATTGTCGGCCAATTGAGCCAGGGTGAGTTCCGGTTGGAGATAGGGGCGTTCGGTCTCCATGAAACGGATTAAGTTGTTGACAAATCGCTCCTTTTGAGCTTCCTTCAAGCTGGAGTTTTCGTATTTCTGTTTCTTTCGTTGCTGGTCGTCATTAATGGGAATCGGATTGGGGAAAGTATGGAAAATCTCCGGTTTTAAAAGTGCAGAGAGATAAATGGCAAAAATGAAAAAGAAAAAGCCAAACATAACGTAGCTCACCGATGCAACCTGAAATCCGGATAATACAAAAACCAAAACCACCACTATAGGCAACAACAGTACCGAGCAGAAAAAGAGCAACCACCGGTGGTAGACATTGTCGATATAGGAGGTGGAACTGATGATGTGTTTTTTGTAGCGTCGAACCAGTAATACCGAAAAGATGTAATAAATACTGGCGTGTAAGGCCTTAAAGACGACCATCGTTTCGAAAGGAGGATCTCCGGCACCGGCAATACTGCTCACAAACTGCTGATACCTTACTCCTGCCGTATCAGCATACCTCGGCAAGTTGTACAATAGATCCAACAGAAATGGTAGAAAGTGGGCCCACCGGGCGGGCCGCATCGAGAAGTCCTTTTCCGTACAGGCACTGACGTACAGATAGGTGAGGGGACCAATTAAAAAACCCGAAAAAACGTGAGCCAGCGTGAGTTGAGGTACGTGGTGCAGTAGTCCAAAGCAGAAGAGAAATCCAGGAGTTAGAAAGAGAGTAAAAACAAAAACCAGCGCCCCCAAGAGCAGATTGGAAGAATTTCTGCGTGCTTTTATGAAAAGCAAAATACATCCGAGGGTGAAGCCAAGAAAGGTTCCCACTATAATAAAAAAAGACAATAAGTTGAAGGTTGGCTCCATCTTCGATCCTCCGGATTTGATCGATCCAAAATTAAGAAATTTAGTCCATTTAGACTTCTTTTAATTCCGGCCTCGAATTTTGTTTTTATCCTTTTACTGATCTGTCAGTTATTGGCAAAACTAAGAAGCTGTAGGTAGCATCGTTAACTTGGAAGATGCTTATATTTAGAAAAAAGCAATTTAAACCAGAATTTATCATCTAACAGTACAAAACCGACAATTATGAAGATTTATTTTCCAATTCTTCTCCTGGCAGCGCTATGCTTTTGTGGCAACGATCTCTATGCAACGCACAACATGGCTGGGGAGATCACTTTTGAAAAAGTTGGCCCGAATACCATTCAGGCTACGATTGCCACTTACACTTTCCTGGAAAGTCGACCGGCGGACCGGGATTCCCTGTTCATCGATTGGGGAGACGGTACTACCGAAACCCTGATCCGGATCAATGGGGAGGATACGGATAACGATGGGACCAGGGAAGGGGAGGTCATCTCCGAATTCGCCAAAAAGAACCTCTATGTGGGCAGGCATACTTACGCCGCAGAAGGGAGCTACTACATCGGACTTGCCGATCCCAATCGGAATGGAGGTATTATGAACGTGAATTTTCCAAATTCATCCGACATTCAATTTTACATTGAAACGGAACTACACTTATCGGAAGACCCCGAAATGCAAAATAACTCGCCCCAATTGTTGATGCCCCCGATTGACGTGGCCATCGTCGGACAGACTTTTATGCACAATCCCAATGCATTTGATCCGGATGGCGACAGTCTCTCCTACGAACTGATTACTCCACTGCAGGATCACGATGAATCGGTGAGAAATTACCGCCCGGTAACCGAGATCATGCCGGGTCCGGAAAATCAAATAAGCATAGACGCCGTGACCGGCACGATTGTTTGGGATGCCCCTCAACAAGCTGGGGTCTATAACATTGCCATGCGGATCATTTCTTACCGAAATGGAGCAGTGATTGACCAAGTAATCCGGGATATGCAGGTAATCGTGGAAGATCGCGGCTTCGTCATGCCGGAGATTTTGACCGACTTCTCGGAAGGGGAGGTCATCGAGGTAGGAGTGGGCGATTCGGAGGTCGATGTCGAGCTTTTTAGCCGATCCCTGAATGATGAAGGGACGCTGACGTTTACTGCCGAAAGTGGATTATTTGTCTTGCCGGAAAAAGGAGCAAAATTTGAGATCGAAGAAGAAGATGGCCAACTGAAAGCCAGGTTTGTTTTTCAGCCGGAGGCATGGCATCTTCGAGAGCAGCCCTACTTGGTTGTTTTCAAAGCCAGAGAGTCGTTCGACGGAATCGGTTGGGCGACCATCAAGGTATTGCGCATAAAAGTAGTGGATACGGTGGTCGATACCGATCACGCTATTGTCAATCCGCTACAAGTAAAACTCTTTCCTAATCCTTCCAACCAATATTTGGTCACCCAAATCTCGGCCGAGGCAATTGGTGCCCCCTACGAGATTCGTACCGCGACCGGGCAAATGATCCGCAATGGCTGGCTGAACGATATCAATACCAATATTTCTCTGGAAAGGTTTGCGGCCGGCACTTACTATATGAGTATCGGCCAGGGGAGGGGTAAAATTGTGAAGACTTTTGTTAAACGATAGCTTTTTAGTTTGAAGGGTTCGAACAATTCGAACCCTTCAAACAATTCGAACATTTCAAACTAAAAAGCCTCCCGAATATTAAAATAAAACCCAGGCTGCTGGGTGCCAAACCCAAAATCAAGCCGTACATTCACCCGTTCTTCCGGCAGTACCAAAAAGCGAATGCCCACGCCCAAGCTGTACTTGATTTCGCTGTTGCCGATGTCTGAGAAACCGGATCCAACTGTTCCTAAACCGGCAAATCCAACCAGCCCCCATCGTTCAAAGAACCGTAGTTTGCCCAGCCCTTTGCTGAACCAATGGGCGCGGTTGACGGGCAGGCGGTATTCCGTTTGAGCTGCCCAAAAGGCTTTGTCCCTGAATCGTCCGAGGATGTGGCCGCGCATAATGATGTCGCCTCCCAGGAGTGCCATGGTTTCAAAGGAGGGATCTCCCCAGTTGTATTCCGACAGGAATTGGAAAGCCAATACGTGTTTGTCGAACACTTCCAGGAAGTGGCGTACATCGAGGGTGAATTTCGTGAAATCGAAATCACTGGTAAAGGTCTTATTGTAGGTTGTGAATTTACCTTCGATAAAGGGGCCTCTGGCGGCATTGAAGTTATTGTCTCGGTTGTCGTACCGGAAACTCAGACCGATACCGGCGACTGTGCCTCCGTCACTGCCCGGGATGAGTCCATCCTGCGACAAGAGCCCTGCTTCTTCGCGATCTACGATCTTGTTGTTGATCCATTCGAACTGTCCACCAATGAAGACTTTTCGGCCGACTTTGTTGAGGTAGGAGAATTTTCCGCCGTAATTTCGGCTGGTATAAAGTTCTTCGTTGTCTTCCGGAGAATTGGGGCCGAGCCCGTAAAAAAGCAGGGGAAAACGTTGCCATTGGACATAACCTTCGTAGATGTGTTTGTTTTCATCCAGAAATATCTCAAAGGAGAATCGCGCCTTGATTTGGTTGAGCAGGGTGTAGGTGATGGGTGCCTTGATCGATGAGAGGAGGGTGCCCGGCTGAGCGTTCGGGAGCCGGAAAATATAGATTCCTACCGCACCTAACCGCAAAGAAGTTTCCGGTGAAAAAGTCGCCAAGGGAAGGATAAATTTTCGGTTTCCTTCTTCGATTTTGGGCAATGGTGTTTGGATTAGTGTATCTGCTTGGGCGATTCCACTCTGCCACGCCAGGCCGAGTAGAATTATAGCAATTAAATGCTTCATGGTTTAAGCGGCTTATGGTAATGAAAAAGCAACGTATGCATCTCCTGATTTCGTACCCAGCTTACCTCCTCCTGCGGCAATTACAACATATTGCTTTCCGTTGACCGTATAAGTAGCGGGGGTGGCATAACCTGCTGCTGGTAATTGATATTCAAAAAGTAAGTTGCCGTTGTCTTTATCATATACGTGAAACTTCTCGTCCAGGGTTGCACCGATGAAAATTACTCCTCCTTTGGTTACTACGGGGCCGCCGTAGCTTTCCGAACCGGTGTTTTTCATACCTTGCGCTGCCAATTCGGGAATTTCTCCGAATGGGATTTTCCAGGCGAGCGCTCCTTTGTTGAGGTCAATGGCATTTAGTGTTCCCCAGGGCGGCGTCAAGGCGGGATAGCCCTCGTGGTCCCGAAAACGATTGTAACCAGTCATGGAGTAGGGGTATGGCCAGTCGGATGCGTTTCTGCTTTGAATTCTTCCTTCGGGGACCTTTTCGTCGGTTTCGAGGAGGAAAGCGGCGATGGCATCGACCCGGTCCGCCGAGAGGTGGCCGAAGGCGGGCATCATTCCCTTGCCCTTGGTTACGGTTTGCACCAAGGTTGCTTTATCCATGCGATCTTTCAGTCCAACCAGGGAGGGAACGGTATGAATGGAGGCTCCCTTTTTATCTTTTCCATGACAGAGAATGCATTGACTATTGTAGATACTGCGTCCGAGTGATGCCAATTTGTCATCCGTAGTCGGTTCGAAGGGGACCATCTGCAGGATCCAGGGCATTTCACTGGCATTGATGTAAAACATACCGGTCTCGGGATCGAATGAACCGCCGCCCCATTCTCCGCCGCCGTCAAAACCCGGAAGGACAATCGTTCCTTCTTCACTGGGTGGAACAAAGGGGTCTCCTTCCGCCAGGTTTTCCCAAATGGATTTGACGTAGTCGTGGGCTTCAGGTGTTCGATTGGTGATGTCTTTTTCCTGCATCCGGTTTCGGGAAAAGGGGGGTGGTTTTGTGGGGATCGGTTGGGTAGGCCAGGTTTGTTCTCCGTCTAGTTTGCTGGCCGGGACGGCCACTTCTTCTATCGGGAAGAGGGGTTCTCCGGTCTCGCGATTCAGTAGGAAAATATGGGCGGATTTGGTGATCTGGGCGACCGCTTCGATTTCCTGGCCGTTGTGATTAACGGTAATGAGATTGGGGGGAGCGGGTAGGTCCCGGTCCCAAACGTCGTGATGCACCGTCTGGTAATGCCAGATTCGCTCACCGGTGGCCGCATCCAGTACCAAGATGCAATTGGCAAACAGGTTGGCGCCGGGCCGATCTCCTCCGTAGAAATCAAAAGCTGCCGACCCGGTTGGCGCGAATACCCAACCGCGCTCCCGGTCGATGCTCAAACCACTCCAGGCGTTGGCACCGCCGACTCGCTCCCACGCATTTTCCGGCCAGGTATCGTAGCCTACCTCTCCCGGTTTGGGGATGGTATGGAAAACCCATTCTATGTTACCGGATTGTACATTGTACGCCCGAATGTAACCTGGGGCTGCACCGGTGGATTCGGAAACCCGGGTTCCCAGGATGAGTAAATCTTTGTAGATGACACCCGGTGTATTAGCCGAGATAAACATGTTGCTGACGTCGCGGCCCAGACCATCGTGTAGATCGACCTTTCCCTGATTGCCAAAGGATTCGATCAATTGACCGGTCTCGGCATTGATGCAAAAAAGAAATGCTCCGCTGGTGACCAAGAGTTTTTTGTCGTTGCCATCGGTCCAGAAAGCCAGACCGCGATTGACACCCATGCCAAACTGCTGATAATTGTTGCCCCACGGGTCGAAGGACCAGATTTCTTCGCCGGTAGCGGCATTGAGTGCAAAAAATTTGAGAGCGGGCGAACTGCCGTAAAGAATGCCGTCGATAATCAGTGGGTTGCACTGAATTTGGGAGCGATTGAGACTATCGGCATCGCCGGAATGATAGACCCAAGCCACTTGAAGGTTCGAGGCATTTTCCCGATTGATCTGATCCAGTGGAGAATACTGATTGGTGCCGGGGCCGCCCAGGTACATGTCCCAATTCAGATCTGAGGTTGGTGAGGAATGATCCGGAGTGCACGACAGAGCGAAGGCCAGGAGAATGCATAAAAAGGGGGCGCTACCAAGGTGTTGCATCAGTTACAAGTTTAAAGATTTTTCGTTTAGAATCATCCGAAGAATAAGAGTGGCATGTTGATTTAAATGATCCTTTCCTACAAAAGTATTGAAAATAAGAAGATTATTGGTTCTATGGTCGACTATTTGGGAATTGACAGTTCGAAAGTAGTGCCATGTTCCAGGTTGGAGGCCTTAATTTTGAGTTCTCCATTCAACTGTTTGGTGACTTTTTGACAAATGGCCAGCCCCAGTCCGGACCCGGGGTATTGATCCCTGGCATTGAGCCTTTTGAACATCTGGAAGACCGTCTGGAAGTACTGTTTTTCAATCCCGATGCCGTTGTCGCTAATTTGAAAGAGGTGCCGGTCGGAGAGCGAATCGTATTTTAGCGTAACCGTGGGGAAGGAGCTATGATTGTATTTGAGACCGTTTTCAATGAGGTTCTTAAAAATGATGGTCAGCGGACCCTTTATGGTGTGAATGGTCGGTAAATTTTGATGCAGGATTCGGCCGTTTCGTTCGCTAATGAACTTGGCCAGCGAATGTCTTACTTCCTCAATAACGATGCCTGTATCGACAACGGCCAACTCTTTCGGGAATTTTCCTACTCCCTGGTATTCCAATACGTCGCGAACCAGGTGGTGGAGTTGCTCTCCACTTCGAGAGATGATCTGTAAGAATTCATCCAGTTCTGGGTTGCCAGAAAATTTCCTTTTAATGAGACTGGAAAAACTGACAATGTTTCGGAGGGGCTCTTTCAGGTCGTGAGAAATAATGTAGTTAAAATGCTGAAGTTCTTCGTTGGCTTCCCGCAATTCCAGGGTTTGCTCGGCTACCTTTTGCTGCAAGGCCCGATTAAACTTCAATTTTCTTTGATTATCACGTTGCAAGAAGAAAACGACGACGAGGATGGAAACAACCGATATGAGACTGGCCATAATCCAGGCCCGTTGCCGCTGGATGGATGCTTTGCTGATGAGTGCCGCTTGTTGCAATTCCTGAATCTGACGTCCTTTTTGGGATGCATTGAACTTTGCTTCGGTGTAGACCATATACCGGTCCCTTTGGGCCCCTTCTACTTTTCCGATTAATTCGTGCAGCGTACCCTGGTAATCGAAAGCCCGGTGGTAATCGTTGATCTGCCGACAGTATTCAATGAGGAAGGTGTAGTATTTCTTTTTGCCCTGAAAGTTGAATCGTTCCGGGTCTATTTTTTTCAATACCTGCTCGACCTGAGGGTATTGCTTTTGGGTAAGGAGGATCCTTGCCTCGTTTAAATGGATAGCGTGCCAAGAGAAAGTACTGTCCAGCTTACTTCCCAGGTGCTGACTGGAGTCCTGATAGAGCTTTGCGCCGGGAATGTTATGCTGGTTAAGATGAAGCTGACTGACTTTAAGGTAATTGTTGGCCTGCGCCTTCGGATCGGGGATTGCTTTTGCTAATGCAATGGCCTTTTGATAGTAATACAGAGAGGAATCGGCTTTCCCGAGTTCCTTGTAGATATCCCCTAATTGACTGTAATCAAATAGCGTAGACCCCTGAGCTTCTTCCTCGGGAAGGGATTGGTTAATTTTGAGGGCTTCCAGCGTGTAATACTTGGCTTTTGAATACTCCTGCCGGTATCGGTGGATCCTACTGATGTTGCCGAGGGCAAATCGCTTTTCGGGGGCGACCGCAAAAGAGTCGGCATACTCTACGGAAAGAATGTAGTACTTCAACGCCGGATCGTAGTCCGAAAGTTTAGAAAACAGGATGGCCTTGTCATTGTATAGTGTCACTAAACTGGTATGGCGATTTTCCGTGGCCAGAGCGATTCCCTCATCGATCTTTTCCATGGCCAGGTTCAAGGAATCCAATGTTTCGTAATATTCGCTGAGACCTCTACGAAAAAGGATGCGGTAATCCAATTGGTCTAAAGCATCTGCTGATCTGATCCCTTTATGATAGTACTGCAGTCGCAGATCCATAGCGGCGGACCTGAAGGCTTTGCGCAGCTGATAGAACTGTTCCATCTCCGCTGGAGAGTTTATCCGATGGGTTAGCGCAATGGCGAGACTATCCGGGGATTGACCGGAGAGGGCAATGGTGATGCCTGAAAACATCAATAGAAATATTCTATATCTCATCCTGCTTTGTCAGTTGATGTATTATTAGACGGATTACTGGCGATTAGGCTTGATATTGGTATCGATATTGCTTCAGGGTCAGCAATAATTGGGATAAATGTACTCGCAAATATAACATTTTTTTTAATGTAAGTTAATTGTCTTTATTGGAGGATCGATGGGGGGAACGGGTTTAAAAATATTCCGCCTTTGCTATTTTCCATGCTGTTTCATACTGCATAGGGAGATCGCTTTCTTTAAGCATGGATCCGAGTTCAACCTCGGGGAAGATCTCGCAATACTGTTTGGTTTCCAACATGCTGGTGCGACGGAAAATATGATCTCGTGTAATTTCACCGGGGTGGCTTAAGCCTGCGGCAGCCATCAGTTCAACGAAGGCCTCTACGGTTTCGTGGTGATATTGTGCTATGCGAACCTTTTTGTCGTCAACCGCCAACCCCCGGTACAATTCTTCCCTTTGCGTAGCGACACCGGAAGGGCAGGTGTTTTTATTGCATTCAAGTGCTTGGATGCAGCCCAGTGCAATCATCATTGCTCTGGCACTGTAGCAGGCGTCTGCGCCCAGCGCCATGGCCCGAAAAATGTGAAAGCCGGTAAAGATTTTTCCGGAGCAAAACAACTTAATGTGTTGCTTTACATCGAATCCGACCAGTGCATCGTAGGCAAAGGCCAATCCGTCTTTAAAAGGCATCCCTACGGAGTTGGAGAATTCGAGCGGAGCGGCTCCGGTTCCTCCTTCGCCGCCATCAACCGCGATAAAGTCCGGATAAATACCCGTTTTGAGCATGGCTTTACAGATGGCGATGAATTCGCTTTTGCGGCCGATGCACAACTTAAACCCAACCGGTTTTCCTCCGGAGAGTTCGCGCATTTGCTGAAGCAACTCCAGTAATTCGATCGGATTGGAGAAAGCCCGGTGAAAAGGAGGTGAAAGAACATCAGTATGGGGTTCTACTCCTCGAATCGCTGCAATTTCCCTGGTGTTTTTTTTAGCGGGAAGAATTCCTCCATGACCGGGCTTTGCACCTTGCGATAACTTTAACTCGATCATCTTGACATTCTCCGCTTGGGCAACCAGGTCCCTGAACCTCTCGGGACTAAAATTACCATCGGGGCTGCGACTTCCGAAATAGCCGGTACCAAGTTGGTAAATAAGGTCGCCCTGATAGTGATTGTGATGAGGGCTGATGCCTCCTTCGCCGGTATTGTGTGCAAAATCTCCGATTTTGGCACCTCCGTTCAATGCCAAAATGGCATTCTTGCTCAGGGAGCCAAAGCTCATGGCTGAGACGTTCAGGATGCTGGCAGAATAAGGCTGCTTGCAATCGGGGCCGCCCACACTAACTCTTGGACTGCTGTCCATGGCATGGGCGTCCTTGGCGTTGATCGAATGATGCATCCATTCGTAGCCTTCTTCATATACATCTACTAAGGTGCCAAACGGAGCAGTATCCAATTCTTTCTTCGCTCGCTGGTAGATTACGGATCGGAAAATGCGACTGACTGGACTCCCATCCGTTTCGGATTCGATGAAATACTGGTAAATCTTGGGCCTGAGCTCTTCCATCACGTAGCGCCCCCTGCCTAATATGGGGAAATTCCGCATGATGGTGTGTTTGGTTTGCAAAAGGTCGTAGAAGCCCAATACAATAATGGGGCCGATGACGAGGAAAGCAAACCAGAATGGAGGCCAGAAAAAGACCGCAACACCAATAATAATCAGGGTAGAAAGAACTGAAAATAAGATGAACTCATTTCTCATGGTAACAAATGCATGTAGTCAGAGCTCGAATATAAGCATAAGAATTCTATTTGCCGTTCGGAATTCGCGGTAGGAGCTACCGTTTTGAGTTCATAATGTGGAGAAAAAAAATTTCATAAAAAACTGTTAATGAGATTTTTGTCGTTTTGCCCCCCGGGGTTTAGGGGTCCAGAACAGCAAGGTAAAACGCGTTTTTTGTCTTTGAGAAGCTGGCAAAACCCAATACATTTGTAGTGTAAAGATAACCTAATAGCGAACTGTAATTAAGAATTATGAAAACAAAAACAAATTTACGTAGTACCATTTTTGAAAAAGGAATCCCCTCTTTTCTTTCTGGGGTGATTGTGATTGACATTACAGCACCGTAGTTTTTACCGCCCCCAACGTGATTATTTCATTCGGGATGTGACCGATTCCTCTTGATTTTGGATGCTCCCCGATTTAAATGTTTTCACTTACAACTTTGACAGCGGATAAACCAGATCCACTCCTGAAAGCAGAAAACCAACTTCATTTGGTTTCTGTCACATCTCAAAATCAAACACTTTCCAACACATCAGTTTTTGCGAGAACCTATCTGAAGGATTAGAAAAGCACAATCCTGCCAAAATATATATTTAACCTGGATTTGTAGCTCCCTCCACTACCTATTCGAAAACACTTTTTGAGACGACTTCCTTTAAATTGCATTGGTATCAATCGGCCTTGTAGAGCCTTGATCGGTACCCATTGAACTGGACACACTTTGGAAGTCGGCAGCAGGTGTTGATCAACCAGACCAATATCAATTGGAAATATCGATTTGTGAAAGTTTGTTTATGTAAGAAGGCCGTGGTAGTGACTGCGGCCTTTCTTTTTTAAGTCAAGAAATCGTTGCCCTCTAAGTCCGTCTGTGTCAAATAGATGATGATGATGCCGATGATGATCATAAGCAATCTGGTGACAAAACCGAACAGCCTTCCCGGATAGTCAATCCAGGTAAGGAAAGACAACTGTATGCCGATCAGGCTGAGGACCAAGGCCAAAAACCCCGTTCCTGCCATTAGGAAGCCCACTATTGTGAGCCAAGTACTATTCTTCCGCATATGATGCCAACTTTTTTTAGTGATTTTGTGTTAAAACAATTTAATCGGTAAACTGTTTTTCTGTGGTTGTTGTAGTTTCTATGGTTTCTATGGTTTCTATGGTTTCTATGGTTTCTATGGTTTCTATGGTTTCTATGGTTTCTATGGTTTCTATGGTTTCTATGGTTTCTGGAAGCGAT
>JANQRV010000001.1 GCA_028284395.1 Saprospiraceae bacterium
GTACTGCGACATTGCACTCCCTGATATTCGGATGGCAGGAAACCGCTCCCCCAACCGTTCTTTCCGGCATCCGGATCACTTCCTCCGGATACCAGCACCATAAAAGAGGGCAAATTTTCATTCTCTGAACCCAATCCGTAACTCAGCCAGGCTCCCATGCTGGGCCGCCCCACCCGGGAACTGCCGGTTTGTAAAAAAAGCTGAGCCGGAGCATGATTGAACTCATCGGTATACATGGCTTTTAAAAAAGTCAGTTCATCCACCTGTTGACTTAAAAGCGGCAGGGCCTCCGATACATATGCTCCGGATGCTCCGTATTGTCGAAATTGTTGCTGCGGGCCCAACATCTGGGGAATCCCCTGAATAAAGGCAAAACGCTTGCCCTGTAAAAAAGAATCCGGGCAATCCTGACCGTCCAATTTTTGTAAATCGGGTTTGTGGTCGAACAATTCCAACTGGGAAGGTCCGCCCGTCATATGCAGATAAATGACCCGCTTTACCCTGGGGGTAAAGTGAGGCAGCACATTTTGAGCAAAAAGGGATTTACCCCCCAGTAGTGCTCCCAAAGTCAACATCCCAAGTCCGGAAGTACACTTCTGCAAAAAATGCCTGCGGGTGGAATACTTAAGTTGCCGGATTCTCCATTCTGTAATCGGGTCCATTTGATTAACTTTTAACAAGAAATTCGTCCATATTCATCAAGCCGTTAGCCACTATGGTCAACACCGTCAACTCCAAATCTTTGGCCTTGGTAATGGCATGAGCCTCCTCGGGATTCGATTCATAATACTTTCTGGTTTCGCGGTACAATGCCTTGATGACGGCTTTTTTTTCAGTAGAAGGACGTACTCCCATTATTTTCGTGTACACTTCTACCAATTGCTGATCAGTAGATGGGGTCAACTCCATCACTTTTGCCGCTAGGGCCCTGGCCGCGTCGAAAAACACGGGATCATTTAAGGTAACCAAAGCCTGCAGGGGCGTATTGGTAATAATCCTTCTGGACAGGCAAACCTCCCGCTCCGCTGCATCAAAGGCAATGAAAGAAGGATAAGGCGCCGAGCGTTTGATGAAGGTATACAGTGCCCGCCGATAGCGATCTTCCTTTTCGCTGGTTGTCCATTTGGCATTGCTAAAGGACACTTTCCAGATCCCCTCGGGTTGCGGAGGCATTACACTTGGGCCATACATTTTTTTGCTCAAAAGGCCGGATACCGCCAGTGCCTGATCGCGAATTTGCTCCGCGCTTAATCGCAGTCTTGGGCTGCGGGCCAGCCAGAGATTGGTCGGATCTTTTTCCAGATGTTCACGGGTCGTACGAGCACTTTGTTGATAGGTCGCCGATAAAACGATCGACCTGATCAACTGCTTGAGATGCCACGCTTGCTGTTCCGAAAACTGTATTGCCAGCCAATCTAAAAGCTCCGGATGCGAAGGCAAATCACCCATCGTACCGAAATCTTCCACAGTAGCAACGATGCCCCTTCCAAAAAACCGCGCCCAAATTCGGTTGACCAGCACCCGTGCAGTCAAGGGATTATCTCCGCTAACCAGCCATTTGGCCAAGTCCAGCCGGTTCTCGTAAACCATCTGATCCGGATTCAGTATTTCAGGAACGGTTGCGCGCACCTCCTCTCCCTTTTGCAACCAACTACCGCGTTCGAAGACTTGCGTTATCCGAGTGAATTTACTTTGTTTTTCTACCATTACCGGTGTCGTCACCTTGGCCCGGGCATTCATTAAAGCATCCACTTCGGCCCGAATTTCAGCGAATCCGACCGCCTCACTACCCGGTATCTTCGAAGCCAGTAAAACGCCGTCGATTCTCACTTCAAAACCATTTTGAGGGCCGTGGAAAGTGAGGTACAAATCGCCGCGCCGAGATTCTGAATGCAATAAGACAGGCAACATTTCAAGCCCCCTGGTCTTATTTAAAGTACCTTCTCCAATCAACAATCCATGCGGATGATCGAGCCTGATTTCAACGGTCCCCACCTCCGCTTTGTAATAGAGATGGTGTAGATAAACTTTATCTACCTTTTCCAAATCGACATCGGCAATTTTTATGTAGGAGCTGTCATAAACACTCATGTAATCGTCCCCGATTCGATTCAAAAACTTCACCTGGTGCGTTTCTTCGAAATCGGCCGGTCCTATTTTAGGTTCATGGATCAATACCTGTTTTTCCAATTGTCTTGCCTGGTCCTCGGTCCCGTATTTGTTCAGCCACTCCACCACGGCATCCAATCGATCCTGATCGACCTCTTCCAGCGTTTTGAGTACCGGAAATTCTGCGATCAGATTTCGGTCGGTGGTATTATTGAAAAAGGCAAAGGCACTGTAAAAATCGGTTTGCTTTATGGGGTCGTATGGATGATTGTGGCATTGTACGCAACCCATGGTCGTCGCTTGCCAGGTTTCCCAGGTCGTATTCACCCGATCGATGATCGCGGCATTTCTATATTCCTCATGAAAAGCCCCCCCTTCACCATTGGTCATGCTGTTGCGGTGAAAGGCTGTTGCGATCATTTGGTCGATATCGGGTTCCGGCAGGAGGTCTCCCGCCAGTTGTTCGATGGTAAACCGGTCAAAAGGCATATCCTCATTTAAGCTACTGATCACCCAATCCCGGTATTTCCAGATGATCCGGTTGACGTCGCTGGAATAACCAAAAGAATCCGCATAGCGGGCCAAATCCAACCACATACTGGCCCAGTTTTCGCCAAAATGCGGGGAAGCCAATAATTCATCCACCAGATTCTCATAGGCAGTAGCGGTAGGCTTCTGCGAAAAAGCCTCTACCTCTTCCGGTGTAGGAGGTAAGCCAACCAAATCCAGGAAAAGTCTTCTGATCAGTTTTGCCGGTTCCGCCTCCGGTGACGGACTCAATCCGTTCTCCTCGATCTTTTCCAGGACAAACAAGTCGATCTCATTGTTTCCCCAGTTCGACTCCAATTTTGGTAAATCCGGAAGTTTCGGAGGCAAATAAGCCCAATGATCTTCCCATACTGCCCCCTGAGCAATCCATTTCCTGACCAACTCTATCTGTTCTTCCGTCAGGGGATCTTCTTCAAAGGGCATGCGCATCTCCGGGTCGGAATGGACCAGCCGCCGATACAATTCGCTTTGTTGCGGCTTTCCGGGCACAATCCCCATATTCCCGCTATCGGTTTCCTTCAAGGCATTTTCCCGAAATACCAACCCAAATCCAGCGGATCGCTTAACTCCGCCGTGACAACTCACGCAATGTTTATTGAAAATAGGTCGGATTTCATCGTTAAAGCTAATTTTTGGCTCCTGACATGCATTGAAGGAAAACATAATTAGCGAAAGGACCAGGTACCGGAAGTAAATCAATCTCATTGAAAAGCTGGAAAATGTTCTAAATGTTTTGCAGTAGAACATTAAGTTACGGATTTATTTCTTAGAAGATGAGAAGGCCGTCATGGCGATGCTGTAAGGCCCCTGGTCTGGTGTGCCACCTTGCCCCGCGTCCATCTGGTCCAGAAAGAGAAAATCGAAGCATATGGTAGTTAATAGAAGGTCTTGCAATGAGTTTGTTTCAAAGATACGGTAGATCTAGTCCACAAAAGAATAACCAGTTTTTATTTTTTATTTTATTTTTTAAAACTTTTTCGTATATTTACTCATGCCCAAAGAGCAAACCACAACCTCCCAACTTAATCGAAAACCGCACGATCAGTTTTTCAAAGCTACTTTTTCTAACAAAAAGATTGCGGAGGCCTATATTCGGAAATTTCTCGATCCGGAGTTGGTTCACAACCTGAAAATGGACCAATTGACTTTGCAACAGACGTCTTACATCAGCAAGCAACTCAAACCGTACTTTTCAGACATTGTGTACACCTGTCCACATAAGGGTTCGCTCATCAACTTGACCTTTCTATTTGAGCATAAGAGTAGGCCAGTACCGTTCCCACACATTCAATTATTGCGTTACATACTGGAAATCTGGGAATCCAATATCAGGGAACAAATACCCTTACAAGTTACAATCCCAATGTTATTTTATCACGGGCGGGAAAAATGGATTTATCAACCAATTGCCAACTATTTTGATGACCTGGCTCCAGCCCTCCAACAATATATTCCCACGTTCCGTTATGAGTTCTTGAACATCTCAGAGTGGCAAGATGAACAGATCATCGCTTTGAAAGAAGCCTTTCTGGTGAACGCTTTATTGGTTTTTAAACACATTTGGGACGAGACCTATATTCGCGCCAATATCAATCAGTTTTTCGTGTCCCTCGAACAACATGTTGATTCACTGCAGGGTAAAAACAGATCTACCAAATCTCGAAGATTTGGCAGATCTAGTTATATTTGGTAAAGAGTTCAATTTTCACAGAAGCAAATGTGCAAGATATGGTAGATAAAATTGACAATGCTTTTCAGGGCCCTGTGCTCAGTGCTTATGATCGATGGAGAATGGAAATAAAGTCCGAGGGTAAGGAAGAAGGAATAGAACTGGGACTGCAACAAGGACTGCAAAAGGGATTAGAGCAGGGCAAAGAAGAACAAATCCGCACTACATTCAAGAATATGCATGAAGCGGGGATAGCGCTCACCTCTATCGCCGAATTCTTAGCTATTTCCGAGGAAAAAGCTAACGAGTTGCTGAAGGAATTGACGCAGTAGTAATTGTGGTTTAGTCTTTCTAAAATGATAAGGGAGGAGATGTTGTAAGGCCCTTATTCCTGTTGTACCACCTTGACCCGCGTCCATTTGGGCCAGAAAGAGAAAATCGAACCATATGGTACTTGATAGAAGATCCTGAAATGGGTTTATTCCAAAGATAAGGTGGTCAGCCAGATCTGCTAAATCTTGGAAGTTTGGTGATCTTTTTTGTATTTCTCTCTATATTTCGACGGACTTACTCCCTCCTTCTTTTTAAACAACCTTGAAAAGTATTGCGGATATTCAAATCCCAATTCATACGCTACTTCGGCAATACTTTTGTTCGGTTTCAACAGGATATTCTTGGCTTCATCGATCAAGTATAATTGCAGGTGTTCAGTTGTGGTTTTACCGGTTTCCTTCTTTAGGGTATCACTTAGGTAGCGTTGCGAAACCGACATCCTATCGGCTAATTGTTCTCTACTTGGAATCCCTCTTTTTTGCAGTTGTCCCGATTCAAAATAATCTTTCAACTGCTGATTAAATTGCTCTAACAAATCATTCGATAGTTCTTTTCGATTTAAAAACTGTCTTTCATAGAAACGATTGGCGTATTTTAAAAGGGTACTTAGTTGAGAGATGATGATGTCTTTACTGAATTCATCTTGATTGTTGCGATATTCTATTTCAATATTTTGTACAATGGATTCTATCTGCCTTTCTTCTTTTGGCGAAAGATGTAAGGCTTCGTTTGCTGTATAGGAAAAGAATCCATAATTTTTGATCTGCTGCGCTAATGCGGTCCCTTTGAGAAAATCTTCATGAAAATTTATGGAAAAGCCTTTTTGCTCAAAAACTACCCTGCTATCCCATTGCAGGACTTGTCTTGGAGCAATGAAAATCAATGCTCCGTTAGTAAAATCATACTTGGTTCGTCCGTAGTTTAGATTTCCTTTGACGATCTTTTTCAGGCTGATGGAATAACAATCGTTGGTAATCGGAGGAGAACTCTTTCTGGGACAAGGAAGAAAACTTTCCCCGGTGGCGAACAAGACACTTAGCATAGGGTGTTCCGGACGAGGTAGTTGAAGATAGTCTAAATAAGCTGATAGGGTTTTGAAATGCTGCATCTTAATCGCTCCATTTTTTCAAATTTACGAAATGGTGTCTTTCTTCTTAGACAACTTCACTCAAAAACTCCATTTGCAATCGGTTTCCTTTTCGGATAAATCCCATAGCTTATCGGCGACCGCTC
>JANQRV010000005.1 GCA_028284395.1 Saprospiraceae bacterium
TACCAATCACTTATCGCTATTGTCCGGATTACAGCCATTAAATTTAATCTGTCTTTCATTTTTTTGCTTATGTGCTTAAGGTACGATCACTTACTTATCTTAGACTCCTAGATATTTTGTACATCAAACTTTCTGGGGTATGCTCAAATTTCTAAGAATTGCGTTCGTTTTGGCCATTTTGGTATTATTCGTCTGGTGGAATAGGGATGCTCTTTTTTTACAGGCTGGAAAATTTCATTTTGCCCGGTTGGAGTCCAACGCCCTGGCCGAAGCGTATCGGGGAATCGAAACCAGTGAAGGGAAGATCGGGGATCTTTTTCCTATCCGGTCTACCAATGTCCTGACCGTTTCGATCAGGAAAGCAGCAGAATATTTTTTAAGTACCCTTAGTTCAGAGCAGACGAAGCGCACATTGTTTGATATTCAAGATCAGGAATGGCGGAAATGGTCCAATGTGGATAATGGCGTTTACCAGCGACAGGGCATTAGTCTGAAGGAAATGACCGATCTACAGCGAAAGGCAGCTTTCCAGCTCATGCAGGCTTCCTTGAGTGCGAAAGGACTGAAATTGAGCAAAGACATCATGAAGACCGACCAGACCCTTCGGGAACTCAATGATGGTAAGTGGTACTTTGACGAAGAACTCTATTATTTTACCCTAATGGGACAACCCTCCCAGTCGCAGCCCTGGGGATGGCAATTGGATGGACATCATCTGGTGATCAACTACTTTGTCCTGGGAGATCAAGTAGTCATGTCACCCGTCTTTATGGGCGGCGAACCCATCATCACCAAGAGCGGAAAATACAAGGGGAATACCCTTTTTCAGGATGAACAGAACCTCGGGTTGGCATTCATGCAATCCCTGACCCCGGCCCAACAGAAACAAGCTCTTCTTTCGCCCTTCAAAGAGCATCACAACAATAAGGCAGAGGCATTTCGGGACAACCTTACCCTGGATTATGAAGGATTGATGATGAGGGATTTACCTGCCGAAAAACAGGAGCAATTGTTGTTTTTGGTGAGTCAATACATCGAAAACATGCGAGAAGGTCATCGCGAAATCCGTATGGAAGAGGTCCGTACTCATATCGATAATACATGGTTTGCCTGGATTGGGGCAACGACAGATGATGCGGTTTTTTACTATCGTATTCACAGTCCGGTAGTCCTGATCGAATTTGACCACCAGGGAGTAATCGGTATTCCCAATGTAAAAGACCGGGGTCCCAGCCGGAATCACATTCATACGGTGGTCCGAACGCCTAATGGCAATGATTATGGTAAGGATCTATTGCGACAGCATATTGAACATCATCATTGAGCTGTGATGACTGGAATGACTTTGCCCTCCTCAAAGTAGTTGAAAAACTCAAATTAGTACTTTAGGAACTTCAATATAACATGTTATCAAACCAAAAAAGTTAGTGGTGAAACAGAAGGTTTACAATCTATTACACAAAAATGAGGCGGTTACTAAATTTATTTATGGCTTGATCATACTAAACGTGATCATGTTGATCCTGGAATCCTATGAGGAATACCGATTGGACTTTGGCCTCTTTTTTCAAATCATTGAAGTCATTTCCGTCATCATTTTCACCATCGAATACCTTTGTAGACTTTGGACAGCTAATCTGCAGGACAAATTCGATCGCAGTCGGTTGAAATTTGCCCTTTCTCCACTTGGAATAATTGATTTGATCGCTATCTTACCGTTTTATCTCCCGATGCTGTTTCCGATTGACCTGAGGATCGTTAGGATATTGCGCCTGATGCGATTGGTCAGGATCTTCAAGTTAGGAAGGTTTTCCAAATCTTTGAAGACGATCAATGAAGTATTGAAAGAGACCAGGGACGATCTGTCGATCACTTTATTTGTCATCTTCATTCTCCTGGTCTTGTCGTCCACGCTGATGTTTTATGTGGAGGGAGAAGCGCAGCCCGATAAATTTGCCAGTATTGGTCATTCCTTTTGGTGGGCGATCGCAACTTTAACCACGGTCGGATATGGAGATGTGTATCCGGTCACCGCAGCGGGTAAACTGCTGAGCGCCATCATTGCTATTGTCGGTATTGGCTTTATCGCTTTACCTACAGGCATCATCAGTTCGGCCTTTGTGGAGAAGATCAATAAGGAAACCAATGGAGAAAAAAAAGTGACTTGTCAATGCCCGAATTGCGGTACGAAATTTAGTGTATAATTGAAATCAATTTTTGTCATGAATAGTAAATCATTCTATCTTCTTTTTTCAACTATCATATGTTTTTCAGTATTGCTTCAGGCTCAGCAGAGTCTTTCCGAAAAGGAGCGGATCATTCAACAAATGGATGCCGATCTACAAAAATTCGGAACGGTTGCTCATCAGATCTGGGATCTGGCTGAATTGGGTTTCCTGGAGACCGAGAGTATTGGCATCCTGCAACAGCATCTCCGGGATGCCGGTTTTATCATCAAGACCGGCGTGGCCGATATGCCTACTGCCTTCGTTGCAGAATACGGAAGTGGAAAACCGATCATCGGGTTATTGGCGGAATACGACGCATTGCCGGGCATGGCGCAAGCAGCAGTGCCTACCAGAGAGCCTATTGAAGGACAGGCTGCTGGCCATGCTTGTGGGCATCATCTGTTTGGCGTCGGCTCTTTGGCAGCTGCCATTCACATCAAGGATTGGCTGGAGCAAACGGGAAGCTCCGGGACCATTCGGTTGTATGGAACACCAGCGGAGGAAGGCGGCGGCGGAAAAGTATATATGGTTCGGGCCGGATTGTTTGACGATACCGATGCAGTCTTGTCGTGGCATCCTGGAGATGAGAACAATGCGGATGCTGGCTCTTCTTTAGCTGCGGTCTCAGTACGGTTCCGATTTAAAGGAATAGCGGCCCATGCAGCCGGAGCTCCCTGGAGGGGCCGTAGTGCACTCGACGGAGTGGAAGCCCTTAATTATATGGTGAATATGATGCGGGAGCATATTACCCCCGATTCCCGAATCCATTATGCGATTCTAAATGGTGCCAAAGCCCCAAATATAGTACCTGCTTTTGCGGAAGTGGCTTACATCGTTCGTCATCCAGATATGAAAGAATGTCGTTCGATGCTGGAGCGCGTCATCAATTGCTCGAAAGCAGCGGCCATGGGGACAGAGACCAAAGTAGAACATGAGATCATCACCGGATACTTCAATAAGCTACCCAATAAGACCCTGGCCGAAGTGATGTACGCCAATTTGGAAATCGTCGGTGGTGTAGACTATACCGAGGAGGAAAGGCAATTTGCTGCCAACATCATGGAGTCGTATGAATCGGATGGGAAAACGCCAGAATCCGCTTCGGAAGTTAAGCCTTTTGAATTGATCCTGAAAGGTATGGGAGGTTCCACGGATGTAGGGGATATCAGTTGGGTGCGGCCCACGACAGGGATGAGGGCGGCTACCTGGGTGCCTGGCACCGTTGCTCATAGTTGGCAAGCGGTTGCGGCAGGGGGAACAAGTATTGGACACAAGGGTATGATGGTAGCCGCAAAGACTTTAACATTAACCGCCATAGACTTGATGCTTCAGCCAGAAAAGTTGACGGCAGCGGAAGAAGAACTATTGGAACGGCGAGGAGAAGAATTTACCTACGAAGCATTACTTGGGGATCGCCAACCACCATTGGATTACCGTTTGGATAGAAAGTAGTCCCGGCAGTTAAATACTACAACGAAAAACGAACATTATGCCCAAAATGTCACCTCAGCTTGCTTCCTGGGAAGCTACCGGCGAATATATAAGTTACGGTCCCTTCCATCATACGATCTTTGTCAAGCAAGTGGGAGCCCCTAATGCTCCAGCGAGAAAAACATTATTGCTCCTGCATGGTTTTCCCGAGTCATCCTATTCTTACCATGCCGTTGCAGATGGACTATTACAGTATTTCGACCGGATCATTCTATTCGATATGTTGGGGTATGGCCTAAGTGATAAACCCATCGACACCTACGGATATTCTTTGATGGAGCAGGCCGACACTGCCTTTCACGTCTGGAAGCATTTTGATGTGGTTGGAGGACATCTACTGTCGCACGATATGGGAGATAGTGTTGCCACTGAGATTGTTGCTCGTCATGAGAACGACATGCTACCCGGCTGGTTTTCCAATGGCTTGCAGAGTTTGACCTTTACCAATGGAAGTATGGTTTTGGATTTGGCACGATTGAGAATTACACAAAAGATCTTGCTTTCGAAATACGGCCATCTGATGAAAAATTTATTGAGTTTTAAACTGTTTCAACAACAGGTTCGAAGTGCCCACGGCAATGACAAACTCAGTAATGAGGAGATTGAGATACTTTGGGAATCCAATCGGCTGCAAGACGGTGATCAAAAAACCTACCTCACGATTAAGTATCTGAACGACCGTAAGCGTTTTGAAAAAACGCGCTGGCTGCCGGCCTTGGCCCAGACGCAACTTCCCGTTCACATTAGTTGGGGAGATAAAGATGCCGTGGCCCGGGTAGAGATGGCACATTATCTCAAGGAAAATGTTTGTAAAGAAGCTACTTTAACCATCATGAAGGGGTTGGGGCATTTTGGTCAGCTCGGTAGTCCGATGGAATGGCTGAAATACGTTGGTAGGTTTTATGAGACCATGACTGAATAATAAAAAAATAGATCAACAAACGTCATGCATTGACCAACATTTCAATGGCAGTCCTAAGAAGCTCGCTAGATTCATTGTTAACCAGTTGTTGGTCTTCGTCGAATACCGTTTCATTTTGATAGAGCGGCAACTGGGCGACAATGCGGGCTTCTAAGGCTTTTAATGACCAAAGCAAAGACTGCATCGCTTTTTCACCCCGGGGGATATGAGGGCAAAAGGTGATGGGCAGTACCGGTTTGTAGAGTAGCTGACCGGAGGAAGCCAACCATTCCAAAGCGTTTTTCAATAAGGCCGGTAAATTGTAAATGTATTCCGGACTTGAAACAATGACCGCGTCGACGATTTCGACCGCGCCTCGCCATTGGAGTACGGCTTCCGGCCAGGGGTGGCGGTCCTGGTCGGCAGTGAACAATGGTAATTGCCCCAACCCATCGTAATAGCGGAACTCAATATTGGGAAAGAGCTTTGGGAGGGCTTGCAGCAGTCTGACGTTGGCCGACTGGGCACGTTGAGAGCCGCTGATGGTAAGGACCTTCTTCATCATAAAGATTTTGCGGAAGCTAATGAATGCTAGTCAAAATCAAAAATGAGATCAGCATTTTTAAAATAGATCTTGTCGATGACCTTTTTGGGAAGTTGAATGCCCTGGAAGGGCCCGTTGATTAAGTGACTTTCCATCATTTCGTTACTCACAAAGTACTTCCAGTCCCTTTGCCAGGTCTCCGTCATGCTTTGGCGCAACACGGATGCAGCTGCAGTACCTCGGTCTCCCATATCCGTGCCATATAGGATTCGGTCCTGGTATTTGATGAAGAAATTTCGAACTTTTTTTCGGTTCTGTTGCGTTTGGAAAAAAACTTGCCCCATTCTGGCGGCAAGATCAATGGTTGCCTGGGGATATCGATCCAGCCAATGCCCTAGGGTATCTACATCCCATTCGATGCTCGCCATGTGAGCCCCAATAAAACGAAGGTTGGGGTGTTTATCCAATCTTCGATCTCGTGCTGTCATTTGCTCCTGGTAGGAGGGGAGGTCCGGATGCCGGTACATGTGATATTCTGGATGTTCTTCGAAATAGGATCGATCGTTATTCGTCGTCATTTCTTTGAGTGGCAGCCAACAGTTAAGTGGTTCTCCCAAATGTCCAATCACTAGTTTTTTTTGTTGCTCCAATACGGAAAATATGGTGTCGAACCTGTCATCATCCAGCATTATATTGGTTTGTTCATCCTGATCCTTTAAAGACATTCCAATGTTTTTCCAAACCTTGATGCCGGTGCTTCCCATTGCAAAACAACTGTCTAACCAAGTTTGTACTTTTTTTGGCCATTCAGGATCGTGGAACCCTTCCGTGCTAAACGAGGTAATTGTTTGGTACTGTTCTGGATAAGCCTTTTGTTGGAAGCTGGCGTATTGGAATTGGTCCCGGATGTTTTTCCAGTTTCCGGCCCCATCGACGACTATGTTGACCAACTTAAAATTATCGGTTTTTGCCTTCTCCGAAAAGGTATTCCGCTCCGTCCTAATGTGTACATGTACGTCCGCTTTCCGAACCGAACTATAATCAGTTAATGAATAATATTCGTACTTATGGCAACCTTGCAAGGCACAAATTGCGACGATCAAGAAGTAAGTAAGGTATAAGGTTTTCATCTTGCTAGCTTTCTTCTCAAGATACGGTATTTTGATTGTTTAATACGTTGAAAATCCTCGTTCGAAGGAACAAAAGAATCCTCTTATATTTGTCCTATGAAACGAATATTAAGGACCGTAATAAAGCTGTTTCCGGCTTTTATACTGATGATAAGTTGTGCGGAGGAAGAACCCGCTGGAGTGCCAGTCGACCCCTCTGCTTCACAGGCAACTCTAAGAGAGTTGACCCAAACTCTTGATTGGCCGGATGAACTAACATTTTCTTATTTCGCTGGTCCTGATGCAACCCCCTGTCCGGCTTGCTTGGCAGTGACTCCTACTGGTGAAGTTTTTGTCGGTGTTGATATGATCGGCTCACTGGGCAAGGAACCGGGAAAGGGACGTGTTGTCAAACTCATGGATTACAATCATGATGGTGTGGCAGATACTAGTATCGTTTTTGCCGAGGTCGATAATCCAAGGGGCATTTTCCCGGTCGGCGATCGGGTTTTCGTATTGTATACCACCTTTTCTGAGGAATCCGGAACGGCCAGTGGAATGGACCTGGTAGTATTTAAAGACGAGGATCAGAATGGAATTGCCGATGGCCCTCCGCAACCGCTCATTAAGAATATTAGTTCGCCAAAATTTTTGCAAAGCCGGGGTACCGACCACTCGACGAATGGTATTCGAATGGGGATTGATGGTTGGATCTATATCGCCGTTGGTGATTTTGGTTTTCACAATGCGGAAGATCGCGAAGGTACCAAA
>JANQRV010000030.1 GCA_028284395.1 Saprospiraceae bacterium
ATCCAAAGGAGCCGTAGTTGGCTCGAATGGGTCGGTAGACAGGATTCCCTGATCGTTCTTTAGGTCCTCGTCATTAAAAGTATCGAACATCGGGAAACCATCCTCGGTAGTCTTGTGGGCGTTCACGAGGTTTTGTGACGGCTGATGAAAACCGCAGCAACCTCCGGGACCACCAGTATGGGTAAAGTTCAAGATGTCACCAAAATTACCCGTTGCAAAACTTGCACCATTCACGGAAGCCTGATAGGCGAAAATAGACTCGGAATTATTGTCACCGGAGATGCGGAAATTATCGTGGTAATTGGGTGTTAAGGCAAATTTCCCACTGTTGATCACCATGTCCAAAAGGGGTTTGGCTGCAGCATAGTCGCTTTGGTACAAATGTACCTTTGCCAAGGTAGCAGCAGCCACAAATTTGGTGGCCCTTCCGGCTTGTCCGTTACGCGGATCATCGGGAAGGTTGGAGACGGCAAACTCTAGATCCGCTTCGATCATGGGCCAGGCATCGGTCGTATTGCTGATGTAAAAGCTTTCTGCGTTTTCATCCACATAAGGGATGTTGTCGTAGATCTTTTTGAGCTCAAAGTGAAAGTGTCCTCTAAGAAAGCGCCCTTCGGCGGAGATCTCCGTAGCCAATTCTCCGGAAACTTCGTCGGATTTACTCAGTACCCGCAACAAGTCATTCGTTCTGGACACGGCGTCGAAACCGGCCGCCCACTTACTCCAAACGTACGGGTTATCGGATTGGTGCTCGTATCTTTCCATTGGATTGATCGGTGGCTGGTCATTCACATCCGTGCCTTTATAGGCGTCATCGGAATAGACGTCACCCATAACCCAATTCGAATTAGCAGATTCCCAGGGAGCACCAACGGCCCAACCAGACCAGGTGTCCAGGGCGGCATAGGCGGAGATCAACAAAGATTCCACTCCGTCCTGAGATGTCAATACATCTTCACTCAAGGACCCCAATGGCTGAAGATCCAGAAAGTCGTCTTTACAGGAATAAGCCAAAATCAAAATCCCTGCGATGACAGAAGTGATATAAATTATTCTTTTCATTTTAAAAAGATTTAAAAAACAACTAACTAATTAAAAAGTAACATTAAGGCCGAACAATACAGACTTAACTACTGGATAATTACCTTTATCGAGACCGATGGCGATGTCCTGATCCTGTCCACTGCTGTTTGGATTGTTAACAGTGATCTCAGGGTCCAAGCCTTCGTAGTCCGTTAAAGTAAGGATGTTGTTTCCGGAGACGTAGAAACGCAATCTGTCAATGCCCCACTTAGTGGTCATGGTCGTCGGCAACGTGTAGCCCAAAGTGATGTTTTTCACCCTGAGGAAGGAGCCGTCTTCGACGTAATAAGAATTGGCATCTTTTTCAATTACTGGTGCATTCTGGTTGATTTGCGGCAATTCTGCGGTGGCGTTGTCCACTCCTGGGTAACCCCAAGATTGCTCGATTACCTTTCTTCTTCTGTTGCCCTGGAACTGGAATAAATCGGCAAACAGTTTATTGGTATTGAATACCTCATTTCCTTGTACCCCTTGAATGAAAAGGGTGAAATCGAAGTTCTTATAACCGAGGTTGGCGGTGAATCCATAGGTGAAATCAGGATGCGGCGAACCGATGATGGTGCGATCTTCATCGTTGACAACGCCATCGGCATTGACGTCTCTGAATTTCCAACGACCAATTGCTTTACCGGTTTGTTCAGCGTGCGCATCTACTTCGGCCTGGTTCTGGAAAATTCCGTCGATGACCAAACCGTAATAGGAAGAAATCGGCTGCCCGGGCAATGTCAATGTTGCCTCAAACGAGCGGAAGCCGCCAGATACAATTTCCTGAGATTCGGTGAATAAACGCACCACTTCATTCTTGTAGTGAGAGAGGTTGACCGCAAAGTCATAGGTGAAATCACTGGAACCGCTACTGCTGTAGCCCAATTCCAAATCAAAACCGGTATTGTTTACCTCGCCGATGTTCACAAATGGGTTGGAAGCAACCCCCTGTAAGCTCGAAGGAGGTACTTCGGTCAACATGTCTTCCGTGTCGTTGTTAAACCAGTCGAAAGAAAGACTGAAGCGGTTGTTGAACAAACTCGCATCGAAACCGACATTCAGGGAAGTAGTAGTTTCCCATTTTACATCCGGATTACCGAAGATCTGACTGTCGAATCCGGTGACCTCGGCAGAGTTGCTACCATTGATGTCGTATGCATTGAATTCCGGGTTAGAAGAGAAGGTGCTGAATACCCGGAAACCAATCTCCTGGTTACCGGTCTGACCCCATCCACCTCTAAGCTTGAAATCGTTGATCCAACTAATGTCCTGCATGAAAGGTTCGGCCGACAGGCGCCATCCCGCACTAAAGGCCGGGAATACCCCATAGCGATTCACCTCTCCAAATACGGAAGAACCATCCCTACGCAACGTAGCACTCAAGATGTATTTACCGTTGAAATCGTAATCTACTTTTCCAAAATAGGAGAAGAGGGCCCGTCTGGAGGCACTACCGGTGGCGGTTTGCCCGGTCGGGTTACCGGCATTGATCTGCCGATAATCCAGGGTTTCACTGAAGAAACCAATTCTATTGGCGTTTACAAAGTCAAACTGATTTCTGATGGCTTCCGTACCCACCAAGACATTGATGGTATGGCTGCCGCCAAAAGTTCTATTGAAATTCAAAGTATTGTACCAGGTCCAGGTGGTACCGACATCCATGTAACTGTTCAAACTCGCAGCAGAACGCGGCTCGGCGGCTTCCAGGTTGATACCGGTCCAATCCTTGTTGAAACTGGTATTGTAGTCGATGTTAATACTGGATTTAAAAGTTAAACTTTCCAAGAGATCGACCTCCCCGTAGATGTTTCCAATTACCCGGAAGCGATTTCGGTAATCGTTTTTGTTCCTTTCCAGGTCCGCCAAAACACCGCCGTTTCCGACACCGGCACCTTTACCACCGGCAAAATTGCCACCTTCATCGAAGAGCGGAACGAGTGGGACTGCTTTGTAGAAGTTGGCAATCAAGCCGTTTTCATTTTGTCCTCCACTGGTTTGTCCTGGGTTTTGCTTGCGCGAATAAGAAACATTTAAAGTTTGACCAATTCGGATCCGATCCTTGATGCGGAAAAGGGAGTTGGCCCGCAGGTTAGCTCTTTCGAAAGCGGAATTGAGCAGTACCCCATCCTGGCGGAAATAACCGCTACCCAGGGCGTACTGAGCCTTTTCATTACCTCCCGTGATTCCGAGGTTATAGCTTTGTACCGGTGCTGCTTCCCAACCGATGTCCCACCAGTCGGTGCCGAGTCCTGGCGCAGTTCTTGTAATAGGATTGTTCTTTTGATCATAATTAGCCGGATCAACCCGTGGGTCTCCTGAGGTGGCACCAGCCGGGAATATGTATTCCGGGATAACAGCAGTTGCACCATTGCCAAATTGTGGGTGAGAAGGAGTCAAACCCGCATTTCTTTGTTGCTCAAAAATCACATCTCCCAATTCCTGTGAATTCAACATAGTGGGCGTTTCTCCAATGCTTTCAATACCGTAGTAAGAATCGAAAGTCACTTGGGCTTTTCCATCTACATTTCCCTTTTTGGTCGTAATAATGATTACACCGTTCGCTGCGCGCGCTCCATAAATGGAAGCGGCGGAGGCATCTTTCAGGATTTGTACGGATTCGACGTCCGCCGGGTTGATGTCGATCAAAGTCGTCATACCTTGGAGAGGAATGCCATCCACGATGTAAAGTGGCTCGTTGTTACCAATGGTACCGTAACCGCGAATCCGGACGGATACCCCCGAACCGGGAGCACCGGATTGGGTAACCTGTACACCGGAAGCTTTCCCCTGCAATTGATTGGAAACGCTGGCAACGGGTAAGTTGCCCAATTCATCGGCGCTCAAAGAGGTGACGGCGCCCGAGATGTTCCTTTTCGATTGTGCAGTATAACCGGTAACGACTACCTCGTCAATCAAGACACCGGAAGACAACGTTACGGCATAGTCCGTTACTCCTTCTTCAACCGTGATGTTTTGCGATTGGTAGCCCGTGTAGGAAATGACGAGGACATCCCCCGCTTTTGCTTGCAATTCGAATTTACCGTCCAGGTCGGTTACCGTACCCGAACTAGTACCGTCGACGACCACAGAAGCACCAATCAGAGGAAGTCCCTCTTCCGCTGCATCCATGACTGTACCGGTGATCTTAGTTTGGCTGTAACCTGCTACGGAAAATAGCAAGCTGAATACCATCAGCAGAAAACCCTGTTGCAGGGACCTGCTGCAGCGTAGGTCAAGTTTCATAAATGATTCCGTTTTGTTTACAAAAATTTTTGCTTTAAGACATTGTTCTATGCCGTTTCCGGCCTTTTTTCTTGTTTGTTGGTTGTTTTCTCTTATGGATAAACTTGAATTAGCTTTACATTGGCAGGTATTAAAGAAACCTTATCCAAAATAGCTTTTATGTCATTTGTTGTCTAATACAACCTTTGGGTGATAATAGTAAAAGTAAAACAAAAATTGAATATAGTAAAACAAATCAATAGCTTTATTGTCATAATACACTAAGTGCCAAACAAAATCTGAAAACTCGACTTCAAAGACTTTTCGGAAAAGTGCATTCCAAACCGACTCTTAAAGGATCGATAAACAGTTCTTATGGAAATTTATATAGCCCTCTTGAGGGGGATCAATGTGAGCGGGCAAAAGAAGATTAAGATGGCGGATTTGCGCAGTCACTTGGCAGATCTCAACTATACTCATTTGCAAACCTACATTCAAAGTGGGAATATTGTCTTCAAGCAACGCTCGACGGATGTTGCAGTTCTCGAACGTCAGATCCACAATAAGATTAAGGAAAAGTATGGATTCGAAGTGCCCGTCATGGTAAAGCAACCCCGGGATCTTTTCGACGCCGTTCGTCACAACCCCATGACTGAGGAACGGCATCAGGATCTAAAACGAATTTACTTTACTTTCCTATCTGAAGTGCCAGCTGCAGCTCAAGTCGCAAAACTCCAGGACCTTGATTACAGCCCGGAGGAGTTTGTGATCAAAGGGGATTTGGTCTACTTTTTTTCACCCAAGGGATACGGTAGAGCTAAAATGAATAATAACTTCTTTGAAAAGAAACTGAAAGTGAAGGCTACCACCAGAAATTGGAATACGGTCCATAAACTGCTGGAAATGGCTAAAGGAATTACGGATAGTACTAGCTAAATGGGCAAAAGACGGATGACAAACAAGATTTTCGCACTTGCATTGGTGGTCGCCCTGACACTATTGCTCTCCTGTTCTAAACAACCGGCGAAGCCAAAGGTGACCTGGTATAAAGACTTACCTAAACTGGGGACCAATTCTTCTCCCCGCTGTGCCGACCTCAATGGCGATGGTGTCCTGGATGTGGTTTTGGGTGCCGGTAGAAACGAGTTCATTCCTTCCGAGTATGGTGTTGTGGCGCTGGACGGAATTGACGGCGAAATAATCTGGTCGGTGCCCGGGCAAGATCAAATGGTAGGAAGCGCAACCTTCCTGGACGTTACTTCAGATGGCATTCCGGAGGTCTTTATCGGAGGTCGCAGTGCACAGTTGTTTTGCATCGATGGGAAAAAAGGAGAGATGATCTGGCAGTACAAAGTACTGAGCGATGCGCTGAGCGCCGAAGGGATGATTCGGTTTAATTTTTACAATCCCCAGGTGGTCGACGATCAAAACGGTGACGGCCGACCGGATATCTTGGTGGCCAACGGAGGTAATGTGAAGGCCGCTGCTGGTTCCGAGTTTCAACGTTTTCCCGGCGTTCTGGCACTATTCAGCGGCGTCGATGGAACATTATTAGCTGCGGATACCATGCCGGATGGTAAAGAAACTTACATGTCGCCTGTAGTTCACAATTTCGGGGGCGGTGGAGTGGTTTCTATTGTTTTTGGAACGGGTGGAGAGACGGTTGGTGGTTCATTGTACAAGGCCGACTTGTCTGACCTCCTGTCCGGTGATCTGTCCGGTGCCCAACGATTACTATCAGAGCAGACCCACGGTTTTTTTGCACCGCCGGTGATCAGCGAT
>JANQRV010000072.1 GCA_028284395.1 Saprospiraceae bacterium
AAGAAACGTCCACTGCTAAGTTTGACTCCAATCGTTTCCATCAGATCGTAGTTCACCTGAAAATGTTCGAAGAGAATGCGAGCCTCGGGATCCTTGCCATCCCAATTTAATCCGCTGGTATTATTCTGCCGGCCAACCATGTCGTGGCCAATGGTCGATACCCCTGCTACCCCGGGTAATTTCCGGGCCCCTGCCAAAAACGCATCCGACTGATCTTCCAATCGCCCATCCATCCCAAAATAGATCAAATTGTCTTTATCATAGCCCAGGTTTTTGGAATGAACGAACTGAATCTGCCGATACACCACAAACACCGCAACGATTAGAATCACCGACAAGGTGAACTGAAAAACTACCAGGCCACGCCGGGCCCACAACTCTCCCAGTGAGGTCCTGATCTCACCTTTCAACACTTGAACGGGCTGAAAAGAAGATAAATAGAAGGCTGGATAGCTGCCTGCCATCAAGCCGGTAAACAAAATCAGTCCCAATAAAGCCAGAATTACCGGTAAGCTCAATTCCAAGGCAATTTCCTTATCCGTTAACAGATTGAACTGGGGAAGTGCTATGACCACCAAAACAAGTGCTAAAATTAAGGAGAAAAGGGCAATGAGGGTCGATTCACTTAGATACTGCCATACTAGGGAAGATCGTTCGGCCCCGACGGCCTTTTTTACGCCCACTTCTTTCGCTCGCCGAGAAGCCCGGGCCGTCGACAAGTTCATGAAGTTAATGCACGCGATAACCAATATAAAGATGGCAATGATGGAAAAGAGATAGACGTAGTCGATTCGTCCTCCCACCAACTTCCCCTGTTCGTAGCGACCGTACAAATAACGTTCTGAATAGCGTTTAAGGAAAAGCGTTACATTCGATTGTTCTTCTTTCTTCGTAATGAAGTCTGCTATCTTTGCACTGACGGCAGCAGGGTCCGTACCCGTTTTTAGTAGAGCAACCGTAGTGGGGCCGTTACTACCCCAAGATCTCAGCCACTCCCGGGTTTTTTGATACTTTTCGTAGGGCAGTAAGACATCCACCCGAAAACTGGAATTCAAGGGTAGATTCGCCAATACGCCCCGGATCGTAAAGACCTCGTCTTGATCCAATTCAAGCGTTTTGCCCATTGCTTGTTCCGCAGAACCGTAAAAGGTCTTCGCAACTTCCTCCGTGACAACGATGCCATTTAGGTCGCGCAAAACCTGGTCGGCATCACCGTGCAATAATTCATAACTAAAAATATTCAGAAAGTCTGCTCCTACCCAAGAACCCTTTTTTTTAATGTGTTGGTTGCCCGAGGAGAGGGTATAATCACTTGACCATAACACGGTGGCGGCGTACTCGAATTCCGGCACTTCATCCTTCAAAGTTTCCGCAAGGATGCCCGGAGTAGACAATGTGGTCATCACATCATCCTTGTATTGTTGATGCTCCATCACGTAAAACAGACGTTCATCGTTGTCGAAAAAATTGTCGACTTTCATCTCATCGTTCACCCAGAGAAAGATCAGAATGGCTCCGGCAAGTCCGGTGGAAAGACCAATTAAGTTAATGAAGAAAGAGCTGCGGTGGCGCATGAAGTTGCGAATGGCTAACAGAAGGGCATGCTGAATCATAAACAGGTGATTTAAGATTGATATAGAAAAGACTCGCCGAATTTTTCAAAGTTGCAATTCTCGTCGGATTACTTATTTTTGGACGAAATGGTTACGAACGGATCATTGAAGTTCCAATTTTTCGACATCCACAAAATCTATCTACCGTTATGATCACAACATCCACATTAAAGAAAGGAGTATTTCTATTCATGCTGTGCCTGATAAGCAGCATCGCCCTATCCCAGGCACCGCCGGCAGCCAGTGCATCCTCGGCCGTGGAAGCGGGCTTTGCTCCCGATAGACTGGAGAGACTCAATCACTATTTTCAACAAAAAGCCGAAGAAGGAGAATTGCCCGGAGGAGTGTGCCTGATCTATCGCAAGGGGTTACTGGCACACGAAATGACCTTTGGCCCTAACCAGGCAGACGACATTTTCTACATTCAGTCAATGACCAAACCCGTCATTAGCGTCGCACTGATGACATTGTACGAAGAAGGTAAATTTGAGCTTACCGATCCCATCGCCAAATACATTCCGGCTTTCCAGTCGCCTAAAGTCGCCATTATGGAAAACGGCGAACCAAAACTGGTCGACGCCGAAAGTCCCATCACCATTGCACAATGCTTTAGCCATACGGCCGGCTTTTTACATGGTCTCAGCGACAACTCCCTTGACAAGCAGTATTCACAGGCGCTCTATGGGATCCGCTCCATCGACTCCGACGATATTTTCACCCAACCACACGCCACGATCCGCGACCGGGTTATGGCCATGTCCAAACTACCTCTCGCCGCGCAGCCCGGTCAGATATGGATGTACAGCGCCGCCCCGGATGTCCTGGCTTTGCTCATCGAAATCCTTTCCGGAAAACCGGTTGATCAATTCTTGCAGGAGCGGTTATTCGATCCCTTACAAATGGAAGACTCCGGATACAATCTTAGCCCGGAACAATCCAAACGAATGGCGCAGCTTAGCATACAAGGAAAAGACAAACAACAAACCGTCAGCGAACGACAAACGCCCACTTCCGGGAACGAAGTATTTGGTGGGACCCACGGCATATTTTCAACGGCAGGCGACTACCTTAAATTCAGTAAAATGCTGCTCAACAACGGACAACACAATGGTCGGCAAATCCTGGGGCGAAAAACCATCGAATTGATGACTACCGATCACGCCAAGCACCGATTCAAAGGAGCAGGAGCAGGTTTTGGACTGGGCTTCGGAGTCCGGACGGACCTCGCCGACGGAAAGACCTCCGGATCAGAAGGACAATTTTACTGGGGGGGCATGTTCAACACCTATTTCTTTGTGGATCCGGCAGAGGAATTAACCGCGGTGATGATGATGCAATTCTATCCTTACACCGAATTTTACAATCGTAAATTTCGGCAGTTTGTTTATCAAGCCATTGTCGACTAGTCTGCGAACGACATCGTAGTCAAAACGAATTGATCTCCTTGTCGGTCAATTGCCATGGATTGTCCGTAGCCTTCCGCGCGAATCTGTTCCGACAAGGAGATGTACTGACCTTGGTCGTCAGTAGCAATCTCTATACCGATGAACCACAAATGGTCACTCACTTCCAGGGCATCGATCTGGTAGTCTTCCAGCCGGGAACCATCGCTCTGTTGTTCTCTTGACCGAACCGCGATCTTTTGCCCATTGATCAGATTGGTCAATGCCGCATTGCGGTCCGGTCCCGGAAAAGCAAACACGAACTCCTCCTGGTGGTCCATAAAACCCAATCGGTGAGCGATCAACCAGCACTCCTGCCAACCCTGTAAATCATTGCTCCCCGGCAACGACAAGGTATGGTGTACTTCATAGTGATTCGAGTCGGATGCAGGCACCTCCCAGGTTTTGTACACTGCCGCCACACCAGCCGCCTTTAATTGCTTCGCATACTGCTCAATATCGCGATTTTGAGGTGCCGGCAATTTACCTAGGAAACCATTGAAAACATATCCTGCCACCGTATCTGCTGTCACTTTTACCATTTGTCCCTTCAGGCCTTCAACGACCATTTCCGCTCCTACCAATACGGGGTCCACCACCACTTCCGTACCGAAGGTCAATTTTGCTAATACCCTCGCGTTTAAGGCCGGATCGGCCCGTAAATTCAGACCAGAAGGAGCAAATACATACCTTATAGTATTTTTCTTAAGGCTGCCTTCATTTGTCGGAACGCTTTCGGCCGTGTCTTTCGCGGTTTGCCCGCAACTGAAAGCGAATGCCAAAAAGCCGATTAATAGCGTTTTATGCATGTGTTATGGATTCTGTGGTTGCTGTGGCAGCCAAAATAACAAAATTTAGCCGATCACATACCTATACTCCTCATAATGAGGTCTCCAGGAACGTTACCGGATCACCCTAACAACAAAATTTTCTTATTTTACAGTTATAGACCCAACTTGCACGTGATGAAAAAGCGTACCTCAATTGCCAAAACCAAGCTCGCTACCCGATATAGTCTTGTTAAGTTATCCACCTTTCTGATTGTGACCCTAATCTGGACTTTACCAAAGGCACAGATTATTGACTGGCAATTCGAAGTAGTGGAAATGCCGGGAGGAAGCCTCGGTAACCGGGTCAGCGTCATTCGGCAAGACAGTGTTGGCTACCTCTGGTTTGGTTCTCCCCGTGGGGTCCATCGATACGACGGTCGTCAATTTAAGACTTACGTCCACGATCCATTGGATACTACATCATTATCGGATAACTACGTAGATGAAATCTATGTAGATCGAAATGGAACGATCTGGTTGGGAACCGTAACCGGTGCACTCAATTTCTTTCGGCCGGAAACGGAAACTTTTGGTCGACTAGCGCTTCCGGCCGGAGATACCAGTGCCAATTTTGAAAAATGGATCAGTGCCATCCTCGAGGATCCACAAGGGAACCTATGGCTGGGCACTGCCGGAGGCCTCGTTCGCATCGACAATACCAAAAAGAACATAAAGAGGTATCAACACGATCCGGACGATCCTACCAGTCTCAGCTACGATTATGTTTCAGACTTATTCATCGACCGGCAAGGAAGTCTTTGGGTGTGTACCGGTTGGTACCCGGATGGTAGGTTTCTCGGTGGACTCAACAGATTCGATCCGGTATCAGAAACCTTTCAGCGGTATTTGCACGATCCTCATCGCCGGGAAAGCCTCCAGGAAAATATCGTCTGGACCGCTTTTGAAGATTCCAGGAAAAATTTCTGGGTTGGGACGAGTGGTGATGGGCTTCAGTTGATGGATCGAGAAAGGGGAACATTTACCCATTATCCCTACGATCCGGGCAATTTACAACAATTAAGTGCCCCCCATTCTTCTTCTCCGCTGATGGGTAGCGGTGAAAATGCCGGAGTCCGAAGAATATTCGAAGACTTTTCGGGTCATTTGTGGCTGACCTCTTTTGACAATGGCCTGGTCGTTTTTGATCCGACATCGCAAAAGGTATTTCGATACGAAAATGCCAGCGACTTAGATACGAACGTACCCAATACCATTCCTTCAAAATCGGTCTGGAACATTACGCAAGCGGTGGATGGTAGTATCTGGCTTGCCGGTGGACAACCCGGACAGGTCCTGAAAACCAAACCACTTTACTCTTCTTTCCAATTTATCGACCTGAACGACCTCATTACTTTCCACGATCTTTCGGCATTGTCTATTGACCGTAGTGGCAACATTTGGGTCGGCACTTTTGGCTTTGGTGTATTGAAATACGATCGGTCGACCGGAGCGGTTCATCGTTTTTACAATTCTCCCTTCGACGATCAATCCATTTCCGGTAATACCATTTGGTCGATTCACGAAGATCGAGCGGGATCTATCTGGATCGGTACTTTCAATGCCGGACTCAATCGATTTGACCCAAAAGAAGACCGTTTTTACCGGTATCTGCCCGATCAAAATGACCCTTCGTCCATCTCCGACCAGTACATTGGCTGCATCGCGGAAGATTCAGCGGGCAATATCTGGATCGGTTCGGAAGAGAAGGGGCTCAACCTCTACTTGCCGGAAAAAGACGCTTTTCGCCATTTCATGCCGGGAACCGAACATCCAATTTCGGGCCCTTCCCTCAAAAATTTCTATACAGATCAAAGAGGTCAATTCTGGATCGTAGGCGGAGAGAGCAGGATTAACATTGTATCGCTGAAAGGATCTGGATTTATTGATGTCTGGGATCCCATCAACGAAAGTTTTCGGCCAGTACTATCGGGCAAAAGTGGGGCCATTCTGGGAAAAGCAGTTTTAGACATGACCGAAGACCATAAAGGCAACCTGTGGTTTATATCTGAAGAGGGAGGATTACATTGCTTTAATCCGGACAATTCAACTCTTACCTATTTTAATCCAAAAGAGGGAAACTTTCCAGAATGGGACATTCGCTGGCTGATCCGCGATGAGGCGGGGAAGCTATGGCTAGGCACCGGTCAACACGTCTATCATTTCGAACCGGAAAATGGCACCTACCGTCGATTTGAAATATTTGGTAATAAGCCCGGTGGTAACATCTTTAACAATGTTTGCTATTCAAATGCTGGTGAAGTCATCTTCAACTGGGGTAGCGGTTTCTACATTTTTCATCCGGAAAACTATGTAGAGGTAGCCAAAGCACAGCGCCCCCCAAAAGTTGTATTTGCTCATCTTGAAATCTTTATGAGGGATACCGCCGGCTTCATTCAACAATCTTTGTACCAACAAGAAGACATCGTCTTGCCTTATAGCCGCAATACCTTCAATATTGGTATGCGCAACTTTCACTTTGCCGATCCAGTTTCGAATAGAACGGAATATCGGTTGGACCCCTATGACAATCGATGGAGAATCTTATCGGAAAACCAGATGGCGGAATATCTTTCCGTTCCGCCAGGATCTTATGAACTGAAGGCGAGAGGTTTCAGTAGCGAAGGGTTGCCCAGTGAAGAAATCGCCATGTCCATTACCGTACTGCCCCCGTGGTGGCATACTTCGTGGGCTTATCTTTTTTATTTTGCCACTTTCTCCTTCGTGTTGACAAGCATTTATCTTTATCAACGCCGGCGCTGGCAATTGCAAACTCAACTTCAGGTAGAGCAGGAAAAAACAGATCGACTCAAGGAATTGGATCAGTTTAAGAGCAGGTTCTACACTAATATCACGCATGAGTTCCGCACTCCTCTTACGGTCATTCAAGGAATGTCGGATCAAATTGAGCACCAAGACCGAGTCAAGACCCTCATTCGGCGAAATAGCGACCGTCTACTCACCATGGTCAATCAACTATTGGATCTGTCCAAACTCGAATCAAATTCCCTGGCCGTTCATTGGGTCAATGGCGATATCATCTCCTACCTCCAATATCTTACCGAGTCGTGTCATTCACTCGCCGAAAACAGAAAGCTCAATTTGGCTTTTTTCTCTAAGGTCGAACACTTAAAAATGGACTTCGACGAACACAAACTACAACAAATCCTCATCAACCTCTTGGCCAATGCGATCAAATTTACCCCGGAGTACGGTAGTGTTAAAGTGATTGTCGAAAAAGTTCGCGGAAAACGTCGGGAGTTTTTTAAAATGGCGGTGCACGACACGGGTACCGGCATCCCACAAAACCAATTACCCAACATCTTTAATCGGTTTTACCAGGTAGATAATTCCGCTACGCGGCGGGAAGGAGGTTCGGGGATAGGTCTGGCTCTGGTAAAGGAATTAGTGGAATTAATGAATGGACGGATCGGAGTCAAGAGCGTAGTCGACAAAGGCTCCGTATTTGAAGTTTTCTTACCCATACGACAACGGGCCTCGCGGCAATTCGAGCCTGCGTTAACCAAATCGTCTGCCGTTCTCAAGTCCGCTTCTCCCAACATTTCTAACCACGCTGCGGACACTCATGCCTCTTCCTACGAAGAGCAGTCTTTAGTTCTCATCATCGAGGACAACGCCGACGTCATCGAATACATCATCTCCTGCCTCAAAGATGAATACCGGATCATTACCGCACGAAACGGCAAAGTGGGCGTCCGGAAAGCCATGGAAACCATCCCGGACGTCATCCTCTGTGATGTCATGATGCCCGAATTAGATGGGTTCCAAGTTTGTCAGCACCTAAAAGAGCAACAGGCAACCAGTCACATACCGATTGTCCTCCTAACAGCAAAAGCAACCCAAGCCGATAAAGAAACAGGCCTGGCGCAGGGTGCCGATGCTTATCTCACCAAGCCCTTTAATAAGAATGAACTGCTCATCAGGTTAGAAAACCTGACTGGGATCAGCCATAAGTTAAAGGCTCGATTATCGGAAGGAGTTGGAACGGAAGGTGTCAACATATCTGAAAAAGAAGTGATCTTTCTGGAAAAACTGCGCGACATCTTGGAGATCCACCTAGCTGATGAATCTTTCAATACCCAACATCTCTGCCGGGCTATTGCTATGAGTCGCACTCAACTGCACCGAAAATTAAAGGCCCTGACCGGGCAAAGCACCGCCCATTACATCAGACGCTTTCGCCTTCAAAAAGCAAAAAGTCTTTTGGAAAACACGGATCTGCCGATCGGGCAAATTTCTACCCAGGTTGGTTTTAAAGACTTTTCCCACTTTAGCCGAACCTTCTCCAAGGAATTCGGAACTTCTCCTTCTGCCTCGCGGAAGTAGTTGTACTACAAGTCATAAGAACGAAACAACTATATAATTGACTTACAAACATTTACTCCATATACAACTGTATTTAGTGGCACAAATATGCCATTTCCAGGCTTAGGTTTTGGTACAAATGATCCACTTTTCGGCAGCGTTTGACTAACCACACCGGTTTTCTTCGCCTACTTTTGGAAGTAACAACATTAGCCCCAAAAAACATTCTTATTACCCTGCATTCAATCACTCAACCAAAAAAGCTTCAAATGAAAATTCATCGTTTATTATTCATCGCCATGACAATTTTTGGACTGCAACAACTTTCCGCCCAGGAATATTTCGAACTAACCGAAGGAGAAAAACAAATCATTGAGAATTTTGAGGTGAGTTATCGAGCCAACAAACGAAAAACAAAAAAAGGCTGGGATCAATACGATGTCAGAATCTCCGTGACCAACCTCGGAGAAAGAATTCTTAGAATATTGCCGGAAGCCGGTGCCGATGGAGATGAGTACGACCTACTGTCGGTAAAGTTCCTTAATGCAAGGCCTGGTCTTTTCCGAAATTCAGGAGGCCGACTCCGCCCCCTAGCCTTCAAAACCAGCTTCAAATACTCCTATCCAAACTGCGATTACGACCCGGACGATGAAGACTCCGAAAAGTACATCGAAAAAGAGGTAACGGAAATCATTGGCTACGGCATGCGCAAATCTCAGACCAAATCAACGACGATCGGGATGAGTGTTCGGGAGGGAGAACGACCACAATTGGAAGTAGCGTTAAACCAGTTTTACGGCTCGGATTGGGAACGTTAATTGCTCTTATTCAAACATCAAAAAGACAAATAATGAAACACTCCAAAATTTCATTCTATTGCTATTTTGCCAATGTGCCTTAGACAGTCGTTGCCTTTCTGCTCAATCTTTAACAACGCTCAAGATTTCATCAGAATTGACCGGCCATACCGGAAGAGCTTCGGTGGCCGCCCGCAATCAAATGATCACAAACAAAATTCATTTTATCATTAGGCAGGTGATCAAGATCAGGACTTACCAGTCTTTTCGTAACTTACATAGGATTGCAAAACTTTGTCCATCTAGTTACGATGAAAAAAATACATCTTTTCATTGTCCTTTTTTTGCTGTTTTTGGGTCAAAATTGTCAATTTGAGGACCGCAACGAAAGTCAATCTATTGAAGCAATTGCCGCTTCAAAGGAAGTGATGGACTACATCAATGCGTTTGAGGGCCGGGGCGACCAAACCGACGACAGCCGGCCGACACCTCCTGAAAAAACTTTGCAAAACTTTCTATATCCCGAAGACCTATCCCTGGAGCTGCTGGCCAGTGAACCACTGGTCCACCAACCCGTGGAGATCAATTTTGATCATCGGGGGCGACTTTGGGTGGTCCAGTATGGCCAGTACCCCTACCCTGCCGGCTTGAAGATCACTGGATATGATTACCATCTGCGGGCGCAGTTTGACACGATTCCCACTCCTCCGCCCGATGGGGAGAAAGGGGCCGATAAGATTACTCTGTTGGAAGACACCGATGGCGATGGTCGCTTCGACCAGGCGCGAGATGCCATTACCGGCCTTAATATTGCCACCGCGGTTACCTGGGGACGGCAGCGTATCTGGGTACTCAATCCACCCTATCTACTGGCCTACCCTGACCCGGATGGAGATGGCTTTCCCGATGGAGCTCCCAGCGTCCACCTCCGGGGGTTTGGCCTTGAAGACACTCACGCCGTCGCCAATAGTCTGCGTTGGGGACCGGATGGGTGGCTCTACGGAGCCCAGGGAAGTACAACTACTGCTACCATTAGCTCTTCCGTCACGAAAGATGTTCATTTTAAAGGGCAGGCTATTTGGCGCTACCACCCAGAAAGCGAAATCTTCGAACTTTTTGCGGAAGGAGGTGGAAATACTTTCCATCTGGAGATCGATGATAAAGGTCGGATTTATTCCGGCCATAATGGAGCCCGATCCCGTGGGCAGTATTACAAACAAGGATCCTATTACGCAAAGAACTGGGGCAAACACGGTGCGCTGACAAATCCCTACAGTTTTGGTTATTTCCCACATATGGACCTGGAAGGAAAGCCGCTCCGGTTCACACACGCCTTTATCCGGTATGGAGGGGGCAGTCTACCAAAGCGATACGACGATGCTTTGATTGGTATCAATCCTCTACACAATTTCTTACAGGTCAGCGATTTCCAACCCCAAGGCTCCACCTTCAGGACCATAGACCGCGAAAAAATATTAGCCACAAATGACCATTGGTTTCGTCCGGTCGACATCAAGGCCGGGCCGGATGGAAATGTTTATCTGGCCGACTGGTACGACAGCCGACTTTCCCACATCGATCCGAGAGATACCTGGCATCGGGCGAGCGGTCGCATTTACCGCCTGAAGGCCCGAAACAAAGCTCCGCAGAGCATCCCGGACATCAGCAAAATGACCACCTCAGAATTGGTTGCCTTACTAAAGAGTACCAATCGTTGGTTGCGACAACAAGCGTTGCGGCAATTCGGTGACCGGAAGAACCCGGAGGCAGTCCAGGAATTACGCCCGCTACTGTTGGAAGAGACCGGACAAATTGCCTTGGAATCCCTTTGGGCCATCCATCTATCAGCAGGGCTAAACGATTCACTGGCAAAAATCGGCTTACAACACAGTGATCCGTTTGTCAGGCTTTGGTCGGTACGATTGTTGGGAGATCAGAAAATCGTTTCCGAAACCATAGCCCAAGAGCTAAAATGGGTGGCGACTCGGGAAAAGCATCCGGAGGTAAAGAGTCAGTTGGCCAGCACCAGCAAGCGATTGACCGCCGAAGTTGCCCTGCCCATACTACAGGCACTTATTCTCAACAGTCCCAAAGGATCAGATCCTCACAATCCACTATTAATCTGGTGGGCATTGGAAAACCAGATTGCCGGTAACCATGGTGCCGTTTTGAACCTCTTTCAAAACTCCAAGATTTGGGAAACGGGCATCGCTCAAAATGTTTTGTTAAAGCGGTTGATGCAGCGTTTCGTCATGGGTGGCACCCAAGAAGATCTGAACGCAGCGGCCACCCTACTCAAAATCGCTCCCAGTGCTCAATGGGCACAGCCGCTCCTCGCTGGATTATCGGAGGGATTGCGTGGCCAGAGCATGGAAGACCTTCCTGGCGAAATCAGCGAAACAGCCATGCACTACCAGCGGCAATTGGGAGGAAACACCTTGGCCATGGAATTAATGCAGGGAAACGGGCAAGCATTCGAAGAGGTTTTTAGAGTGCTCCTCGATGCCCATACACCATTGAACCGCAAGCTGGAGTACATCGAAGTTCTGGGCCAGGTGAAGTCAAGTGGAGCCGTTCCTCCACTGCTACAAGTAGTCGAATCCGGGAAGTCCTCCCCTGCTTTGCGCCAAGCCGCTTTGATGGCCCTACAAAACTATCCGAATGAAGACATTGGAGTTAAAGTCGCGGAATGGTACCCCGACCGTCTCCGCGCCGACGCCGACGTTCGTACCGCAGCACTGGAACTGCTGGTAAGTCGATCCAATTGGGCAAAGGTTTTGTTGGAGAAAATCAACCGGACCCGACAAATCAGCTCCTCTGACCTGCCATTGGACAAGGCCCAACGCCTATTGTTATTGAACGACGAATCAATCGACGGGGCAGCATACGATTTATGGCCGGAGCTCCATCCGGTGACTTCCGTTGAAAAGCAAGGATCGATCAATCGACTTAAAAAGGTGATCGCTGCCGCCCCCGGTCGGCCGGACAAGGGAAAACCGATCTTCGATGCCTCCTGTGGGCTTTGCCACCAACTATTTGGATCAGGTGGCCATATCGGGCCTGACTTAACCGGCTACGAAAGGAAGAATCTAGATTATCTGTTGTTGCATACCATCGATCCTAACGCTGATATTCGGGAAGGTTTTGTCAATTATCTCGTCACCACCAAAGACGGACAACATCTGGCGGGCCGCATCGCCGAACGTTCGGCCCTTACGATTGAATTGCGACTGTTGAATGACCAAATTGTACAAATCCCCTCCGAACGGATCCTGGAGATGCAGGCACAGCCCGTCTCCATCATGCCTGAACGATTACTGGACGGCCTTTCAAATCAGGACCTCCGAGACCTTTTCGCGTATTTGATGCGATAGTTCCATGCCTTAATTTTCAAACTCATCATCCGGTTCTATTCACTCAATAAATGAGTGAATCCAATCAAATCCCCCTGGATATCTTCTGATTTCCCCACAAATTTGAGTCGTCATTCACTTTAATCCATTTGAAAACGTAACCATTATGAAATCTTACATGAAAAACTTGTCCTTGCTGGTCACAGCCATCTTCTTCGTATCACTCACTGCACAAGCACAAACCACTCCCATTGAATTGACCTTCGTTGATCACCTGAAGGCAGGAATGATCGAACAAGATGTCTTTGTCGAAAAATTTCCGGGCTCCGGCATGGTTTATCGCGTTATGCCGCAAGAGCGGGAGAAATACCTCGACAGCGAAGTATTCGCCACTAAAGAAGCACAGACCCACAACCCAATTTCCGCAGCCGAAGTAGGCCCTTATCAAAAAGGAAAAAGCCTTGGCATCACACTTCGCCAATGGTTGAGCGCTAAAGGAACCGCCAACTATACCTGTGAAGATGGGTGGGGCGTGCTAAGCGCTACCTTTGAGAACCTCGCACCAAACGCGGTCTACACGATGTGGCATTCCTTCATGGCCAAACCACCTACTGAACCTTTCACCGGCATTCTGGACCTACCAATTGGAGATCGCGATGGCTCGCAATCTGCTTTCACAACCGATGCAGACGGAAAGGCAACCCTCGAAATCCGATTCGAAAACTGCCTGCAACTAACCGATAACCAATTGATGAGCCTGCTGGCCATTGCCTATCACAGCGACGGCATTACCTACGGTGTTTTGCCTGGCCCTTTCGGCACGGTTACCCATGTTCAGCTGTTTGTCCCACTTCCGGATTCTGATGATGTTGAAAAATAAGACTAGTTGGAGGTGTTCGAGATGTTCGAACATCTCGAACACCTCGAACCATTCAAACCTTTCAAACAATTCAAACCTAAAATACCATGAAACCAAAAAACCTAACAACCTACATCGCAATACCCCTCCTAATCCTAGGTTTCACCACTATAAAATTGGACGACCAATTGCAGCACCTCATCCAAGAAAAAAACATCGTTGCACCGGAAGCCATCCCAAACCAGGACCCCGTAAAAGTGGAATTGGGAAGGCTACTGTTTTTTGATAAATTGTTGAGCGGTAACAAGGACGTTTCCTGCGCTACCTGCCACCATCCTGCTTTGGCTTCGGCCGATGCCATTGCCTTGCCGATTGGTGTTGGTGGAAAGGGATTGGGAAAAGAGCGAATTATGGGTGAGGATAGAGAAAGAGTACCCCGAAACTCTCCGGATGTCTTCAATCGCGGTGCTAAAGAATGGCATACGATGTTTTGGGACAGCCGGGTTTCGGGATCACCCGAGGAAGGCTTTGTTTCCCCAGCCGACGAGAAGTTGCCGGAAGGTCTGGAAAACCTTTTAGCGGTACAGGCCATGTTCCCGGTCACTTCGAGAGATGAGATGAGGGGTGAAGCAGGAGACCGGGATGTATTCGGTGAGCCTAACGAAATTGCATTGATCAGCCCCGCTTCAGAACACATCATTTGGCACCGGCTCATGATGAGGATTTTGGAATACCCCAAATATAGAAGGCTGTTTAAAGTTGTTTATCCGGACATCGCACTGGAAGACCTCGGTTTTCAACATGCTGCCAATGCCATTGCAGCTTTTGAAATGGCCGCCTTCACACTGAACGACAGCCCTTGGGACCAATACCTCGCCGGCAATTCCAAAGCACTCAATAAGGCTCAAAAAAGAGGAGCCGTACTGTTTTACGGTAAGGCCAATTGTTCTACCTGCCATACCGGACCACTCTTAACCGACCAACAATCGCATAATATTGGTGTACCGCAAATTGGTCCCGGGAAGGGCAATGCCCGGCCCATTGATGTAGGGAGATACGCGGAGACAGGTAAAAAGGAAGATCTTTTTGCTTTCAGAACTCCCCCCTTGAAGAATGTAGCCTTGACCGGACCCTGGATGCACAATGGAGCCTATCAATCGCTCGAAGAAGTCATTGCACATCATTTAAATCCGGAAAAGCATCTGCAACAATTCGATACCAGTGATTTGCCCGAGGAGTTACAACCCACCTTTGCCGACGAAAACCAGTTGATCAGGCGTCTGATCAAAAACATTGATGATCAATTGAAGCCGGAACAGGATTTGAGCAAGGGAGAAATGAAAGATTTGCTTTCCTTCCTCCACGCCTTGACTGACGAAGGAGCGGCAGAGATAGCCAGGATCATACCCAGAAGAGTGCCTAGTGGTTTGCCGGTCATCGATTAGCGACCTAGGCCAGAGCACTTTCATCGCTACACAATTTGTTAAGGTTACGGTAGAGGGCTTGTAAGGGAAAAACAGTAAATTTGGGTAAAACGAAAATCAACAAGTATGTTTGCCACTACCTTCCCTTACCGCCGAATTTTGTACTCTTTGGTCTCCGTGTTATTTCTGGCGTTGCATTTGCCCCGGACTATTGCCCAAACTGAACCATTGCGCATCATCGTCATCGGAGCCCATCCCGATGATTGTGATCTTTGTGCCGGTGGTACCGCAATCCAATGGGCAAAGATGGGCCACCAGGTTAAATTTCTTTCCTTGACCAATGGAGATGCAGGACACCAGACTATGGGCGGCGGCGCACTTGCCAAAAGAAGAAGGGCCGAAGCCCAAGAAGTAGCCCGACGCATGGGCATCGCCGAGTATGAAGTCCTCGATAATCACGACGGCGAATTGGTGCCTTCCCTGGAGGTACGTCTGCAGGTCATTAGGAGAATCCGCCGCTGGAAAGCCGATGTGGTCATCCTGCCGCGCCCGAATGACTACCATCCGGATCACCGCAATACGGGTCTAGTGGTCCAAGATGCAGCCTACATGGTAATTGTACCAAATGTTGCTTCAGACACTCCGCCCCTGAAAAAAAATCCGGTGTTCCTCTATTGCCAGGATCGATTTCAAAAGCCCAATCCCTTCGAACCGGATATTGCCGTTAACATCGATCCGATCATCGACAAAAAAGTGGATGCGCTCGATGCCCACGAATCTCAGTTCTATGAGTGGCTACCTTGGACCATGGGCATTCTGGACCAGGTTCCGACAGACCCAGTCGAACGAAAAAAGTGGTTGGCAAAAGTCCGGCAGCGCCCCATCAAAGAAGAAGTTCGTAGCGCCCTGGAAAAATGGTACGGTGAAGAATTGGCAGCAACGGTCGAAAATGCGGAAGCCTTCGAAATTTGCGAATACGGACGGCAACCGGACGATGGAACCATTCGACAGTTGTTTCCCATGTTACGGAAGCCCAGGATTATCCGCTCCAAACCGGTTACCAAACCGCTAAAAATCGACGGCAAGCTCAAAGAAGCGGCATACAGTCAGGCGAAGAAGATCTATCTAAAAAACAGTCTGACGACGGAGACGGTTTCAGATAAAGCCTACCAGTCCTATGTACAGGTCTGTCACGATCAGAACAACCTATACATCGCTTTTACCTGCTTCGACCGAGATATTCACAGTAGTTTCACAAAGCGAGATGAATATCTCTGGAAAGAGGAAGCAGTGGAAGTGTTCATCGACACGGACCAGGAACCAGATAATTACGTCGAAATCGAAGTGTCGCCAAAAAATGTGTTGTACGACAGCTACATCGTCGATCCGGTCAACATTGATATAGAAGAGACCTTGAAGTTCAACCTCAACGGCATCAAGACGGCCGTTTCTGTAGACGGCTCCGTCAATCAAAGAAACGACGAAGATGTAAAATGGACGGTGGAAATAGCCCTCCCTTTCCGGGAATTAAAAGCCGATTTTTCCGCCGACCAGTTAGACAACTACCAATGGAAAATCAATTTCTATCGGATCAATCAGGATCAATCGCCACTCAAATACTTAGCCTGGTCACCCACCCAGGGCAGTTTTCATCAGCCGGATAAGTTCGGCACCATCGTTTTTGAAAAGACCCTTCCTAAACCATAAGTAAAAACCACTTATGAATTGCTCGAAAAACTCTCGCGGCCCAATATTATTAGTCATCCTCCTACTTTCCTTGACCTGTACCAACCCCAACGCAGAATCGATTACGGAAGGAACGCCCGCTTCGGTAACATTGACGAATAAATCGCTGATGGCCATCTTCGCACATCCCGATGATGAATCGACCGTTGCCCCAATGCTTGCCCGCTACGTACGCGAAGGAGTTAAGGTCTACCTGGTCATAGCCACGGATGGTCGTTTGGGCGTTAATGACTTTTCTGGTTTGGAAGCCGGCGATGGCTTGGTAGCCATAAGGAAAGAAGAACTGAAATGCGCTGCCAATGCGCTCGGAGTAGAACTGATCCACCTCGATTATCACGATCAGCTTCGAGCCGGAGAAGGCTATGATGGTCATATGCCTCACGCTCGAGCCTTAATTCGGGAAGTTCATCAACTCATTACCGAATTACAGCCGGATGTACTGCTTACTTTCGGTCCGGATGGTGGCTCCAATCACATGGATCATCGACTGATTGGAGCAACGGTTTCCAGTGTTTTTCTAAGCAAAAAATGGGGAAAACCGGCCAGTCTTTATTATTATGGGACACCGGCCAACTTGATCGAAAATGATACTTCCAGGATCCTCCGGGGTGTCGATCCCAGTTACATGACGACCGAGATTTCATTCGGAGAAGAGGACCTGGAGGCGGCGATTACATCCATGCAATGCCATAAAAGTCAATTTCGGGTGGAAGGGTTGGCGGAGCGAGTAAGGGCCAGATACACTACACCCAAAGTTTATCTACGCAAATTTGTCGGACCAAGCACTCGTTCCGAAACTGTTTTCTAAGAGCCGTTTTTTTCTCCATGTTTAGGCGATATCTGAAAAACACCATAAGTATAAAAGGAAGTAGGCATAACGACACAACTATTATGACCATCGAAAGAATCCAACAGATTTGCTTAGAACTTAAAGCCACGACCGAGGACATCAAATGGGAAAACGACCTGTGTTTCTGCGTTGGGAATAAAATGTTTCTCACCATCGGTTTGGAAAAAGATCCGACACCTGCATCATTCAAAGTTCCGGAAAAAGACTTCAATGACCTGGTAGAAAGAGAAGGCTTCAAACCCGCTCCATACCTGGCTCGGTACCACTGGGTTTACGTCGATGACATCAGGAGAATTGTCGATGGAGAATGGCATCACTACGCCCGGCAGTCTCATCGCCTGGTCGCTGAAAAACTACCCAAGAAAATCCGGCAAGCTCTTGGACTCCATGAAAAATGATTTTTTCCTCCATTTTATTTACATTTGTGCCTCATTAAAATCAGCTCCACAACTTAAGTCGACCCATAAAGGTATTTCCCAAAATTAGGTCCAAAATTAAATTATACGGTAAATGGCAAAAAACAAGACAGATCTCCCGAAAGTAGCCTATTTCTCTATGGAATACGGTCTTCAGTCCGATTTCAAGATTTACGCCGGCGGTTTAGGCATTCTGGCCGGCGATTATCTCAAAGGTGCCAAGAGTTATGATTTCCCGATCGTCGGCATCGGTATTAAATGGAAGCAGGGGTACACCGATCAAATGATCGGTCCTGACGGACGCCCATATGACACTTTTCACAACTACAACTACGACGAATTCCTCGAAGATACTGGTGTAACGGTAGAAGTAGAGATTCGGCGCACCACGGTTCGCTGTAAAGTGTGGAAATGCACTGCTTTTGACAATGCACCACTCTACCTACTAGATACCGACCTACCCAACAACCCCGACTCCTGGACGACGGGGCAATTGTATGGTTGGTTCGGCGAAGAACGCATTGCCCAGGAAATCGTGTTGGGTATCGGCGGGGTTAAAGCCCTCAAAAAACTCGGTATCAAAGTAGACGTATATCATTTCAATGAAGGACACGCCCTGTTTGCCGGCTTCGAACTGCTGAGAAAAGAAATGAAAAAAGAGGAGTCCTTTAAGAAAGCTGTCAAAAAGGTTAGGAAAAAAATTGTCTTTACAACGCATACCCCAGTCATTCAAGGTAACGAGTCTCATCCGATCGACCGGATCATGTATATGGGAGCAAACCTCTCCATGAATGCAGCACAATTGGAAGAACTGGGAGGTTCGCCGTTCAATATGACCGTTGGTGCACTTCGACTTTCCCGCAACTCCAATGCCGTTGCGCAGTTACACGGCAAGACGGCCAATAAAATGTGGAAGAGTGTGAAAGACAAATCCAAGATTGAAGCCATCACCAATGGTGTTCACCTACCTACCTGGGTGGATCAGGGGATACTCGATGCAGTAGAGGATCGCACCAACTTATGGGAGCGCCATCAGTACAATAAGCGCAATCTCATCGACTTCGTAAAAGAACGCAATGGGGTACAATTAGACGAAAACAAACTGCTCATCGGGTTTTCTCGTCGTGCTGTTCCCTACAAAAGAAGTGATCTAATTTTCACCAGGCCGGAAGTCATTGACCCACTGTTGGCTGACGGCAGGGTCCAGATCATATTTTCCGGCCGTGCCCACCCACTGGACGACAACGGTAAAGAAATCGTTTATCGCTTGGTCCAGAAAAGCCGCCAGTTCCCCAATTCAGTGGTATTCCTGGAAAACTACGACATGACCATTGGCGCTCAACTCACAAGAGGTTCGGACGTCTGGTTAAATAACCCTCGTCGCCCCAAAGAGGCCAGCGGTACTTCCGGTATGAAGGCCTCCATGAATGGTGTATTGAATTTCAGTACCCTCGATGGTTGGTGGCCCGAAGCGTGTAACCACGGCGTGAATGGCTGGCAGTTCGGCGATGCATTCGAAAGCGACAGCTTTGACGAGCAATACGAACACGACCTCAATGCCCTCTATAAAGTATTGTTGGAAGAGGTGATACCAACTTATTACAACGATCGCGAGAAGTGGATCAGCATGATGCAAGCCAGTATCATCGACACCAAAGACCAATTTTCGGTCAAACGGATGCTGGAGGAGTATTACGAGCTGTTGTATTAGGACAAAAGCTGTATCTTGAAGTTTGAATGGTTCGAGGTTCGAATGGTTCGGGGTTTGAATTGTTCCGAGTTTGAGCCGTTCGAGGTGTAGGAACAATTCAAACATCTCGAACATCTCGAACCATTCGAACCAGAAACATTCCAAGCACCAACAATATTTAAAACGAAATCCAACACCTACCATGAAACAAGTATTGTATTGGCACCTAGTCGTGTTATTACTAACCACTAGTTGCCAACCCTCCCAGCAATCGACTACTACAGATGCACAACCCGAAGGTCGGGAGGAGATCAAATTGCCGGAAAAGCCCAACATTGTCTGGATTGTGACTGAGGATTTAGGCCCCTATATTCCTGACTTTGGCGATCCGACCATTGAAACACCTACCCTTAGTAGATTAGCGGCTGAAGGCATCTGTTACGACCATTTTTACTCGCCATCCGGTGTTTGTGCTCCCAGTAGGGCAGCCATCGCAACCGGCATGTACCCAACTCACATCGCCGCCAATCACATGCGGACCGGAGGGAGGTTAATGCCGGAAGGTATCCCACCCCACGAAGCAATGCCCGGTCCGGAGGTGAGAATGTTCAGCGAATATTTGCGGGCACAGGGTTACTACTGCACCAACAACTCAAAAGAAGACTACCAGTTTAAGAAAACACCTACGGCCTGGGACGAAAGTAGTCGCGACGCACACTGGCGCAACCGGGCAGAAGGACAGCCATTTTTTGCCATTTTCAACATTGGCGTCACGCATGAATCCCAAATATGGTCCAGAGCCGAGGACTCCCTTTGGGTGGACCCGAATCTTAAGGTGCCGGTACCTCCGTATTTGCCCGACAATAAAGTGGGCCAAAAAGATGTCCGTCGGATGTATTCGAACGTACGCATGATGGATTACATGGCGGGTGAATTGATCCAGGAATTGGAAGACGAAGGGCTACTGGAAAGTACCATCATATTCTGGTATGCCGATCACGGCGGCCCATTGCCAAGAATGAAGCGGTTATGCTACGATTCGGGCCTGAGAGTGCCGTTGATCATTCGTTTTCCAAACAAACAAATGGCCGGTAGTCGCAATGATGATCTATTGAATTTTATCGACTTAGCTCCAACCATGCTATCCCTGGTCGGCATCCAACCGCTCGACTATTTCGACGGTCAGGCCTTTTTAGGAAAGTACAAATCCGTGGAGCCGCGGCAATACGTTCATGCAGCTGGCGACCGTTTCGACCAGCAATACGATATGATCAGAGCGGTAAAGGACAAACGTTTCAAATACATCCGATACTATCAACCGGAAAAACCAATGTATCTCCCTGTTGCCTACCGTGAACAGATGGCCATTATGCAAGAATTGCTGAGAATGCGAGATGCCGGCGAACTTAACGAGGTGCAATCGCAATGGTTTCGCGAAACCAAACCCAATGAAGAACTTTTTGATACGCAATCGGACCCGCATGAAATAAAAGATATTTCAAAAGATCCACGGTATGCCGACAAGTTAGCGGAATTAAGTGCAGAGTGCGACCGTTGGGTAAATTCTTTTTGGGATACCGGACTGATACCGGAGTCGGAGTTGATGGCGAAAATATGGCCCGACGGTACACAGCCCATAACTGCCGATCCCGTTGTACAACAGGAAAAGGATCAGGTACGCATCTCTTCCGCAACGAAAGGCGCCTCCATTGGATACAAGATCTGGGAAGGGGCGGAGGAGCCTGAATCTTGGATGGTATATAACGGCCCGTTTCTTCGGACGGAAGGTAGCTCCGTCAAGGCCGTCGCCCATCGGTTGGGTTTTCAGCGCAGTGAGGAAGTTACGCTCGATTGATCATTGGATTGGAAGCGCCGAGCACCGATGTTGGCGCTTCCAATCGTGGGGTTTAGATGCATGGCCCTATTTTACTAGAGGGGCCATTTCCGGGGTAGATCAATTCGTAGCAACTTCACTTTGGTGCCGATCAATGATTTCCGACAATTTGATGTCTAGGTCCTCGACGGCTTCCGCCGGATTCCACTGCCCTGCCAGAAGTCTGGAAAATGCATGGGAAATTACGGGCGACATTTCCATGTAATAGGGAGATCTCGGACGCTCTTTGCAGACGGGTATCACCTGGCGTGCGAAATCGGCAACCGGGGCTTTCCTCAAAAAGTTATGGTCTTGATACAGGCTTCGAAGACTAGGAAGGTACCCACCTTTCACTGCTCGGTATTTCTGGGATTGTTCGTTGGTCATGAAATCGATGAATTTCCACGCTGCTTCTTTCTTTTCCGGACTGGAAAACACGCTGATCATAAGGTTCCAACCGCCGAGACAACTATAAGGAGTCATTCTTCGTCCACTGGTCGGCAAAGCCGTCAACCCAATCTGATCGGAAGAAACCCTGGAGTCTTCTCCGACAATGTACCCGAAAGAACTTGCCCACGATCTCATGAACGCCGCCTTTCCTTGGCTGAAATACGCTGCCGCTTCTTTCTCTCGCAAAGTATTGATGTCGGTCGGAACAACCCCACTTTTGACCAACTTATCAAGATCTTCAAGCCCCCGGCGGGAGGCATCGCTATCGATGACCACAACTTCCGAATCGATTGGATCAACATCAAAGGTAGCGGCAACGTATAGATCACCAAGCAAGATGTCGCCCTCTGCGTTCCAAATGAATTCACATAAATTGGTCACGCCCCCTTCGTATTTTGCACCTTGGAATACATAGCCGTGCTCGGCACCTCCATCTTCTTGAATCTTCCGGGACATGGCGATGACTTCGTCCCAAGTAGCGGGTGGGTAAGCGAAGCCGCTCTTTCTCAGAAGATCCTTTCGATAATAGAGCATACTGGCGTCCGTAAACCAAGGCATTCCCCATACTTTAAACTGATAGGAAACAGACTCCATGGCCGTCTCCAAGTAATCAGAGGGATTGTGGTTGTCGAAAAACCGTTGGGTCAGATCTTCAACCCATTCCTTTGAAGCAAAGGTCGGGGTCCAAATGACATCCGTGCCCACGACGTCAAATTGTGGTTCTCCGGATTCGAACTCCGCCTTTAGTTCATGATAAAAGGCATCTGAAAATCGCGACCCTTGTTTCCACGATACATGAATTTGGCCTTTGTTCGCCTCATTGAATTGATCGATGAGCGGTTGGATGGTCCCGACTCCGTCATCCGGACCAAAAGCAAATACGATTTCAACGGGATCCTCATTCGAAATCGAACAGCCGACCAACAAGAGGGCCAACATTACCAATAAAGGGAGGGAAACTTGCCGGCGCAAGGAAGCAATGGGTAAAAGTTGATGGAACATAAGCACTACAATTTGGTTAGGAAAATCGTGCAAATGTTTGGGAAAGAAGCCCTATCTTAACAATAATACCTTTTACGGTTATTTTTTTCAGAATATAAATTTGGCCACCTGAATATCCACTAAATTTTATTATTTAGCAAATACGCAATCGTTTGCAGAGCGAAAAAAAGCGCTGATAAAGAAGAAAACACGGAAAAAAATGAATTTTTTCGGCCAAAATTCAAAATTGGAATCACTTTTGTAGTGGACACATTAAACAAAACATCATACAAAGGACACTTGAGCAGCACGAAATTCATTAAACCTGTTTAAAATGTCCTTAATTATGAAGAAGATCCAAACAATCCTCGCAGTCGTTCTGCTTTCTACGTTCGCTACTCAGATTTCCGCACAAGACAAGAATGCCGATGGGCACGATGTTGCCGTCAAGATTCCGGAGGTGGCTTTGCTCGATATTGAGCCGGCCAATAACAGCATAACGCTGGCACCGGAAGCGCCAACCGAGGCCGGAGAATTCCTAGATTTCTCGAATGCAACGGACAATAGTCTTTGGCTCAACTACTCATCGGTTGTCGGTTCTACTACTGAACCCGCCAGAAAAGTATCGGTAGCCATTACCAACGGCAGCGTTCCGAAAGGGATGGAGCTTTATGTTTCGGCGGCTAAAGTTTCTACCGGAGAAGGTACGATGGGGACTCCGGTGGGTAAGATCAAGCTCGATGGAACTGCCACTGACCTCGTTACCGCCATTGGCAGCTGTTATACTGAAAATGGGGAAAATTACGGCCATCAGCTCACGTATGCCCTCCAGTTATCGGGTGACGCAGATGCTGTTGCCAGCATAGATTTCGATCAGGCCAATACCCTGACGATCACTTATACACTTACTGACGATTAATAAATTGGTTAAAAAACCGTGAATTCACATCAGCAAGCTCATTCTTTGGGCTTGCTTTTTTTTGCCTTAGCTACTTTCATGAAGAACTTCCAGATTTCCTTTGGGCCGTTGATATCTCTATTGGTCTTTCCCAGCAACCGCGGCAACCTACTTCTGGGATGTGGAATGGTGTGTCCGCCTCCTTCAATTGTATACAGGACGACCGGCAAACTGCCGGGTGTTTCCCAAATGGAGTAATAGGCCTCGGAACCATCCCGATCATTGATGTTTTCCAATTTCTTGGTAACGGGCTCCGAGTCCAGATTGGCGAGGCGCAACCAGTAATCGGCAGTCTCCCAGGTGGGCAACACATTTCCGCGCGAAGCCAACAGGCCAAACAAAGAAACATCTCCTCCGTTGTAAGGATTGATGGGATCTTTGGTGCCGTTCATGATCAATACGGCAGCGGGTTGTCCTTTGGGGTCACAATCACTGTTGTCCGGGGCGGGCAAATTTGCAGAGATAGCTGCCACGGCAGTAATCCATTCAGGTACTTCCATCGCCAATTTGTAGGCCAAGTGGCCACCATTGGAAAGGCCGACCGCAAAGCGGTGCCGAAATTGAGTTTGCATGGAAGCGGCCAATTGTTTCTCCATTTTCTGCATGAAAACGATGTCATCGATTTTTCGCTTGTTCGCCGCGTAATCGGCTGCCGCCCGGCAGTCATTCCAATGTTTCTCATATCCGTCGGGATAGACGATCACCGCATCTCCCTCATCGGCGATCCGGTCGAATTCATAAGCCATTTGCCGGCGAATTTCCAGACCACTACTCATCGACCCGTGCAAAACGAAGATCAGATCCGGATTCCCGGAAAGAAATTCCGGCACATAGGTATGAAAAGTCCTGGTATGTCCAAAATAGTTTAGTGACGCTTCCTCTAGGTTGCCTCTTAGATCGGGCTCTTTCACAAAAAATGGTTCCGTAAAATAAAAGTAAGCAACCATCCCGGCGATTAGTAAAGTAGCCAGTAAATACAAGATAAGTCGTACTACGGTTCGCAAAACTTGTTGTTGTTTTCTCATGTATTTTTGAAATGGTATTGTTTTCTTCAGCAGATGATCAGACTGACTTATCATCTGCTTAAAATTAAGAAAATTCGAATAGCTGTCACCGGTAAAAGCAAGTGCCACCTTGGTCGTACAAAGACCTCTTTCCGCTGGAAAAAAGAAAAGGCTGCAGCAGTTTGAATTCTATTGTTAAATTTAACAGGCTGTTTTGAAGCTATTTAAATTTACAAAAAATCCTTCACTACCATGTTACCTTCCACTACCCAAACACTGATTATCGGAGCGGGTCCGGCGGGATTGGCGGTCGCCGGTCGCCTCCAAAGAAAAGGGCTGCCTTTTGAAATACTGGAAAAAACGAAGCACATCGGTTGGTCTTGGAAAAACCACTACGATCGGCTGCACCTCCATACGGTGAAACAATTATCTCATTTACCACACCTGCCTTTCCCGGATGAGTACCCACTTTATGTCACTCGTCAGCAGGTAGTGGATTATCTGAATCAGTACGCTCAACACTTCCAAATTCAGCCCCATTTTGAAACGGAAGTTCAGTCGATCGCCCCATCCGGTGATCAATGGACCGTTCGTACAGCCAGCGGACAACAAATAGAGGCGGAACATGTAGTCATTGCTACCGGGGTCAATCGCATCCCTCATATTCCAACTTGGGAAGGCCAGGAAAAATTTCAAGGCATCATCACCCACAGCAGGTCCTACAAGAACGCACAACCCTTCGTGGGATCTAAGGTACTGGTCGTCGGAATTGGCAATACCGGAGCCGAAATCGCACTCGACCTCAGTGAGCACGGCATCGATACCTACGTTAGCGTCAGGAGTCCGGTTAGCATGGTGCCCCGTGATGTATTTGGCCGGCCGGTGCAGGTCACGGCTAAAAAGTTGGCGAAGATTCCCTTTGGCATTGGCGATTGGCTGGGTACTCAGATCCGGAAAATGGTCATTGGCGACCTCTCCAAATACGGCTTACCCATGTCTAAGGTTCATCCGGCAGTTCAATTGCGAGAAACGGGAAAAACCCCGATCGTAGACATAGGAACTGCGGCACAGATCAAAGCCGGGAAGATTAAGATATTGCCCGACATAGTACGTTTGACACCGGGAGGTGCATCATTCAAAAATGGAGTGGAATTGGATTTTGACCACATTATTCTCGCCACCGGTTACAAGGCCCAGATCAACGATTTTATGGAAGATACTAAAGGACTACTGGACCGGTTCGACTTGCCTAAGTACAAGGTGGGGGAAGGCCGTTTTGCCGGTTTGTATTTCGTCGGCTTTGATAACTATAAGTTAGGCGGCATTTTGGGTACCATATATACCGACTCCGAAGAGATTGCAACAAAAATCAGTGCTTCTTGAATTGCCTGGAACACTTTCGGTTTACGTCTGTTTCACTTTCATGAGAATAATAAAACTAAGTGTGGCACTGCTAATGCTCCTGATCATGTCAAATCTGCAAGCACAGGATCTGTCTCGCCATCGCTGGCAGGATCGGCTTCTGCTGGTACTTGCGGACGAAGCGGATGCTCCCCTACTGATGGAACAATTCCAGATTTTACAAAGACACGCCGAGGGATTGGAAGAGCGGAAAATGGTGCTATTTGAATTGACACCCCAAAGTGCTCGGATCCGCTCCGAGCGCCAAAAGGAAGCAACTTGCTCTACCGCATTGTATCATTCTTTGAAAAAGACCAAGGCACCGTTTGAAGTTGTTTTAATCGGCTTGGACGGTGGCGTTAAACTCCGCCAAAATGATCTTTTGACGACGGAAAAGCTTTTTGCTCTCATTGATGGAATGCCCATGAGAAGAGCAGAAATGCGTAACAAAAGAACCAATTAGACCAATTTAAAGACCCGGGCAAAATATCCCGTCAGTTCTTCTATGACGGTGCCGTTCTCATTTTCCGTTTCGATTCCCGCCAAGATCCTGGCCAACCGCTTTTTGTATTCCAATTGCATCATCCGACCAATTTGAATGCGTTGTGCCTGCGGTGAGCCAGCGCCATGCATGCTCTCCGTGAGGTAACCGACTGCATTTCGTCCCAACGTCATGTTTTCGATGAGCCGGAGCATGCGCACCCTCTCTTCCGTTGTGAAGTCGGCTTTTCCCCGGAGATACTTTTGTAGCAATGCGCCGATTTCAGGATGATTCAAATCTTTTTCTGAAGGCATGGTAGCTACCAGACCACCAGCTAAATCCTGCGCAAAACGACCAATATCATAAGGCATTTTGGTTACGTGATGCTTGCAAACATTCGACAGCATTTCATCGCACAGATAACAACCGGATTTAGTGGGATACCCCTGGTAAGAAGAGGCAATGCCGGTTCCATAAATCGTCTCATTGAGGTGAGTCATCTGAATGAGTTTGTCTTTGATGTGGGAAGCCTTCGTAACGCCATTCATCTCCGCTACGGCAGCAGCAGCACCGATCAATACATCCCCTACCCCACTCTTACAAACGTAACTACGCCGGTGATAGGTGGTAAACCGCTCTACCAACATGGCCGCAAAATCGTACTCGCCATCCATAAAAATATACTTGGATGGAATGAAGACACGATCGAAAATAACCATGGCTTCCTGACCACCGTAGCGAGCATTGCCCACATCGATGTCTCCTCCTTCCATACTGCGCGTATCACAGGATTGGCGACCGTAAATATAGGTGATGCCTGGGGCATCTACCGGTACGGCACCAACGATGGCATAGTCCTTATCCCGGTTTCCGAGTCTCATGGTCGGCATGACCACCATGTAATGTGAATTGATGCACCCCGTCTGATGGGCCTTGGCCCCACTGATGTAAACGCCTGCTGCCGTCCGTTCTACCACGCGCACAAATAAGTCGGGGTCCTGTTGTAAATGTGGAGGAAGCCCTCGATCTCCTTTCACATCGGTCATGGCCCCGCCGACCACAAAATTTCCGCGGTGCATGAGCGTCAAAAAATCTTTGAATCGTCGGTGGTAAGCAGAAGCGTATTGTTCATCCATCTCAAAAGTGACGGAATAGAGGGCATTAAAAGCATCCATGCCGACACATCTCTGGAAACAGGTACCCGTTTTCTGCCCCAGTTTCCGCTGCATTTTGTTTTGCATTACCAGATCGTCAGCACTGGTGCAAACATGAAGAAAGCGGCTGATGCGTTCTCCGGTAAATGGCGAAACAACCGACGCCAATTCAGGTTGCTCCACTGCCAGATCATAGGTAGCGGCAAGCGCATTGATCGACGGTCTGATCATAGGATGATCAACGGGCTCTTCAACCATCTCACCAAAGAGAAAGACCTTTAGTTTTCTTCCCCGCAAAGAATCGATGTACTGACGGCCATCGGTAATTTTTCGTAAATCGGTGCCTTCTATCGTGCTCATAATTCAGATATCTTTGGATTGGAACGACTTCTTGATGTCTGCCCTAAAGTTAAGCGATTTGATTTTTTTATCTCCGCTGGTTGGTTTATTTTTCAGAAATACTCCTATATTCGGCAAGCTGTCTCCAACGCACTCCAAGCTTGCCCAACACTTGCCGGAGTTTGTTTGATCAATCTGTCAATCACAAAAGTTACCGCATATGAAAGAAGCTGTCATTGTCTCCACCGCCAGAACCGGAATTGGCAAAGCCTATCGGGGAGCCTTCAACAATACAGAAGCCCCTACCATGTCGGGTTGGGTTATCAAAGAAGCAGTTAAGAGAGCGAAGATTGATCCGGCAGAAGTAGAAGATGTCATCATGGGTTGTGCAATGGGACAGGGAACCACGGGATTCAATATTGGTCGAAAGGCCGCGCTCGCCGGAGGTTTACCCGTGACCGTTAGTGGAATGACCGTAGATCGCCAATGTTCTTCCGGAATGATGGCCATTTCGATCGCTGCTAAGCAGATTATGGTCGATGGCATGCAGGTGGCAATTGGAGGCGGCATCGAGTCGATTAGCCTCGTACAAAACGAGCACCATAATTCCTTCAGAGCTATTGATGAGAACCTAGTAGCCATGCACCCGCACATTCACATGCCAATGCTGCAAACCGCCGAGGTAGTGGCCAAGAGATACAATATTAGCCGGGAAGCTATGGATGAGTATGGCTACCAAAGTCAAATGCGTACGGCAGCCGCCCAGGCTGCGGGTAAATTCAATGACGAAATCATTCCGGTCACGACCTCTAAAGCAATTTATGACAAGGTCACCAGAAAAGTATCTCACTACGAAGAAGTGACCCTGACCAAGGATGAAGGTAACCGCCCGGGAACCACCATGGAAGGTCTGGCCAATTTAAGGTTGGTCATTGAAGGAGGGACCATCACCGCGGGTAATGCCAGCCAGTTATCCGATGGCGTTTCCGCTTGTGTATTGATGGATAGCAAGTTAGCCGAGCAGAGAGGCCTCGAACCTTTGGGTGCTTATCGCGGTATTGCCGTAGCTGGCTGCGAACCCGATGAAATGGGAATCGGACCGGTATTTGCTGTTCCAAAACTGCTCAAAGCACACGGATTAAAAATGGACGACATCGACTTATGGGAACTCAATGAAGCCTTTGCCGTGCAGGTCATTTATTGTCGAGACCGGCTAGGCATACCCAATGAAATTCTCAATGTCAATGGTGGCGCCATCTCCATTGGACACCCATACGGAATGAGTGGCGCCCGAATGGTGGCTCACGCCTTGATCGAGGGTAAGAGAAGAGGTGCAAAATACGTCGTCAGTACGATGTGCGTAGGGGGTGGCATGGGAGCAGCAGGATTATTTGAGGTCTATTAATTCAAGCGACTTTCACCGAAAGACAGAAACCAACGAAGATGGCAGATCAATATGTTGACATGAACACGCTACGGTTCTTGCTCTATGATGTGCATGAGCTGGAGCAACTGCTGACCAACCCCCATTTTGAAGACTACGACCGGGCTTCCATCGAAATCTTCCTCTCATCCATTAAAGATTTCGCAGACCAAGATCTGTATCCTTATTTTCGGGAAATGGATGAGCAACCTGCCCATTATAAAGATGGCAAAATTGTCGTGCACCCCCAGATCAAAGTAGCCATCGAAAAGGCTGCGGAACTGGGCCTACTACAAACCATTTTTGACCTGGAAGAAGGTGGTCTCCAAATGCCTTTTCCCGTCCATACGGCCGGCACTTTTATTTTGGAAGCCGCCAACAATCACGTACTTGGGTACTACGGCCTGACTATGGGGGCTGCAGCTTTGATTGTATCATTCGGCAGCCAGGAACTCAAGGATACTTTCGTTCCCAAAATGCAGTCCGGCCAATGGGGTGGCACGATGTGCTTGACCGAACCACAAGCTGGCAGTTCTCTGTCGGATGTATTGACCTCCGCAACCCCCCATGCCGACGGATCCTATCGGATCAAGGGGCAAAAAATCTTCATTTCCGGAGGCGACCATGAATACGTAGAAAACGTCGTCC